>JBDSKE010000044.1:0-34430 GCA_039917105.1 Candidatus Eiseniibacteriota bacterium | reverse complement strand
CACATCCACGCCCAATGCGGCGAGCATGCTGCCGTACTCCAAGCCGATGATGCCCGCGCCCACAACCATCATCTGGCGCGGCAACTGCTTCAGCGAGAGGATATCGTCGCTGGTGAGCACGACGGTGTGATCGACTTGGATCCCGCTGGGCAGGCCGGGCAAGGTGCCCACAGCGATCGCGACGTTCGTGGCCTGGATGGTGGTGATATCATCCCCATCCTGAACCACAAGGGTGTTCGGCGCAGCGAATCGCCCCTCACCCTCGAACATGCGAACGCCGTTGCGCTGCAGTTGTTGGCGGATGACCTCGCGCTCAGCGTTCATGACCTGCAACGCGCGCGCGAGCAGATCCTGCGCGGTGGGCCGCCGCCTTGGTGCGAAATCTTCGCCATACAGCCTGCGTTGGCGTTGGCCCGAGAGGTCGAGGACGGCCTCGCGGATGGTCTTGCTGGGAATCGTACCGGTATTGATGCAGACGCCTCCCATGGCGTGGCGGCGCTCGATGATCGCCGCCCGCTTGCCGAGTTTGGCCGCCTGCACCGCGGCGCGCTGCCCCGCCGGCCCGCTCCCGATCACGACCAGGTCGAAGGATTCCATGGGCTCCCTGCGTTCACTGTGGAGTGTCGGTCGGTCCCAATGACAGATCGAGCTCGTCGTCTGTGAGGATGGCCCGCCGCGCGAGGATCTGCGAGGTGTCATGCTCGAATACCAGATGCGTCAAGTGGTCCAAGCCCACTTCGATCTGTTTGCGCACCCCCACCATCTTCACCAGATAGGCGGCGGCCCACAGCAGCCAAGCGAGCTTGCCCGACAACGGCACCCCGAACAACTCGAGCACCGAACTGTGTTTGCCGAGCGAGATGATGTAGCCGACATCGTGGAACTGGAACGGCTCGGGCGGCTCTGCGCGCGCGATGCGAAGCAGTGAACGGCCCACGTGTGCGCCCATCGCGATCGCGGTCTGCGATAACTGCGGCTGCATGCGGCCGTCCGCCCGAAGTGAGGCCGCGCAATCGCCGATCACGAACACCTCTTCGCGGGGCCTGCCATCGGTGCCCAGCGCGTGCAGGAACTCATCCACTCGCACGCGCCCATCCTTGTGCTTCTGCAATGGCAACTCCTGGACCAGCGGCGGCGGCGCGACGCCCGCGGTCCAGATCAATGTGAACGCCTCGAGCGCCCGTCCGTCGGCCAGGTGCACGCGCTTGTCCTCGACCCGGATGACGCGCGCGCCGAGTTCCAGGCGGATACCGCGGTGTTCGAGAAAGCGACGGACGTACTCCGAATGGTCGGGGCGAGCGGTCGGCACCAACTTCGCGTCGCCCTCGATGATCGCCACGCTCAGGTGCGAGGTCGACAGCGAGGGATAACGTGGCAATAGCGTCTCCCGCGCCATCTCCAGGAGTTCGGCCGCCACCTCGACGCCGGTGACGCCCCCACCGATGATCACGAACGACAGGAGCCGGCGTCGCTGCGCATCGCTTTCGGCCTGCTCGGCCATCTCGAACAACTCCACGACGCGGGCGCGCAGCGTCATGGCATCGACGATGCTCTTGAAGGGGCGCGTGTATTTGGCGGCGCCCGGCACGCCAAAGTGATTCGTGACGCTTCCCACAGCAATCACGAGCGTGTCGTAGGACTCGACTCGGTCATTGTGCAACTGCACGCGTTGAGCTTCCAGGTCGATATGGATGGCTTTGTTCTTGTGGAACCGGATATGCCGCATGCGGGCCATTTCGCGCAGCGGATACACGATGTGCCGGGTCTCGACAGCGCCCACCGCAACTGCCGGCAAGAGCGGGTTGAATTGGAAGAAGTTCTCCTTGTCCAGGAGCAAGGTGTCCCAATAACCGCGCGCCTCGCGTGACTTACCCATCGCGCGTGCAACATCGAGCCCACCGAATCCACCACCGAGGATGAGGAGCTTGTGTCCGGCCATGGGCCAGACGATAACACCCGGACCATGCGCAGGCCCATGGGACGACCTGGGACGGCTCCGATGCACCTCGGCTAGCATGGAGCCCATGCCCCGCGTCTCCGTGCTGCTCCCCGTGCGCAATGCCGCGCCATGGCTCGCCATGTCGCTCGCCAGCTTGTCGCGACAGACCTATCGCGACTTCGAGATCGTCGCGGTCGATGATGGGTCGAACGATCACTCGGGCGAGTTGCTGGAGTCGCTTGCCACGAACGAACCACGTCTGCGTGTGATCCGAGCCGAGCATGCCGGCCTGCCGGCCACGCTGCAGACCGCCCTCGCCCAAGCGCATGGGGAACTGCTCATGCGACATGATGCCGACGACCTCTCGCATCGGGAACGGCTTTCGGAGCAAGTGGCGCATCTCGATGCCCATGAGAATGTGGGCGTGGTCGGCTCGCGCGTGCGCTTGTTCCCGGATCGAGCTTATGGCGAGGGCATGCGGCGCTGGGTGACATGGCATGACTCACTGCTCACACACGAGCACATGGCACGCGAACGCCTCATCGACAGTCCGCTCTGCCACGGCACCGCCCTGCTCCGCCGTGAGGCGCTCGGTGACGTCCAGGGCTGGCGCGAGCGCGGCTGGGCAGAGGACCTGGACCTGTGGATCCGGATGTTCGAGAGCGGAGTTCGCTTCGCCAAACTCCCTCGCCGGTTGTACGCGTGGCGCCAGCATGCCGCCAGCTCAACGCGCACGGACCCCCGCTACGCCCAGGAGCGATTCACCGAACTGAAGACCGACGCCCTGCGACGGTGGTTGGGTCCGCGACGCGCCACAATCGTCGGGGTCGGCAAGAGCCTGGAGCGCTGGGCCGCGGCGCTCGGGCCACTGGCAACGCGGGTGGTTCGCGCAGGTGCGCCCAACCAATGCATGCTCGAAGGCCTGTATCCACCAATCGTGTTGGCCTTCCTCGCGCCCCAGACCCGGACAAAATGGCGGCGCAAGCTAACGTCGTGTGGTATGGCGGAAATGACCGATTTCATATTCGTGGCGTGAGGAGGTTGGCACGACAGTTGGTATTGACCGCCCATGGCAATTGTGGCCAATTGTACTTGACCCTGCACGGTTCGATCGCATTTCTCCGTTCCCCCGAACGAGGTAGCGAAATGGCCAAGCGATCCAAGAAGAGCTATACCGAGAAACAGCGGCAGGAAATCCTGGAGGCAGCCGCGAAGGACGACCTCACTGCAGACCAGGTCCACAAGAGGTTCGGTGTCAAGCCCGTGACCTACTATTCCTGGCGAAAGAAAAAGGGCATTGTCGGCAAGCGTGGCCGACGTCCAAAGGTCGTCGGGAGCGCGCCCACGGCGGCTGGGCGCACGACGGGCAGCGACCTTTCCGCCCAGGTGCGGGCTGGCGTACAGGCCAAGGTGCGCGAGATCCTGCCCGCAATCGTGCGCGAGGAAGTCGCTTCCTATCTGAACGCACTGTTCGGAACGCCGCTCCGTCGAGGCCCGGGTCGCCCGCGCAAGCAGATCTGAGCTGGCTGGCCCGCGCCCGTAGGGATCTTTGAAGCAGGCGGTGCCAGATGGCGCCGCCTGCTTCATCGAGCGGAATCGCCTCCGTCCACGACCGCCGCAGCTGCGATGTCCAATAGCCACGCGGCCGAGCGTACGAGTCGGGCCGGACATGTCGAGATGTCGCCCTCTTCGGCACAGGCCGCTGCAACTGCCCCTGCTTTCGCCGCGCCCGTCGCAAGCACCAACACGCTGAGCGCTTCGGCCAGCGCTCGCGGCAGGAGCGTGAGTCGCCGGGCCGGGGGCTTGGGGCTGTCGAAAACAGCACCCACTCGCGCCTCGCTCGCGAGCAGTAGGGGCGAACCCGGAAACAACGAGGCGATGTGGCCATCCTCGCCAACTCCCAACACCACCAGGTCGAGTGGTCGTTCCAACTCAAGGGCGTAGTCGCGGGCGGCCTGCCCCAGGTCCGGCGAATCGGCGGCCATGCGCCGCGTGAGTGGTGCCTCGGCACCCAATGGATCCAACAGTGCCTCGCGTACCAATCGATAATTGCTCTCTGCATGATCCGGAGGTACCGCACGTTCGTCGGCGAACAACACCATGACGCGGCCCCATTCGATTTGAGTGCGGAAGGGCTCACCCGCCAAGCGCTCCAACAAGGCACGCGCGGTGCGCCCTCCCGGGAACGCCACGCGGAAATCGCCATGGTCGGAAATCGCCTTCGCCCCCACATCGCGCACCACCCGGGCCGCGGCGTCGAACAACATCGCCTCATCCGGGATCACGACGGGTGCGGGATGTGGCATCAAGGACTCCGCCAGCGTCGCCGGTCGCGCTCGATGAGGCGATCGGCGGGCGCTGGCCCCCACGACCCCGCCGCGTACGGCACGATCGCGGGTCTTGACTCCACATGGTCGAGCACGGGCTGGATCCACGCCCACGACGTCTCGACCGCGTCGCGCCGCGAGAACAAGGTTGCGTCACCCTTCATCGCATCCAACAACAGCCGCTCATAAGCCTCGGGTGGCTCCCCGCCGAAGGCCTCCTTGTAAGTCATGTCCATGACTACGGGACCGACATTGAAATCATGTCCCGGCACCTTGGAAGCGAACCGGATCTGGATCCCTTCCTCGGGCTGGATGCGCAACGTGATGACGTTGGGCTCCACGTGCTCGCACAGGTCACCGCTGCCGAACAGGGACAGCGGGATCTGCTGCATGTGGAACGAGACCTCCGTCACCCGCTCGGCCATTTGCTTGCCAGCGCGCAAGTAGAAGGGCACTCCCTGCCAGCGCCAGTTGTCCACGTATACGCGCAACGCGGCGAATGTCGCTTGGTTTGAATCCGGAGCGACATCGGGCTCGGACCGATACCCTTCGTACTGCCCCAGGACAACGTCATTGGGAACCGTGTCGCTCCAGGGCTGGCGCAGCGCCTTGAGGACTTTGAGTTTCTCGCCACGAACATCATCGGCGTGCCCGCTGTTGGGAGGCTCCATGGCGCACAGCGTCAATACCTCGAGCAGATGGTTCTGCACGATGTCCCGCAATACACCGGTGCTCTCGTAGAACTTGCCGCGCGTCCCCACGCCCACGGTCTCGGCCGCGGTGATCTGGACATGATCGACGTATTTGCGGTTCCACAGCGGCTCGAAGATCGAGTTCGCGAACCGGAAGACCATGATGTTCTGCACCGTCTCTTTGCCCAGATAATGATCGATCCGGAACGTCTGCGATTCGTCGAGCACCTCGGCCACCAGCGCGTTGAGCTGCTTGGCGGTCTCAAGGCTCCGGCCAAAGGGTTTCTCGACGATGACGCGCGAAAAGGTGGGTGCATCCGCGGGCACGATCAGTGCTGCATCGCGCAGACCCTGGAGAATCGCGGCGAACTCATCGGGTGGAACGGCCAGATAGAAGAGTCGATTACCCGCGGTCCCGTGCCTGGAGTCCAGCTGGGCGAGCATCTGCGCGAGCCGGGTGTAGGTGCTGGGATCCTTGAAGTCGCCGCTCACATACTCGAGTCGCGACGTCCACCATTCCCACGAAGGCCCCTCCAGCGGCGTACGCGAATGCTCCGCCACGCCCGCGCGCATCTCGGCGTTGAACTGCTCCCGGCTCCAGGGGCGACGGGCACATCCCACCGTCGCGAAGCAATCTGGCAGGTAACCACCCGCGTGCAGATTGTGAAGCGCCGGCATGAGCTTGCGGCGCGTGAGGTCGCCAGTGGCGCCGAACACGACCATGACGCAAGGCGGGGCGATGACCGAACGTTCTGGCAGAGAGGAATCGAGTGCCACCTCGACGCGTGCCGTCATGCTACTTCTCCTTCACCGCATGCCCGCCGAACTCAGCGCGCAGCGCCGCCAGCACACGGTCCGTGAAAGTGTCCTCCTGGCGCGAGCGGAAGCGGCGCATGAGCGAGAGCGTGAGCACCTCGGCCGGCACGTTCTTCTCGATTGCCTCAAGCACGGTCCAACGCCCCTCGCCCGAGTCTTCGACGTAGCCGCGGATCTTCTCGAGCGCTGGGTCCTTGGCAAACGCGAGTTCGGCCAATTCGAGCAACCATGAACGGACGACACTGCCCTGGTTCCAAAGGTGCGACAGCTTCGCCAGGTCGAACTCGAACTCGCTCGCCTTGAGGATCTCGAAGCCCTCGGCGTACGCCTGCATCATGCCGTACTCGATTCCATTGTGGATCATTTTCGCGAAGTGTCCGGCTCCGACTGGACCGGTGTGCAGCCATCCCTGCGGCGGCGCCAGCGTGTCGAACGCAGGCTGTAGTCGGGCGACCGAGTCCGGCTCACCACCGGCCATCATGCAATAGCCGTTCTTGAGCCCCCAGATACCGCCCGAGGTGCCGACATCGGCGTATTGGATTCCGGATTCGGCCAACCGCTTCGCCCGCCGTTGATCGTCGTGGTAGTTGGTATTGCCGCCATCGACGATGAGGTCCCCCTTGCCGAGCAATGGGGTCAGGTGGTCGATCATGTCATCGGTCGCCTCGCCCGCGGGCAACATCACCCACACCACGCGTGGCGCGGCAAGCAGGCCGACCAGTTCCGGAATCGAGGCGGCCGCCACCGCCCCATGGGATGCCGCTTCCTGCACCTTGTCGCTACTGCGGTTCCAGGCCACGACGCGATGCCCCCCCTGCACCAGGCGCAGCGTCATGTTGAGGCCCATGCGTCCGAGTCCGACGAAACCGAGTTCCACGGCGACTCCCTCCCTGTCTCACGCTCAGGTGCAGCTGTCCCTGGATTTCCACGGGCGAGCCTCCCGGGCATCATACGGGACTGCCCTGCGTTTGCGACCCGGAGGCGGTTGCGCTGGCCCGCGTGCAATGGGAAGAGGGCCGGCGGTTGTCCGCCAGCCCTCTTCCATTCGAGATATTCCCGGGTGGTTATTCGAGCACGATCTTCTTCGTATCGGCAGCGTTGGTCCCGGCCACGAAGCGCGCGAAATAGACGCCCTTGGCACTCATGGAACCATCGTCATTGCGGCCATCCCAACGTGCCGAGAACGTGCCCGCTGCCGCTTCCTGGTCCACCAGGGTGCGCAGTTGACGGCCCGCCAAGTCGAAGATCGCGAGCGAGACGTGCCCCTTCTCGGCAATCGAATAGCGCAGGTCATGTGCCGACGCCGGGTTCTTGCCGCCGAACTGCAGGCCCAACTGCTCGGCCTTGACCTCGGACTGGCCTGCCTCGTTCTCGAGTGACTTGGGCGCCAGGGCCGCGTCGCCCTCTTCCCCGAGGCCACGTTTGACGTCGCTGTCGCCGCTGGTCGGGCGGTCACCGGACGGGTTCGGACGGGCCTGCTTCGAGTGTGGTGAATCGAAGCCCGAGAACGGCGGGGCGACATACGGGAAGCTCGGCAGGAACGGCCGATCGTTGTAATCCACGCCATCGCCGAGCCGGTTGTTGGGCTCGATATTGAAACCAGGCACGAGCACGCCAGCGACCACGCGTTCGGCGATGTCCACCACGTCATCCGTCAGACGGCGACCGTTGGGAAAACCAGCGATGTCGCCGGCCAATACGCCCATACGATTGGGCACCGGCGCAGCGTGGATGGCCATGTTCAGGCGCAACTTCTCGCAGGCGACCACGCCCGTCGGCTGGTTCAGGCCGGGGACACCCGTCAGGAACACCGCGACCAGATCGTTGCGGGGTGCCGGAGGGACTGAGATTCCATAGAGCGCAGTGAACAGCCCAGCGACCTCGCTGTTGGTGACATAGCTCAGGAACTGGCCGTCGTCCGTTGGAGAGGAAGCATTGAAGCGGTCCTTCACCCCGATCGGCAGCACCACTTCGTTCACCAGCGGCATGCCCAAGCGCGAGACTTGGATATCCGCGCCCGAGACGCTGTGCGTGCCATCGGCATTCAGGGTGCGGCTCGCCGGACGCTCGCTGGCGTCGTAGATCGCGATGATCGAGTTGTTGGAGTTGGGAGTCTGGCCATCCTTCGTCAGGCGCGTCATCGGAATCTGCATCGCCACGGTCATCACATTGTACCCCGCGACACCGTCCCGACCGCGACCGCGGTCACCCGGCAGCGCGCGGATGGTGAGCAGGTCGAAGATCGCTCCCAAGTCGACGAAGAATGGATCGTCACGCGGCCCGACGAACACCTTCGTGCCATCGCCCAGGGTGCGCACGCATTCGGCCGCCAGCGCATCGTAGTTGGGCATCGAGGTGGGACCAACATTCGCGGGCGCCACGGGCAGGTCGGCGCCGAGCACCGTCGGCACACCGTTATCGAAACGGGTCAGCGTATAAGTCTGGTAGACGTTCAGCGTGGCATCGGTGATGTGGTTCACCGGGCCAACGTTGTACAGGAATGTGTTGCCGTTGCGAACATGCGTTTTGAACTTGAGCTGGAACTCGATGTGGTCGCCCGCGTCGCCGACATTGTCAACACGCAGATAATAGCTGGCGTCATCGTCGAATGCGTAGAAGTTCGGACCGGCATTGGGCTCCAGCAGTGGCACCCAGTTCCCGATCAGCGTCACACTGTTTGGAGCATCGGGGCTGACGAAGGCGTACAAGTCGGTATCGTCGATCATGCGGTCGCGGGAGGTCCCGGGGGCCTCGCTATGGCTCGAGGCCGAGGCCAGCGTGGGCAGGAGGAGCGCCGACAACAAAAGCGCGGCGAGTCCGAGTGAAGTCTTCTTCATGACAAAGTTTCCTTTCGGGCCGGCATGCGCCGGGGAGCGGGGGGGTGTTGGCGAGTGGTCAGGCCCGAACGAGTGATCGAGAGGCGCAGGGGCCGGTGACACAAGTTCTACGCGCGCGGGCAACGACCGGATGAGCCCTTTGTTTGGCAAGCTGCCCAAACGGCCGCTGTGCTACCGTCGGCGACCGCCATGGCCCACCCCCCTTCACTGCCCCGCGCTGCGTGGCTCGTCCTTACCGCTTCGGCGGTTCTGTCGCTCGCCATCGCGTTCGGGTTCCCGCTGCTGGATCCCGATGAGGGCCGCAACGCCGAGGTCGCGCGGGAGATGGCCGCCGATGGCGATTGGGTGATCCCGCATTTGGCGGGGATGCCCTACCTGGACAAGCCGCCTGCCTTGTTCGCCGCCGGGGCCCTGTTCATCCGGGGACTTGGTCCCACCCCACTCGCGGTGCGCCTTCCGGCGGTACTCGCCTCGCTCGCGACCCTGCTGGTCCTGGCGCAGGTCGCCCTCCGCCTCGCTTCGCCGGCTTTCGCGCTGCGTGTCCTCGTGCTCACCGCCGCCGCGCCACTGTTCGCCGGGTTGTCCGCGTATGTCATCTTCGACATGCTGCTCGCGACCTGCGTCACGGTGGTGTGGGCGCTGTTGGCGCTCGAAGTGGAACAGGGCGCCTCGGGGCGACGCCGACTAGGGATGTTTGCCGCAGTCACGCTCGGCATATTGGTCAAGGGCCCGGTCATCCTGATGTGGGCGCTCGGGGGCAGCGCCGCCGCCGCGTTGTGCGTTCGCTCGCGCTCGCCGCTCGCATGGTTGGCGTGGTGGCCCGGATGGTTGCTGGTGTTCGGGTGCGCGGGGGGCTGGTTCGCGGCAGCGTTGCAGCGTCATCCCGAATACGCGCGCTATGCCTTCCTCGAGGAATCGCTCGAGCGAATGACCAGCCGCTCATTCCAACGCGACCAACCACTCTGGTTCGTGCCCGCCGTGTTGGTGGCGGGAGCGCTGCCGTGGTCGCTCGCAACGCCTTGGCGCTGGCCGAGTCGGCCCTCGGCCAAGGTCGCCGCAGGCTTCGTGCTCTTCGCCGCGGTGTTCTTCTCGCTCTCTCACAGTAAACTCGTAACCTATCTCCTCCCGGCGATCCCGGCACTGGCGTGGTGGGCCGCCGAAGGTTGGACCGACCGACTGCGTTCCCGCGCCGCGCTCGCGGCGGTGGCACTTTTCACGCCATTACTGCTGTTCGCCGGGTATCCATGGCTGCACGCGGCAGCCCTGAAAACCTCGGGCGAGCCATTGGCTCAGGCGATCCGGACCTGCGGGGCCAAGACGGTTCGCTTCGAGGACTGCTATAGTCCTGGCACCGATTTCCTGTTGGGAAGGCCCTCGAGCGTGGTCTCGAGACTCGGACACCCCATCACGAGCAACTATGTGGTGCGTTACCGCACGACGCTGCGCCGGCGTGGACAGTGGCGGTTGTACGACGAGCCGGGCGCCGCCCCCGAAGCGGACGTGGTCGTGCGGGAAGTGCGCCGCGCGCGCGCCGTGCCACCTTCGGGTTACGCCCTGTTCCACAAGGACGCGCGCTTCCTCGCCTACCGCCGCAATCCACACCTTTGAGGCTTGTCTCGGAGTCCTGACCATCCATGTGCGGCATCGCCGGCTTGATTGCTCCTGACCTGTCCCCGCCCGAACGACTCATGTTCGTGCGCGGGATGGTCGCGCGCATGCGCCACCGCGGCCCCTCGGGGGAGGCACTCTGGGATGGCGGCGCATGCGCGATGGGGATTGCGCGACTTGCGATCGTTGCGCCTAACCAACCCGCCCGAATGCTCGAGAGCGAGACCGGCGATGTGATCGGCGTGGCGAACGGCGAACTCTATAATCATGATGAGCTCGCAGCCGGCCTGCGCTCGCGGGGCCACGAGGTGCCCGTTGGCCCCGACACCGCGCTACTCCCACACCTGTATGAAGAGCGCGGCGCCGATTTCCCAGAGGTCCTCGAAGGCATGTTCGCCATTGCCCTTTGGGATCGATCGATCGGGCAACTGACGCTGGCGCGTGATCGCGCCGGCGAGAAGCCGCTGTTCATCAGCCAGGCCGGCGGACGCCTCGCATTCGCCTCGGAGCCGGGCGCACTCGTGACCCTGCCCTGGGTCTCGCGCGACCCTTCCCCCAGCGCGGTCGCACGCTATCTTGTGCACGGTTACTTTGCGGGCGAGGATAGCGCCTATTCGGCCATTCGGCAGTTGCCTCCGGGCTGCACCCTCACGGTGCGCGGCCAGCATTGCAAACGCCGCCGCTACTGGCGCCCATGGGATGCGCTCGTCTCAGGTGTTCCCAGTTGTCGCTCGGAAGATGCGCCGCAGGAGACCCACCGAGCGCTTTCCAGCGCCGTGCTCTCGCGTGTTCCTCCCGATGTGCCGTTCGGCGTTTTCCTCTCGGGAGGGGTCGACTCGGGACTCGTCGCAACGCTCGCCGCACGCGAGTGCGGGCGGCACTTCCCCACATTCAGCATGGCTCTCGCCCACCGTGGCTACGACGAAAGCTCCTATGCACGCCGCGTGGCCGAATCGATCGGCACCGATCACCATGAACTCGTGATGACCGCCGCCGAGGGCGAGGAAGCCTTCACCACTTGGGCCGCTGACATGGACCAGCCGCTCGGGGACCCCAGTGTGTTGCCCACTTGGGCGCTGGCGCGTTTTGCCTCGCGGCATGTTCCCGTCGTCCTCACGGGCGAAGGGGGCGATGAGTTGTTCGCGGGGTACCCGACCTATCTTGGCCACCGCCATAGCGGCATCGCTGCGCAAGTTCCCGCGGGGCTTGCCGAACTCATGGTGCGATTGGCCCGACGCTTCCGGCCTCGCCACCACCATGTCACCATTGCGCACATGCTCGAGCGCTTCCTGGGCGTGCGAGGGCTGGCGCCGTTCGAGCGGCATTTGGCCTGGTTCGGCACGGCACGGCCCGAAGAAGCCCTGGCGCTACTGCATCCCGACCTGCGCGCAGGCGTTGCTCCCAATGCGCCACTCGCGCACTCCCAGCACTTGTCCGAACAATTGAGCGATATGCAGCTCATGAGCCCGAATCGAGCGCCCCTCACCGCCTACCAGCTATTGGACTTTGAAACCTATCTTTCAGGCGACCTGCTCACCAAGGTCGATCGCTGCACGATGGCCCATGGCGTCGAGTCGCGCGCCCCATTCCTGCGCACGTCCTTGATCGAGTTCGCACTCGCGCTCCCCGACGACGCCAAGCTGCGCGGCACCAGTGGCAAGTGGGCGCTCAAGCAGGCTGCTGCCGAGCTTCTGCCCAAGGCTATCCTCTCACGGCGCAAGCAGGGCTTCTCGCCGCCCTTCAGCGCATGGGCCCGCGGCCCCATGCGCGGTCTCGTCGTGGACACATTGTCATCCTCACGTATCGACGCGGCCGGTGTGCTCGACTCCCGCCCCGCACAACGTGTGGTGCGCGAGCATTTCGAGGGTCGTGAGGACCGCGGGCGCACCCTGTGGACGCTGTTGTCGCTGCAATCCTGGGCCGAGCGCTGGGTTGCGGGCCCGGCGCCACGAACTGCCGAGCCCGCGGTCGCCGAGGCCTTGCAGGTCTGATTGCGGAGCGGGGAATGTGGCTCCTCACCCGCACGCCCTCGCATCACTCGCCGCCCGCTGTCCTACCCAGCGCGACGTGCGGCTCCGCCGGGGTATTGCGGTTCCCTCGCGGCAGTTGCCATGCGCACGCCGCACCTACGACGATCAGTGACGACAGCACCATGAGTGCCGTGTGCAGGCCCGCATGATCGGCGAGCGCGCCGATCGGGCCGATGAGCAGGGCCCCCACGCCCCATGCCGCGCCCATCAGCAGGCTGGAGATCGTTCCCGAATGGCGCGGACTCAACTCCTGTCCCATCACGACATTCACCGGCAATGAACCCTGCATGAGGAAATAACCGATCACGAGGCACACGAGCCCGGGTTTCTCGGGCAACAAGAAGAACGCCGCGAAGAAAGGTGTCGCGAACGTGAATGACTGCACGACCACGCGGCGCCTGCCGACGCGGCTGGAGAGCCATCCCCCGAATAATCCGCCCAGTGCGCCCAAGGTGAGGTAGACCGTGGTCAGCACTCCGCCCGCATGCAGGCTCCAGCCGCGTTCATGCACCCACAGGGGTAGGAATGTGGCGAAGCCAGAAGAGACCGCCGAGCGGCACACGACCGTGCAGTACAGCAGCGTCAGCGGGCGCGCCACCGGGCGCAGGTCGGCCAGGCGCGTGCGTACACGATGCCCGTGCGGCACGGGCTTCACCCGCGAGAACCAAGCGAACAACAGGGCGCACAACACCACGCCGGGGATCGCCGACACCCATGTGCGCTCGAGGCCGAAACGGTCGACCGTGAAGGTCGCGAACATCGGGCCCAGCGCCCAGCCCAGCGTGCCCCCGGTGATCCAGAACGACATGGCAAAGTCGCGGCGCGGCGAACTCTCACCCGCGAGCGACGCCGTCTGCGGGTGGAAGGCTGCAACACCCACGCCGCCCAACACCAGTAACACGACAAGCGTCAGGTAGTTCGATGCCATCCCGATGGCGGAAAGGAACAGCGCGGCCACCAATGGACCCGCCGCCACGAACCACGGGCGACGCAGGCGATCGGCCAGCAGGCCGAACAGGGGTTGTGAGAACGAGCTCGACATCGAGCTGATCGCCACGAGCCCCCCGACCTTGGCGTAGTCCAAGCCGAGTTTGGCCACGAGCAATGGCAATAGTGGCAGGTAGAAACTCGAGTACGCATCGATGGTGAAATGAGCAAGCGACAGCACGGCGAGCCGCCGCGTCAGGAAGGTGTGCATGAGGTGTTCGACCATACGCGTGAACGCCTCCTTGGCAAAGCCAAGGAGGCGTCAAGCGGGCGATGCTTCTTCGGCGCGCAACATGCGGCTCATCTGCAGGTCTCGCGAGCTGCGTCCGATCAGGCGGCTTCGCGCGTCATGATGCGCTCGAGGCGCTCGATGTACTCCTCGACCCGACGCACCTCGTCGAGCGCTGGCTGCAACAGGACCTGGGCATCATTCGTGCGACCCTCGCGGGCCCACTGTTCCACTTCGCCGAACAGCAAGTTGCATCCCGAGGCACCGATGGTGGCGCACATGCCACGCAGGCCATGCGCCTCGAATTCCACGCGACGGTCATCCTGCTCCTCAAACGCCTGTCGCAACCGCTCCATGCGGGGACCCACATCACCGAGGAAGGCGTGCAACAAGGAGGTACGCAGGGCCGGCAGGCCCATGCACGAGGTGTTCAACTGCTCAAGATCGACTGCCGGGCCGTCGGGAATCTCGGGGACTTCGACCGTGAGCCGGAACTCGGGATGAAGTCCATCCTCCGGCATCGTCGGCTCGCTCGCCTCACTCGGTGGGTCGAAACGCCCCGACACCACGGAAAGCTTGGGCGGCTTGGGCGCCTCCTGCGCCGCGTCCGTGTTGCGCGTCTCTCCACGCAGCGTCCAACGCTCCACAGCGGTCGTCAGTTCGGATAGGTCGATGGGCTTGCCGAGCACGTCGTCCATCCCTGACGCCAAGCACTTGTCGCGGTCCACCCTGTTATGGGCATTGCCGGTGAGCCCGATGATCGGGGTGCGCCAGGCGCCACGCTCGCGCGCGCGAATCGCCTCGGTCGCCCGGCAGCCGTCCAGCCCGGGCATCTGCATGTCCATGAGGATCAGGTCCCAGCGCACGCCCTCGGACAATTCGATGGCGGCGCGCCCGCTGCTGGCAACTTCGACATTGTAGCCCACGCGATTGAGCGCGCTGGCTGCGACCAACTGATTCACCGCGTCGTCATCCACCAGCAGGATCCGCAGCCGGCCACGACGCGCCTCGGCCAACGAATGACGCGTGACCAGGGCCAACGGAGTGCCCGGCGCCTGGATGCGACCCTGCGCCACAACTTCGACAAACGCTTCGTAGAACTGTGCCCACTCGAGCGGGCGCGTGAGGTAAGCCGCGAAACCCAACTCGCGAGCGCGCATGGCATCCCCGGGCCGGCCTTGGCGGGTCGTCAGCATGAGGCGCGTGCGGTCCATCTCGGCGTCCGCGCGGATGGCGCGGCCCAACTCCTCGCCATCGATACCCTCGAGTTGCTTATCGAGAACCGCGATATCGAACGGGCGACCGTTCGTGTTCGCCTCCCTCATGCGGGTCAGCGCCGCAATCCCGTTCTCGGCCTGCTCGCAGGTGCAACCCCACGCCGACAGCACTTCGGTGAGCGCAGCCCGCTCATCGGCAGAGGGATCGGCGACAAGCACACGCATGTTGCGCAACTCGATGTCCGTGCTGGGCGTCGGGGCCGTGGGTCGGGCCTGTTTGTCGAGCGTCAGGCGGAACCAGAAACTGCTGCCTTTGCCTTCGGAGCTCTGCACGCCGACGTCGCCGCCCATGGCATGGACCAGTCGACGCGAAATCGCCAAGCCAAGCCCCGAGCCTCCGAAGCGCCGCGCGATCGAGGCATCCGCTTGCGTGTATGCCTCGAACAGCGACGACTGTTGCTCCAATGTCATACCGATGCCCGTATCGGTCACGCGAAAACACAGCGTGACGCGCTCGTCGTCCTCGCTCTCGCGTTCCACGCACATCTGGACGGAGCCCTGCTCGGTGAACTTCACCGCATTGCCACCCAGATTGAGCAGCACCTGACGGATGCGGCCCGGGTCGCCCTTCACGCGGGAAGGCACCAAAGGGTCCACACGATAGTCGAAGGACAGGTTCCGAGCGTCCGCAGTCGGCGCCAACAAGGCCCCCACCTGTTCGGTCGTGACGCGGACATCGAAGTCTATGCATTCCACCGCGACCTTTCCGGCCTCGAGTCGCGAATAGTCGAGCGTGTCATTGATCAGTGCGATCAGGGATTCGCTCGATTGGTGGATCAGTTCGGCCCACTGCCGCTGATGGGGTTCAAGCGAGCTCTGTAACAACAGGTTCGCCATCCCGATCATTCCGTTCATGGGGGTGCGGATCTCGTGACCCATCGTGGCGAGGAACTCGCTTTTCAGATCCGCCTGTGCCTTGGCTTCCTCGAGCTCGCGCTCGAGGGCGCGCAGATAGTCCCCGGATTCCGTATCGGCCGGCTGGCTCCAGATCGGACCCACCGTCACCGGCTCGGACGTGGATGGCGCAGTGGGACGCAACACTTGTTCACGCGCGACGCCGATGAAGTACACGTCACCGTCCGGGCGTTCCAGCATTCGCACGCGGGAGACAACCTGGAAGGTTCCGCCATCGCCCTTGACCAACGTCAGGACGCGATCGATCGACGGCCGCCCGCGGCGTTTCTGCCATAGGAATGCTCGCGTCGCATGCGCGCGCTCGGCCGGCAACAGGAGTGTCGTGAACGAGGCGCCGACCAAGTCGGTCGTACGATGTCCGGTCAGGGGCTCGAAGGAGCCGGACACCCATGCCAGGCGTCCCCAGGCATCGCAACAGAAGATCAGGTCGGGCGCAGCTTCAAGTACTTCGCGCAGGCCGATGGCCGGATCGAACGCAGGCATGCCTGTGCCCACGCGCGCAGATTCCGAAGGGTCGTTCATGAGGCCTCGCGAGCGGTCGAGCGAGCGGCCCGGCGCGCACCGTTGCGCATCGGGCCCTGAGTTCCACATTGGTTCTATCGGCCGGCCCCGCGATGCGCTTGAGCGCGTGCTTCCCGCCAGTAACGGCGACTGGAGCCAGGCAGGATGCTCGGCTAGGCTGCTCTTTCATGCCCGCGCCACCGCTACCTTCCTCGCGTACCCCCCTGACCTTGCGGGAGGTCACTTCGGCTTGGGCGCCGCTGGCGGGGAGTTGGCTCCTGATGGGACTGGAACTCCCTGCGGTGAGCGCGGTCATGGCCCGGCTACCGGACCCCAAGCTCAGCCTGGCCGCGTACGGCGGCGTGGTTTTCCCCATGGCATTGTTGATCGAATCCCCGATCATCATGTTGTTGGCCGCGAGCACCGCGCTGGTGCGCGATGAGATTTCTTACCGAGTGGTGCGGCGTTTCATGTTCACGGTCGCGGGCACGCTCACGGCGCTGCACGCTCTGGTTGCCTTCACCCCGTTGTTCGACCTACTCGTCGCACACATGCTGGGCGTGCCCCCCGAGATCCGCGAGCCTGCGCGGCTCGGTTTACGGATCATGTTGCCGTGGACACTCAGCATTGCGTTCCGGCGCACCCAGCAGGGCGTGATGATCCGCCATGGGGATTCACGCGCAGTCACGATCGGTACCGTGATTCGCCTTGGCATGAACGCGCTGATCCTGGGCGTCGGCATGTTGCATGGCGGATGGCCGGGTATCGTGATCGGCTGCACTGCGGTGGTTTCGGGCGTCGTGGCGGAAGCGGTCTACGCGGGAGTATCGGCGGCGCCCGTGGTGCGCCGGCACATCTTGGGCCGTCCCGCCCGGGGCACGGCACTGACGCTGCCGGCATTCCTCCACTTCTACCTGCCCCTGATGGCCACCCCATTCATCAACTTCCTTGCCATGCCGCTCGCCAGCGCTGCCATGAGCCGCATGCCGCTGGCGCTCGACTCGCTCGCCGTGTGGCCAGCACTCAATGGCCTCACCTTCGCGCTTCGCAGCATGGGCTTCGCGTTCAACGAGGTGGTGGTGTCGCAACTCGATCGGTGGCGCCCGGTCACCGCACTGCGCCGGTTCGCCATGCTCCTGGGACTCGCCACTTCGGGGCTGCTGGTGCTCATGGCACTGAGCCCCTTGGGAATGGTCTGGTTCGCACGCGTCTCAGGACTTCCACCCGCGCTCGCGGCGATGGGCGCAGGCGCATTCGTGTTCATGATCCCGCAACCGTTCTTCGCGGTGTGGCAGAGCCTTTTCCAGGGTGCGTTATTGCACAGCCGTCGGACGCGTGGCGTGACCGAGAGCGTCGCGGCGATGCTGGTCGCCATGATCGCGGTGCTATGCATAAGCATCACGCTTCGACTCGGTGCTGGCCTGTTCGCCGTCTCGGCGGCATTCGTGTTCGGCAACTTCGCACAGACCGGGTGGCTATGGGTGCGTGGCCGAGCCGAGTTGTCGACCGTCGCGGTTCGGGACTTTGACCCCGCCTGAGGGCGGCGTTTGCACGCGCCGAGAACAAAAAAGGACCCCGATCCGTTGCCGGACCGGGGCCCCGAGACTTTCGGTTTCGGTGACGCTGGGTTTCCCCCGCAACGGGGTTGACACACTGCGTCACTGCACCAGCAGGTCCCCTACGAGGACGTCACCTCCACCGAACCAATACTCTTACTGTCCAATGGATCACCTCCTTCTCAGGGCCTCACTGCATTGGAGGGACCCAACCCTCCCGATCCCATCAACCGCCCCAGCCGACAGGACCGCGCGTGATATGGCACGCGGGTGAGCAGGGCTCTATTGTCAAACTCGGAAGGCCGCGTCGTCAACAAAAAAACCCAGCGGCTCGTGTGACGCGATTTCGCCACACTTGATCGCCCACTTGCGCCGCTCAAGTCCGAAGAAATTACAGGACTTTGTCAGAAGCCCAGCGAGCTAACGCTGTGAAATCATCAGTTGAAGCTCGTCCCGTTTGCCTCCGCAACGTGGCACCGCTCTTGCCGAAGCGAGAAGTGGTGCTGTCGGGCGCCTTCAGTACTCCCTGAAAGCCAACCACTCTTTCACGCGACGAACCCGCTGTTATCCCCCCCAGGGTTCCCGCGCCTCTGCACCACTCCAACTCAAGACGACATGGCACCCATTGGACCCCGCCTCCGGGCCCGGGCTTTGGCGTGCGCAATCGCAAGCTTGGCATCTATTCGCCACGCACCCTGCGTGCGGTGGGGGAACTTCATGGTGAGATTCGGTCCGGTGGCTAGATTCGCGTTCACGATGTTCCTCTTACACTCATCCGCTACTGCCGCTCCTGCTGCGATCAGTACCTTCTCGGTGAAATGGACCGCTCCAGGGGACGATGGCGTGGTCGGGCGCGCGACAGGCTACGACCTGCGTTACTCGACCTCCTCCATTACAGCCGCCAATTTCGCGCAGGCGGTACCACTCCCTGGCCTGCCCATGCCGGGCGTCGCCGGCAGCACGCAGTCGTTCACGGTGTCGGGGCTCAACGCCGGCACGACCTACTATCTGGCGCTCAAGGCCGTGGACGAAGTCGGCAACTGGTCAGCAATCTCGAATGTCTACAAGAAAGTCGCCTCGACAACGGGGGCTCGGGCTCAGTTGACGCTGTCATTCTCCGAGCCCTGGCCGAATCCGGTACGCGCCTCGATGACATGTGCATTCTCACTTCCAGAGACCGCGCCGATCCGCGTCGAGGTGTTCGACTTGAGCGGGCGGTTGATGCAGACCTTGGCCAATGGCCCGCGCGCGGCAGGCAGTAGCGAATTGGTCTGGAACCTGGCGGACAGGAATGGCCAAGCGGTTCAGGCAGGGGTCTATCTACTCCGCGCCCAACTGGGCCCGCAGACTTGGACGCGAAGGGTGAGCGTCATCCGTTGAGAGCGTGACAAATTCCTTGCGGTGCCTTGCACCTGACTGATAACAATTAGATGACATGCTGATGTCCGGCAGGTCGATTCGATCAGTAAGGGAAGCTGGCGACCCTCTTGTTGAAAGGAGGTACACGCAAGCCTTGGTCGGTTGGGGTCGCCTTGAGGCCCCAAGAGAGTAAGAGTGCCCCCCCTGTGTCGTCGGGCTCCCATACAGCGCGGCCGACACCAAAATAGGCTTCAGCTTCAATCGGAGGTTCCCGTGGTGCGTTTTCGTCTGTGGTTCGCCGTGGTGGCCGTCATCGGCACGACCTCATTTGCTTCGAGCACGGCTCACGCCAACCATGCATGGGGCAACTACCATTGGGCCCGCACGGCCAATCCGTTCACCGTCAAGCTTGGGGACAACCTCACTGCCATCTGGGATGCCTACCTCGGCTATTCCAGCACGGACTGGAGCGTCACCTCTGGCAGTTGTAACAACAGCGCGAATCCGGTGCGCACCACCATTGTGTCGGGTTCCGTCTCGAACGTGAAGCGCTGCACTGCACTCAGCGGGACCGTTCAGGTGTGCAACTCGTCTTATGGCGGTAATGGCTGGCTTGGCATCGCTTCAATCTGGGCTAACGGGGACCACATCACCCAGGCCACGGTCAAGCTGAATGACTATTATTTCAATCAGGCCCAATACAACACACCCGCGTGGCGTCGCCTGGTCGCCGAGCAGGAAGTCGGACACTGCTTTGGCCTGAACCATCAGGATGAGGACTTCAACAACGCCGATGTGCTCGACGCCTGCGGCAGGGGCACCTGCATGGATTACTCCAACGATCCTGCGAATCAGGGCACGCCGAACCAGCATGACTACAACCAACTGGTGACGATCTACAACCACAATGACTCCTTCACCACTCTCGCTGCTGGCCTGCCCTTCGCTTCCGGCCCGGGGAATAGCCAGGGAATGGGCAATAGTGGCGCGATCGATATCGACACCGAGAACCAGGGCGAGTGGGGTCAGGCGATCCGTTTTGCCAATGGTCGCCCGATTCTGTTCGAGCGCGATTTCGGCGGTGGCCAGAAGGTGATCACGCACGTCTTCTGGGCTGAGTGATCCAAGCAAGCGTCCTAAGCGAAATGGCTCCGGTGCCCATGCACCGGAGCCATTTCGCTTTCTCGCTACGAGGGGCACTGCTGAGACGGCCCGCCCGCACAAGCTTTTCGAACACGAATCCACTTGACGGTGGACGCGGTGTCTATTTTACGCTGTGCAGGGTAGCAGCAGTATCCGAGACGGCCTCATCGCAATCATGGGCGTGGCATGCCTGAGATCTGCGGCACGCTATTCCATTCGATCCCCAACCATCAGGTGAACCATGCCAGAGTCCAAGCCCTCACGATCCCGCAAAAAGGCCTCGTCCTTAGCCAAGTCGACCAATGGCGGGGCCCCTGCCAGGTCGAGGGCAGGGAGCGGCTCGGCCAGGACTACTGCGGAGGCTCGTTCACGTCAGATCCTCTCGGCGATGGTCTCGTTCCGCGATGGGGATTTCTCAGTTCGGCTGCCCGCGGACTGGCCGGAGAGCGATGGGCAAGTGGCGGCGGCATTCAACGAAGCCATCTCGCATTCGCATCGAATCTGGAGTGAGGTGACCCGGCTGAGCGAGTCGGTCGGCAAGGAGGGGCGGCTCAAGCAGCGCATGTCCCTGCCGGGAGCGGCCGGTGCCTGGGCGGCCGAGGCGGACTCCATCAATACGCTGATCGACGACTTGGTGCGCCCCACGACGGAAATCGCGCGAACCATCGGCGCGGTGGCCAAGGGCGACTTGGGGCAATCCATGGCGTTGGAAGTGGACGGGCACACCCTCAAGGGTGAGTTCCTGCGCTCGGCGAAGCTGGTGAACACCATGATCGAACAGCTCTCGGTATTCACGTCGGAAGTGACTCGCGTGGCGCGCGAGGTGGGTACAGAAGGCAAGCTCGGTGGCCAGGCCCAGGTCAAGGGCGTGTCGGGTGTGTGGCGGGATCTCACCGACTCCGTCAATCAGATGGCCGGCAACCTGACCGCTCAGGTCCGCAACATTGCGGAAGTGACCATCGCGGTTGCGACCGGCGACCTTTCCAAGAAGATCACCGTCGATGTGCGCGGCGAGATCCTGCAGCTCAAAGAAGCCACCAACACGATGGTCGATCAGCTTCGCTCGTTCGCCTCGGAGGTGACGCGGGTGGCGCGCGAGGTCGGCACCGACGGCCGACTGGGCGGCCAGGCGGTCGTGCCCGGCGTGGCCGGAACATGGAAGGACCTCACCGACTCGGTCAACGCGATGGCAACCAACCTGACCGCACAGGTTCGCAACATCGCGACAGTGACCACCGCCGTGGCGCGCGGCGATCTCTCTCGCAAGATCACGGTCGATGTGAAGGGTGAGATTCTTGAGTTGAAGGAAACCATCAACACGATGGTCGATCAGCTGAACGGGTTCTCCTCAGAAGTCACGCGTGTGGCTCGCGAGGTCGGTACCGACGGTCGGCTCGGTGGCCAAGCGGTGGTGCCCGGTGTAGCCGGCACTTGGAAGGACCTCACCGACTCCGTGAACTCCATGGCCTCCAACTTGACTGGCCAGGTCCGCAATATCGCCGGCGTGGCGACGGCCATCGCCAAGGGCGATCTATCCTCGAAGATCACCGTCGAGGTGAAGGGCGAGATCCTCGCCTTGAAGAACACGATGAATACCATGGTGGATCAGCTGAACGGGTTCGCCTCGGAAGTCACCCGCGTGGCGCGCGAGGTCGGCACGGAAGGCAAGCTTGGCGGTCAGGCGGACGTGCCCGGTGTGGCAGGGACATGGAAGGACCTCACCGACAATGTGAACTTCATGGCCTCCAACCTGACTGGCCAGGTCCGCAATATCGCTGAGGTCACCACCGCCGTGGCCAACGGAGATCTTTCCAAGAAGATCACAGTGGACGTGCGCGGTGAGATTCTCGAGTTGAAGAACACCATCAACACCATGGTCGACCAGCTGAACGGGTTCGCCTCGGAAGTCACGCGCGTTGCCCGCGAGGTCGGCACCGAAGGAGAACTCGGCGGGCAGGCCGAAGTACTCGGCGTGGCAGGGACGTGGAAGGATCTCACCGACTCGGTCAACGCGATGGCAACGAACCTCACGTCGCAGGTCCGCAATATCGCTGACGTGACCACCGCCGTGGCCAACGGCGACCTTTCCAAGAAGATCACGGTCGACGTGCGCGGCGAGATTCTTGAGCTGAAGAACACGATCAACACAATGGTGGATCAACTCAACGGCTTCGCCGGCGAGGTGAGCCGCGTGGCGCGCGAGGTCGGAACGGAGGGCAAGCTCGGCGGCCAGGCGCAGGTACCCGGCGTGGCCGGTACCTGGAAGGACCTGACCGACAACGTCAACTCGATGGCGTCCAACCTCACGGGGCAGGTCCGCAACATCGCCGACGTGGCGACGGCTGTGGCCAATGGCGACCTTTCCAAGAAAATCACCGTCGACGTGAAGGGCGAGATCCTTCAGCTCAAGCAGACCATGAACACGATGGTTGAACAGCTCTCGGCGTTCGCCTCCGAAGTGACGCGCGTGGCGCGTGAGGTTGGAAGCGAAGGCAAGCTCGGCGGCCAGGCCGAGGTGAAGGGCGTGGCCGGCACCTGGAAGGACTTGACTGACAACGTCAACTCGATGGCGAACAACCTCACCGGCCAGGTCCGCAATATCGCGGACGTCACAACGGCAGTCGCGCGCGGTGACCTGAGTCGAAAGATCACCGTCGAAGTGAAGGGCGAGATCCTCGAGCTGAAGAACACGATCAATACGATGGTCGATCAGCTGAACGGGTTTGCGGCAGAAGTCACGCGCGTGGCCCGTGAGGTCGGCACGGAAGGCAAGCTCGGTGGCCAGGCGGCAGTGCCCGGCGTGGCCGGCACCTGGAAGGACCTCACGGACAATGTGAACTTCATGGCCTCCAATCTGACGGGCCAAGTCCGCAATATTGCCGACGTCGCGACGGCCATCGCGAAGGGCGATCTTTCCTCGAAGATCACCGTTGAGGTGAAGGGCGAGATCCTCGCGTTGAAGAACACCATGAACACGATGGTCGACCAGCTCAACGGATTCGCCGCGGAAGTCACGCGCGTGGCCCGCGAGGTCGGCACCGACGGCAAGCTGGGCGGCCAAGCGGAAGTCGAAGGCGTGGCCGGCACGTGGAAGGATCTCACGGACAACGTCAACTCGATGGCCTCCAATCTCACCGGCCAGGTCCGCAACATCGCCGAGGTGACGATCGCAGTGGCCAACGGCGACCTTTCCAAGAAGATCACGGTCGATGTGCGCGGCGAGATCCTGGAGCTGAAGGAGACCATCAATACGATGGTCGACCAGCTTCGCTCATTCGCGGCGGAAGTGAGCCGCGTCGCACGTGAGGTCGGCACCGATGGCAAGCTGGGCGGGCAGGCCCAAGTGCCCGGGGTCGCCGGCACATGGAAGGATCTGACCGACAACGTCAACTCAATGGCCTCCAACCTCACCGGCCAGGTCCGAAACATCGCGGACGTTGCCACGGCGATCGCCCGTGGCGATCTGAGCCGCAAGATCACCGTGGACGTGAAGGGCGAGATCCTGCAACTCAAAGAGACCATGAACACGATGGTCGAGCAGCTCTCGGCCTTCGCCTCGGAAGTGACCCGCGTGGCGCGAGAGGTCGGTACCGAGGGCAAGCTCGGCGGTCAGGCCGATGTACCCGGTGTGGCTGGAACCTGGAAGGACCTGACGGATAACGTGAACTCGATGGCTTCGAACCTCACCGGGCAGGTCCGCAACATCGCCGAGGTGACCATTGCCGTCGCCAACGGCGATCTTTCAAAGAAGATCACCGCCGACGTGCGCGGCGAGATCCTGCAGCTCAAGGAAACCATCAACACCATGGTCGAGCAGCTCCGCTCGTTTGCATCGGAAGTCACTCGCGTGGCGCGAGAAGTGGGCACCGAAGGGCGGCTCGGGGTGCAGGCCGTGGTGCCGGGTGTGGCAGGAACATGGAAGGATCTCACCGACTCAGTCAATGCCATGGCAACGAACCTCACCGCCCAGGTTCGCAACATCGCGGAAGTCACGACCGCTGTGGCGCGCGGCGACCTCAATCGCAAGATCACCGCCGACGTGAAGGGCGAGATCCTCGAGTTGAAGAACACCATCAACACCATGGTCGATCAGCTGAACTCGTTCGCCGGCGAAGTCACGCGCGTGGCACGAGAAGTAGGCACGGAAGGCAAGCTCGGCGGTCAGGCGCAGGTGTCGGGCGTGGGCGGCACTTGGAAGGATCTGACCGACAACGTCAACTTCATGGCCTCCAACCTCACCGAACAGGTCCGTGGCATCGTAAAAGTGGTGACTGCGGTCGCTGACGGCGATTTGAGCCAGCGCCTCACGGTGCAGGCAAAGGGGGAGGTCGCCGCGCTCGCTGACACCATCAACAACATGACTGCCACGCTTGCGACCTTTGCCGATCAGGTGACGAACGTGGCACGCGAGGTCGGTGTCGACGGGCGACTCGGCGGTCAGGCCAACGTTCCCGGTGCCGCTGGGACGTGGAAGGACCTCACGGGCAATGTGAACCTATTGGCCGCCAATCTCACCACGCAGGTGCGCGCCATCGCCGAGGTGGCCACCGCGGTGACCAAGGGCGACCTCACCCGCTCCATCCAGGTCGAGACCCGCGGCGAGGTCGCCGAACTCAAAGACAACATCAACACGATGATCTCCAACCTGCGCGAAACCACCGAGAGCAACCGCGAACAGGATTGGCTCAAGACCAACCACGCCAAGTTCACCGGTATGCTCCAGGGCCAGCGCCAGTTGAGCACCGTAGGCGAGATGCTCCTGACCGAACTGGCCCCGCTGGTTAATGCCCACCAAGGCACGATCTACCACCTTGCCCACCTCACGGGTGATAACCGGCTCAGGCTTCTCTCGAGTTATGCACACGACGGCGGCGAGCGGATTGCTCAGACTCTGGACTTGGGCGAGGGCCTTGTCGGCCAGTGCGCACTCGAAAAGCGTCGCATCCTGCTCACCAACGTGCCGCCTGATTTCATCACGATCTCTTCCAGCCTTGGCGATGCGCGCCAGGTGAGCATCATCGTGCTGCCCGTGCTCTTCGAAGGGCAGACCAAGGCCGTCATCGAGCTGGCCTCGCTGCAGGGATTCGACGCAGGGTCCCTAGCGTTCCTGGAACTTCTCACACAGAGCATCGGCGCGGTCTTCAACACCATCGAGGCGACGATGCGCACCGAGGGCCTGCTCACGCAATCTCAGCAACTCACGGTCGAGTTGCAGGCCCGCCAGACCGAGCTTCAGCAGTCCAACGAAGAGTTGGGCACCAAGGCCAAGCTGCTCGCCGAACAGAACGCCGAGGTCGAACGCAAGAACGCCGAGGTCGAGCAGGCCCGCCGCGCGCTCGAGGATCAAGCCGCCGAACTGGCGCTCACTTCCAAGTACAAGTCCGAGTTCCTGGCGAACATGTCCCACGAGTTGCGAACGCCGCTGAACTCCATCCTCATCCTGAGCCAGCAGCTCGGCGACAACAGCGCGGGGAATCTCTCGAGCAGGCAGGTCGAGTTCTCGCGAAACATCAACTCATCAGGCTCAGACCTGTTGCACCTCATCAACGACATCCTCGATCTCTCCAAGATCGAGTCCGGCACCGTTACCGTTGAAGTCGAGGAGATTCCGTTTGCCGGCCTGCGCGACAGCATCGAGCGCAGCTTCAGGCACGTGGCCGAAGCCAAGAACCTGCCCTTCCACGTCCACTTCCACGAGGGGCTGCCCCGCGTCATGGACAGCGACCCCAAGCGGCTCCAGCAGATCCTCAAGAACCTGCTCTCCAACGCGGTCAAGTTCACCACCCACGGCCACGTCGAGGTCCGCGTCGGGTTCGCCACTCAGGGCTGGAGCCCCGAACACCCGGTACTCAAATACGCCCAACAAGTCATCGCTTTCGCGGTCGAGGACACTGGCATCGGCGTGGCCCCGGAAAAGCAGCGGCTCATCTTCTAGGCGTTCCAACAGGCTGACGCCGGCACGTCCCGAAAATACGGCGGTACGGGTCTGGGCCTTGCCATCAGTCGCGAACTCGCCGGCTTGCTCGGCGGCGAGATCAAGCTCACCAGCATCCACCGCCAGGGCAGCACATTCACGCTCTATCTACCGCTTCACTTCACGGGTCCCGGCGTCACGATGCCCGCGCCTACCGGCGTCTCAGGCGAAGCGCCGAGAGTCCACTCGCTCACCGTCCTGCCTGCCGTGCGCGAAGAGCAGATCGAGGACGATCGCAACCACATCGAAGAGGGCGACCCCGTCCTGCTCGTCATCGAGGACGATCCGCATTACGCACGCATTCTACTGGGTCTTGCGCGCGACAAGGGCTTCAAGGGCATCGTCGCCACCAAAGGGGCGCTCGGCCTGTCCCTGGCGCGGCAGTATCGCCCCTCCGCCATCTGCCTCGATATCTTCCTTCCCGACATGCTCGGCTGGACAGTGCTCAACCAGCTCAAGCTGGACCCGAGCACCCGCCACATTCCAGTTCAGATCATCACCTTGGACGAAGAGCGCCAGCACGGCCTTTCGCACGGCGCCTTCGCTTACCTGGTGAAGGCCCCTACCACCGAGGGGCTCGAAACGGCGTTTGACCGGATCAAGGACTTCACGGTCGCGCGCACCAAGCGGCTCCTGATCGTTGAGGACAACGACATCGAGCGCGAGTCGATTGTCGAACTGCTCGGTTATAAGGACATCGAAACGGTTGCCGTGCCCACCGGCAGCCAGGCCCTTGAGGCGATGCTCGACAAGCCATTCGATTGCGTCGTGCTCGACCTGCGCCTGCCCGACATGACCGGCTTCGAGCTACTGGAGCGATTCCACGCGGACCCGAACCTGGCCGACGTCCCGGTGATCGTTTTCACCGGCAAGGAACTGACGGCTGAGGACCAGAGCCGGCTTCAGGCACTGGCCAAGAGCATCGTCCTGAAGGACGTTCAATCCCCCGAACGGCTGCTGGATGAGACGGCGCTCTTCCTGCACCGGGTCATCACTGACTTGCCGATTGAGAAACAGAATATGCTCGAACGGCTGCATGGCTCCAACGAAGTGCTGCGCGGCCGGAAGGTTCTCGTGGTCGATGACGACGCACGCAACATCTTCGCCCTGACCTCCCTGTTGGAGAACTATGAGATGGAGGTGATGAGCGCGACCAATGGACGCGCCGCCATCGACATCACACGGGAAACGCCGGGTTTGAGCATGGTTCTCATGGACATCATGATGCCCGACATGGATGGCTATGACACAATGCGCGAAATCCGAAAATCCCCGGAGTTCCGCACTCTCCCGATCCTTGCCCTCACCGCAAAGGCGATGAAGGGGGACCGCGAGAAGTGTCTTGACGCCGGGGCGAGTGACTACATCGCCAAGCCGGTGAACACGGATCAACTCCTGTCACTGATGCGTGTGTGGCTGTTCCGATGAACGAGGGCTCGTGGAGGGAAGGGTCGACCCGATGAAACCCGATACCGATCCAGAATCCCCCGTGGGCGGCGGTCCCATCAATATCCTGA
Source organism: Candidatus Eiseniibacteriota bacterium (assembly GCA_039917105.1). Taxonomy (GTDB): domain Bacteria; phylum Eisenbacteria; class RBG-16-71-46; order RBG-16-71-46; family RBG-16-71-46; genus CAIXRL01. The sequence goes on along the minus strand of JBDSKE010000044.1, from coordinate 6,723 downwards.
TCGTCGACGACGAGCCGATCAATTTGACCGTGCTCGAAACAGTTCTCGACGACCCAGGCTATAGGCTGGTCAGGGCCGAGTCCGCCAACCAAGCGCTGCTCGAGCTCGTCGATGGGGACTTCGCCCTGCTGATCCTGGATATCCGCATGCCCGGTATGACTGGCTTCGAGTTGGCCGAAATGGTGAAGGAACGCAAGAAGACCGCGCAGGTTCCAATCATCTTCCTCACCGCCTATTACAACGAAGACCAACACGTGATGGAGGGTTACGGCGCCGGCGCGGTGGATTACCTCCACAAGCCCTTGAACGCGGCCATCCTGCGTTCGAAAGTCGCGGTCTTCGCGGAGTTGTACCGCAACCGGCGTGAGTGCGGGCAGACCAATCTCGCCCTGCATGCCCAAATGAGCGAACGGCGCCGGGCTGAAGAGCAATTACGCGAGCTGAATGAAACTCTTGAGCATCGCGTGACGGAACGCACGAAGGCGCTGGTGCAGGCCAGCTCCGCGCTGCAAGAGAGCGGGGAGCGCTACCGATCGCTTTTCGATGGCAGCTTGGATGCGATTTTCTCCCTGAGCCTGGATGGCCATTTCGAGACCACCAACCCCGCAACCCTGCGGCTGACCGGGTACACACTCGAACAGTTGAAGACCATCCATTTCCTTGAATTATGCGCACCCGAGCAGAGGCAAGCCGCGCAAGATGCTTTCCGCGCCGTCCTCTGCCGCCCATGCCATACCATGGACACCGCCATCCTCACCGCAACCGGCGAGCGCCGGGAGCTTGTGATCAGTGGTGCGCCAGCGACCGTCGACAGCAAGGTCGTCGGTGTTTCCTGCATTGCGCGTGACGTGACCGACCAGAAACAGGCGGAGGAAGCACTCCGCGAAAGCGAGGGGAGGTTTCGAGCGCTGCTCGAGTCTGCGCCGGACGCCATGGTCATCATCGACCGAGAAGGCACCATCGCGCTGGCGAATGCGCAGACGGAGCGGCTGTTTGGATACAGCCGCGAGGAATTGCTCGGCCAGCGCGCGGAGATGCTGATACCGGCCCGCTTCCACAGTCAGTACGATGGGCACCGCGAAGGCTATTTCAGCGCCTCGCCCTTGCGCGGGATGGGCTCTGGACTGGAGTTGTTGGGCCAGCGCAAGGATGGAACCGAGTTCCCCATCGAGGTCAACCTCAGCCCCATGGAGACTGATCAGGGAATGCTGGTCTCGAGCGCCATCCGTGACATCACCGAGCGCAGCCGCATGGAACAATTGTTGATCGGCCAAGCCGAGGAGCTCTCGGATCTGCACCGTCGTAAGGACGAGTTCCTGGCGATGCTCAGCCATGAACTGCGCAGCCCCCTCGCTCCCATCACCAACGCCGTACAATTGCTCGGGCTCCATCGTGACAGCGAGACCCCGATCCAACAGGCGGCCCGCGGCATCATCGAACGACAGATCGGGCAGATGCAGCGCCTGGTCGATGACCTATTGGACGTTTCCCGCACTACCACAGGCAGGATCCAACTTCGCCGAGAGCATGTCGCCGTGAGCGGCATTGTCGAGGGCGCGGTTGAGACCATTCGCCCGCTGATCGAGCAGCGCCGCCATGAACTCGCCGTGTCCGTGCCGCCCGAACCGATCTGGTTGCACGCGGATGCGGCGCGACTTGAACAAGTGCTGGTGAACCTGCTCACCAACGCCGCAAAGTTCACAGAGGAGGGCGGTCATCTGTGGTTGAGTGTCCAGAAGGAGGGCGAGCAATGTGTATTGCGCGTCCGGGATACGGGGGTAGGCATCGCCCCGCCGCTCCTGCCTCGCATCTTCGACCTGTTCACGCAGTCGGAGCGGTCCTTGGACCGATCACAGGGAGGGATGGGGATTGGGCTGGCCCTGGTGCAACGCCTCACGGAGCTGCACGACGGAAGCGTTGAGGCACACAGCCAGTTGGGGCGGGGCAGCGAGTTCATCGTGCGTTTGCCAGTGTCTCGGATGGATGCACCTCATCAAACCTTGCCAGTCGCAGAAAATGGCCAGCCGAACACCCGGTCCCTGCGAGTGCTGGTGGTGGATGATAATGTCGACACGGCGTTGAGTTTCTCAACGCTGTTGAGTGCCACTGGGCATGAAGTTCGTACGGCCCACGACGGACCGACCGCAGTGCAAGTGGCCCTCGATTACCGACCGGATTTGATCGTGTTGGACATCGGCTTGCCGGGCCTGAACGGGTACGAGGTGGCCACCTTGATACGAAAGCATCCACTGCTGCAGGATGTCGTGTTGGTTGCCCTGACGGGCTATGGTCAGGAATCGGACCGACTCACTTCGAAGGCAGCAGGATTCGATCACCACTTGGCAAAACCCGCTCGTCTCGAGCAGTTGCAAAGGATTCTGGCTACCTTGACGGAGCATGGGGATTGAGCTGGAGGCGGCGCCCGGATTCGAACCGGGGAATAAGGGATTTGCAGTCCCTCGCCTTACCACTTGGCCACGCCGCCATCCCACTACCAGTCCTTCAGTTGCCGGTGCCCGCTTCTGGGCTGGCTACCCCTCTGGCTACCCCTCGTCCCGCGATGCGTTCCGCTTCGCGCATCACCAGATCATCGCTGATGCGTGCGTACCGCTGGGTCGTCACGATGGAGGAGTGTCCAAGAATTTGCTGAAGGGCGGCTAGACTACCTCCATCCTCCACCCATCGGCAAGCGAACGTGTGCCGAAGCTGGTGGACGTGGAACGTGGCCATGCCGCTCATGCGACGGACAGCGTTGTTGAACTGACCCGGTGAGGCGAAGGGAACCAGCTTGCCGATCCGGCAGCGCAGCTCAGGATCGAGCCACTTGGGGATCGGCACTCGCCGGATCTTGCCACTCTTCGTTCGTGGAATGACCAAGGCACCCTGATTGATGTCGGTGGTCATCGCTCGAGTCAGCTCACCCCAGCGCAGTCCCGTTCCCAGGGCTAGTCGCACCACAAACCCGTGGGGGTCCGGTACCCCCACCACCGCATTCACTTCCTCGTCCGTCAACCGATCCGGCGGTCGCTCCTCGATGCGCGGCATGACTCGCTTTGGGAACGGCGATCGGTCCAGATACCCCGAGTCCTCCGCCCAATTGAGCATGCACCGCACGTCGCCGAGCAGATACTTGACCGTCAGGGGCGCCAGGCCCTTCTGCTCGATCCACAACCGATACTCTCGAATGTCCTGCGCACTCACTCGATGCAGCAGCAGGTGCCCCAGGAACGGCTCGAGGAAATCTCGGATGCGTGACGCCGTCTGTTTCACGCCGTAGGCTTGCCGGGCGTTCGGAACGTAGGTGCGGAACCACTCCGCCACCGCGTTCTTCACGGTCCAGTGTCCGACCGGCGTGGCCCCTTGGCTCTTGAGCTGCTTGAGCCGACGGCAGGCCTCGGTGTAGTCGTCGCCGAGCGTGATCCAGGTCGTCTTGCCACCGCGTTTCTGCCGGAAGTGATACCCGGGTCGATTCGGTCGACGGACCATATTCTTCGGGAGCTTCGGCATGCTAGCCCTCCTTCCGTGCCGAAACCCACCGCATGATGTCCGACCGCGCGAATCTAAGCTGCCGACCCAGCCGGATGCAAGGCATCCGGTGTGCGCCGACCAGACGGCGAATCGTTCGTTCGGACAGCCGGAGTACCCCAGCCACCTCGGAGAGCGTCAGCAGCGCATCCAGGCTGCCATGCTCTCGCGCTGGACTCGACCCTCCGTGGCCGTTCGATAGTGTGCTGCGTTCGATCGGCATGCAGGATTCGCCTCGCGTGAAGGGGTCGATGGGCCGCTACCACACCTCGAGTAGGCCTCTCGTCGTCGAACGGACGCCGCCCGGATCCTGGCCAAGCTCCGCGACAAGCTCTCTCACTGCGTCGATGACGCAGCGATGCACGACGCCCGCCCAGGCAGCGAGGTCCTGCTCCACCATGATGTTCCGCGGCGTCGAGAGCAGGCGGTCCTCGCCGCCGGTGATCGCCTTGGACAGCTCCCGCTTGAAGAACCCCGGCTCGACGGTGATGAACCGGCAGCAGCTGAGGTGTGCGCCGTAGTCCCGGATCCCGATGTACGTGCGGTAGTCCTCGAAGTCGTTGGTGCGGACGATCAGGAACTCCCTCCGGATGCGCGAGAGCATCCCGCCCGTCTGCACCTCGGCCCGCTCCCAGGTGCACTTGCCGGGGATGTCGGAGGCTTCGAGTTTCGACTCGATGGCGGCGTACAGCTCATCCATGCGGCCCGCGCCGCTCATCACGAGCATCGTCCACTGATTGAGGATCGTCTCGTCCTTCAGGGTGACGGCCATGGCTATGCTCCTTCGGGTGGTGCCAAGTGGTACTGCGCGCCATCCCTGGGATCGAGGCTGCTCCATGCATGACGAAGGAGACCGTCCTCCTCCAAGACCGTATCGGTCGCCAACCAGATGAAGCGTCTGGCCGCGGCGGGCTCGAACGGGATGCGCCCACAGGAGCGCCGGATGTTCTCGAGCCGCTCACGCGTCGTGGTCACGAACAGCAGGCGAAAGGCGCGGAAGTCGTGCCCGACGCCGAAGTCCGCGCGATAACGCTCGAATCCACCGGAGAGCAGGTACCGCAGGTAGAAGCGGACGATCTTGCCCACCCCGTGCTGGGCGCTGCTCAGGACCTCGGTACCGCGGTCGAGCTCAAGGAAGAACAGGGCGCTCCGCTCGGCGCGCGTCAGCGCGAACACGGCGTCGGGGCAATGCGTGAGTCCAGGCTCGCCAGCGGGTGCCGGGACGCCGTCCCGGAGATACTTGACCGGCGCGCCGCTGCCCGTCTTATGCATCAGATGTTCGGGCAGGTAGCCGGCGACTCGCAGGTCGGTCCGCGCACCGCATTCCGCCCCCAGGCGCAGCCGGAACTCGGCGCAGGCCAGGTGATGTCGCAGGAAGAGCGGGTTCTGCGGCCGCCCGCCGGGGCGCCGATCCACGGAGGAGCGTCCGGCTGCGCTCCCGAGCGCCGCCGCGCCGGCCTGGCCGAGCGTCGCGACGCGTTCCTCGACCCCAGGTGCGTCGATCAGCCGGACGAGGCCGGCCTGCTCCAACAGCCGCACCCGTCGCCGCGCCGTCTGCGGCGAGACGAAGTGCAGCCGCTCGAGCTGGGAGCAAGCCAGGTACCGATGCTCCGCCAGGCTCGAAAGCAACGCGAGATCCCGCGGTGTCAGTATGACCCGGTCCGATCCTGAAGAACGGCTCATGCCCCGAACACCTCACTCGGATCGAGCCCATCGAGCATCGAGCCCGCTCTACTCGCTGCCTTGACCCGCGGCAGCCGCGTCACGCCGTACTGCGCGCGGGAGCTGGCGACGACCGCGTCGCGGACCGCCTCGCTCCCATCCTCGATCGCTGGCAACGTCTGGAGTGTCAGGACGCTCCGCCCGATCTTGCACACGGCTTCCCCGACCCGCAGCGAGAGCAACGCTTCCGGCGTGGTGGGTACGGGCTCGCCATCGCGTTCGCCGATGAGCTCGCGCCCCAGCCGCCGTGCGTCCGCCGCCCCGACGTTGAACGCCAACACGCTCGAGACGTTCCCCAGGATCTCGCGCAGCACGCTCGGCGGGATCTGCCCGGTCTGCTGGTGGGCCAGGATCAGGCCGAGGCCATACTTCCTCGATCGCGACAGGATCTTCTCGTAGGAGCTGCCCGCGGCTCCGCAGAACGCCTGGAACTCATCGACGTATAGGTAGAACGGTCGGCGGGACTCCTTCGGTGCACTTGCCCGCCTCATGGCCGCCAGTTGGATCTTCGCCACCACCAGTTGTCCGAGCAGCTGCGCGTTCTGTTCGCCCAGGAGTCCGTCCGAGAGGTTGAAGAGCAGCACCTTCCCCTCATCCATCGCGCGGCGGATGTCCAACGAGCCACTCGGGGCGCACAGGAGCGAGCGCACGACCTTCGGTCGGAGCAGCCGCCCCATCCTATTGAGGATCGAGAGGTGCGCATCCTTGGGGTACCCAGGGTAGACGGCGCTCCAGAACTGCCGGGACTCCTCGTCCGGCACCTGCATCAGGATCCGGCGACGGAAGGCGTCGTCCTGGCGATCGAGGAGGGGTTCCAGGTCGAGCAGCGTACTCCCGGGGACCTGGGTCAATGCGTAGAGCGCCTGACGCAGGATGGTCTCCATCCGCGGGGCACCGCCGCCCCCGTCCTCATCGAAAAGGCGCCGCAGGATGCTGAGCGTCTCCGCGACCTTCAGGTCCAGGTCCTCGCCCTCCTCGAGGTGCAGCGGGTTGAGCGGCACCGGCGCCTGTGTATCCGCCGGATTGACGTAGACGACATCCTCGATGCGCCTCGCCGGGATGAACGGCAGGATCTCCTGCTCGATGAGCTCGGCCTCGGGCGCCACCACCGCCAGTCCGTGTCCCGCCCGCAGGTCATGGAGGACGAGGTTCCGGATGAGGGTCGTCTTGCCGGAGCCGCTGCGGCCCACCAAGTAAAGGTGCCGCGTCCGCATCGCCTCCGGCAGGCGGACGGGCAGTTCGGCCCCCGCCCCCAGTTGATGCCCAAGCAGTGGCCCCTCGATGCCCTGGCAGCGATCGGCCAGGAACGTGGCCAGCTCCTGCGGCGCGGCGCCGGAGGCGATCCAATCCCGAAGCTCTCCGCGGTCCACCGCCAGTCGGGCCACGTGGCCGTGGTGGTTGGCGAAGTACCGGATCACTTCGCCGCATTCGCGGACCCGGCGATCCTCGTCAGCGCGGGCCCGGCGCGCTTCCCGG
>JBDSKE010000043.1:0-13744 GCA_039917105.1 Candidatus Eiseniibacteriota bacterium | reverse complement strand
ATGGCGTTGAAGGCCTGTACCGAGCGCGCACTGTCGGTGGGGAGATTGATATTCGGCCCAAGCGCGTAGGCGATTCCCCACTGCGCCATGGCCAGCTGGGGGTCCGCCTTGAGCGCGCGTTCGAACGAACGCACCGCTTCCTCGTGGTTGAACGCGTAGCAGAGCGCAAGCCCTTGGTCGAAAAGGCGCTGCGCTTCTGCCTGATGCGTGCTCACCGCATGATGCGTGTTCCCTAGCCCGTGGCTGTCGTAGGGCGGGGGAGCGCCGTGGGCCGCAGCCTTGGCGGCGCCGGTCTCCGAATGATGAGCGTGGACGGGGGCTGCGAGCAGCGCGAGCCCAAAGAGTAAGGCGGTGGAGCGGCGCATGTGGATCCTCCCAGTTCGTCAAGTGAGGCTTGTGGCGACCCGTTCCACTCACTTCGCGTACAGACTGAACGCGTAACGGAACGCCGCCCAGGTGCGCAGCGTCTGTTCGTGAAGCCGGAACGGGCGGTAACGGCACTGCACGATGGCATCGATTGCGGCCTTTTCCAGTAGCGGATGCGAACTCTTCAGGATCTGCACTTCGACCACTGCGCCGGTCGTATCGACCAGCGCCACCAACTCGACGATCCCTTCGATGTCGTGATCGATGGCATCGTCTGGATACTCGGGCCGCACGATCCTCTCGGCGATCAACTGATCCGACAGGATGACCGGACCTTCCAAGCGCAGCGCCCGAGCACGCGCAAGCAGGTCGCGGTCCTGCGCGCCCGGCCCATCATCCATCAGCATCCTGCGCGGCACTGTACCCCCGCGCGGGGGCGAGGGCACGGGCTTGTTCGCCTCGCCGCCCAGGGTCGCATCCTCGAACACCAGCTCGTAAGTGGTGGTGCCGGCGCGCTCCTGGGCGCCGATTTCTTCGAGTCGAATCCGTTCGACCCATTGTTCGGGTCCCTCGAAACCGAAGCGTCGCGCCTGTTCGAGGGCATGACGCACCGCCTGTCCGCGCAGGGCCACCATGAAAAACAGGGCGACCATGGTGACTAGGCCCGAAGCGAGTGCGAAACGTCGCTTGGAGCGCTTCTGTTCTGCGAAGTAGGCGTCGATGCCATGTTGCATGGCATTCCCGGGCAGAAGGAAGGAGGTGCGTGGCCCGGTTCGGTCAGCGCGCTCCAGTCAAGGTGCGGCCGTGCTCCGATTCTAACAGAAGGGTGCGCAGGCGCACACGCGGATCCTCGACGGTGAGCTCGATCGGCCCCGGCTCCGTGCGGGCGAACCGCAAGATGCCGCGCTCGTCGGTGGCCAACGTGAGCGCGCCACCGAATGTGACTGGCGCGCCCGCCACCTTGCGCCCCTCGGCATCAAGCACAGTCAATGAGTCAACGCTCCAATCAGCACTCGGCATGAAGTCGCGGGCGAGCGCAAGATAGAGCGCGTACGCCTCGGCGCGCAGTCGCCCTGGCGCCCGCAACATCGTTTCGCTGCTATCGATCCGCGCGAGCGAGGCGTACAGCGCCACGGCTGCCACCTGCGTGATCGGGTATTTCGCACTCTCGCCGATTCGCGCGGAGTCCAAGCCAAGGGCAACGCTGGCCCCCGCGACCCGGCCCGCCCAGCGCTTGCCGCCAGCACTCGACCAATAGTGCCCCGCCATGGGCGGTGCCGCGGCGTGGCCGATGCGCAGGTAGCGGTCCGCCCCGAAAGCTTCACTGGTCGCGACACGCTCCACCTCGGACACCGCAACATCGCTGGAGCGCGTCAGTGCGACTTCGGCGCCAGCCCCGCGCAACATGCCTGCGAGGGCGCGCGCCACTTCGAGGTTGAGCGCGGAGCCGCGTGTGCCGCGCGGCCCGAGGCCGGCGGCATCGTCACCCCCACCTTCGGGGTCGAGTACGATGCGGCGGGCGAGCAGCGCCCCGCCCGCGACTGCCGTGACGCGCGGTGGCCACGCGGTATCGGGCCCTACTGGGCGGAAGCCCGCGATGCGCGGCATCACCGATACACCCGCCTCGTTCGTCCGTAACTCGAGCAGTCCCGTACGCCCGAGCCACGCCAAGCGCGGCGCAGCGCCCTCGGTGCCCGGCGCGTCGCAGAGTACTGTGTCGGCGGGCAGAACGCGCAGGAACGCGTGCCGCGCACCTGCTGCCGTTGGGAGTGCGGGGATCGTCCTGGCGGGCAGGGTCGGTTGCTTCGCGCCAGGGAGGAACGCGCTGGCCCGTAGATTCAACCGCACCGGTAAAGTGTGCCCAGGAGCGGCGTGCAGGTAGGCGAGTGCGCGGCCATCGCGGAACCACAGCATGGTGTCCCGCGGCAGGACGCCCGGCGCGCCGACCACCTGGACGCGCAGCTGCAGCGAATCCGCGTACGGAAGCCCGTCGCGATCGAGCGCCCGGCTGCGGACCTCGGCAAGCGGCTCGCACCCGGGCGCGACAAGCCGGCGCGCCTCGTGGGTGACGGACGTGGGCGCGCCCTTATGCACCCGGAACACCTTCTTGGACAGGCGTGCAGAACCCTCGGTCGCCAGGCGCGCACGCAATACGACCTCGTGCCGACCCGCCGCGAGTGGCGTGGCGGGCTGCGCCCAGATGCGGTCCTGCGCTCGGTCGACCGAAGCGGCCACACCGTCGAACCACACATTCACCTCGTCGAACGCCCCCGCGAGCCGCGCTGCCACGATCGGACGACCCACGCTCAACAACGTGTCACTGTCGCCTGAGCCTCCCACGAGCGCCACCTCAGCAAACTCGGGCCGCTTACGCGCGAACCAGCGCGCGATTCCCAGATACAACGCCTCGGCCTCGAGTTGTCGGGCTTCGGGCGTACGAAGTCGCGCTTCGACATCGGGGTTGGTGAGATAGCTCGCCTCCGACAACAACGCCGGTGCATTGCTGCCCCGCACCACGAAGAAGTTGCCCGGCAACAGCCGCGCGATCTCGATGCCCAGGTTGCGCGCCATGGCCGCGTGCACATCCTCGCCCAGCTCGAAGGCCGGCCCGTCGTCACCGAGCTTGTAGTAGGTCTGCGTTTCGTTGCGGTCGTGCGCGCCAGCGGCGTCGGCGTTGTGGTGGATCGACAGGAACACATCGGGATGGAACGCGTTGGCGAGCTCCACCCGCATGGCGAGGTCGGCACGCAGCGCGCTGTCCGCGGGGGTGAGGAAGTCGCGGTCGGTCGCGCGGGTGAGCAGTACCTGCGCGCCGCGCGCGACCAGCAGGTCGCGCAGGCGGAGCGCCACGCCCAGATTGACCTCGGCTTCGGTCAGGCCGTTGACGCCAATCGAGCCCGGGAAGAAGCCGCCATGGCCCGGGTCGAGCACGATGCGTCGGCCCTGCACCACGCGCGCATCCACCGAATCGAGCGAATCGACTCGTGCGACATAGCCGGCGCGTGGTCGTGATGCCGCGGCGGGGCGGGTCGCGGGCACCTGCGGGCTCCCGGGTGGAGCGGCGCCGGGGCGCGAGCAGCCGGCCAGGCCGGCGAGGAGGAGCATGGAACAGAACACGGTCCCGCGCGCGAAACCCGGAAACCCGGCAGCCCGGGACACTCGCACCCTCCAGCGAGGAGTCCCGAATGAACGCTTCCCTGCGATCGGATCGAGCATGCGCGGGACCGTACACCGTGCTCTCGAGCGACAACAACCGCTGTCATGGGAACACCTTGGGCTCCGCACCGTAGCGGGGCTCCAAGCCGCTTTGCGCTTGCCGCCGTGACGCGCCCCGTGCTACCCATTCCCGGCTGACTCCATGTTCCATCCCCATCGGGTACCCTCCGCGAGCCCGGGTGCACTTTGCGCCGCCGGGCCCGTGGTTCGCTTCGCAGGTCCACTTTTCCCACGCAGGGAGGCTGTCATGAAGCTTCGCACATGGCTTGCGGCCAGCGCGCTTGCGCTGAGCGCGTTCATCGCCGCAGGTTGCGGCGGCGCGTCGTCCGGCAAGGCAGAGCTCGTCATCGGCGAGTACGGCTCGCTCACGGGCAACGATGCCACCTTCGGTCAGTCCACCAAGCTGGGCGTCGAACTCGCGCTCGCCGAACTCGCCACGGCCAAGGGCGGCAAGCTGGGCGGGCTGCCGGTACGTGTCGTGGTCGAGGACGATCAGGGCAAGGCGGAGGAAGCCGCGACCGTCGTGCAGAAACTCATCAACCAGGATCAGGTCATTGCGGTGATCGGCGAGGTGGCCAGCTCGCGCAGCCTCGCGGCGGCGCCCATCTGCCAGTCCAATGGCGTTCCCATGGTGTCGCCCTCCTCGACCAACCCCAAGGTGACCGAGACGGGCGACTATATCTTCCGCATGTGCTTCATTGATCCGTTCCAAGGCACGGTCATGGCGAAGTTCGCATCGACCAACCTGGGGCTCAAGAAGGTCGCCATCCTTCAGGACGTCAAGAGCGACTATTCGGTGGGGCTGTCGCAGTACTTCAAGGAAGCATTCACCGCGGCGGGCGGCGTCATCGTGGCCGAGCAGGCGTACACGGCCGGCGACCAGGACTTCTCGGCGCAGCTCACCAGCATCAAGGGTAAGAACCCCGAGGCCATCTTCATTCCGGGCTATTACACCGAGGTGGGCCTGATCGCGCGCAAGGCCCGACAGCTCGGCATCACGGTACCGCTGCTGGGCGGCGATGGGTGGGAGAGCGAGCAATTGATCGAGATTGGTGGCGACGCGTTGAATGGGGCGTACTACTCCAACCACTTCGCGGTCGATAACCCGGATCCGGCCCTGCAGGGATTCCTCACCAAGTTCCGCGACAAGTTCAAGAAGGACCCCGACGCCATTGCCGGCCTGGCGTACGACGCGGCGAATGTGATCTTCGCGGCCGTCGAGAAGTTGCACGCCGACGATCCGACCGCGTTCGCGGGCCTGTCCTCCGCCAAGGCGAACAGCGCCGAGCGCAAGGCCGCCACGGCCAAGCTCCGTGCGATCATCGCCGCGACGAATGGCTACGCCGGCGTGACGGGTACGATCACGCTGGACGACAAGCGCAACGCGACCAAGCCGGCCGTGGTGCTCGAGATCAAGGGCGGCAAGAAGGTCTTCAATACCCAGATCGCTCCCTGACCACGTGTCCGAGTTCCTTCAGCAGCTCGTCAATGGAATCACCTGGGGGAGCGTGTACGCCCTGATCGCACTGGGCTACACGATGGTGTACGGCATCCTGCGGTTGATCAACTTCGCGCACGGTGACATCTACATGCTGGGCGCGTTCATGGGCTTGTTCGCCGCGCGGTGGTTCAACGCCGCCGGCGATCCCAGCCCCATGAAGGCCGTTCTCGTGCTACTCACCAGCATGCTGATCTGCGCCTTGATCGGGATGTTGATCGAGCGCCTGGCGTATAAGCCGGTGCGGAAGAGCCCGCGGTTGTCGGCGCTCATTACGGCGATCGGAGTGTCCCTCCTGATCGAGAACGGCGGGGTGCTGGTGTTCGGCGCGAGCCCGCAGTTCTTTCCGCAGATCATCCCCGAGAAGAACATCGCGCTCGGCATGGGCGTGACGCTGTCGAATCAGCAGATGATCGTGCTGATCGTCTCGGTCGTGCTCATGTTCGGATTGCGCATGCTGGTGCTGCACACGCGCGTGGGCAAGGCGATGCAGGCGGTTTCGCACAATCACATGGCGGCGGCGCTCATGGGCATCTCGGTCGACCGCATCGTCACCTTCACATTCATGATCGGCTCGTCGCTGGCCGCTGCCGCCGGGGTGTTGGTCGCACTGCAGAGTCCCAAGATCGAGCCCTACATGGGCATCATGCCCGGACTCAAGGCGTTCGTCGCCGCGGTGCTGGGCGGCATCGGCAACATACCCGGTGCCGTGGTCGGCGGCCTGGTGATGGGCGTGGCCGAGGTGCTCGTCACGGGCTACATCTCGCCCACCTATCGCGATGCCATTGCTTTCGTCCTGCTCATCGTGATCCTGTTGGTGCGCCCGGCCGGCATCTTTGGCAAGGCCGTGACCGAGAAGGTCTGAGATGAAGGCGATTCTCGTTCCACTCGTCACGATCGCATTGTTGGCGGCCCTTGCGGCGGTGTTGCCGCACTTCCTCAATCCCTACCTTCTGCGCATCGTACTGCTGATCGGCATCAACATCGTGTTGGCCGTCTCTCTCAACCTGGTGAATGGATTCACCGGACAGTTCTCCATTGGACATGCCGGTTTCATGGCGTTGGGTGGTTACACCGCGGCCATGGTCTCGCTCAAGCTGGGCCAGGGCGCAGCAGCCGCGCTGATGGTGGCGGGGATGCCGCAGCCGCTCGCCCAGGGCCTGATGTTCCTGGCGGCGTTGGTCCTGGGCGGTATCCTTTCGGCGATCGCAGGTTACCTGGTGGGATTGCCCTCGTTGCGATTGCGCGGAGACTACCTCGCCATCGTCACGCTGGGCTTTGGTGAGATCATCCGAGTGGTGATCCTCAATGTGGACGCCATCGGCGGGGCGCGCGGCCTGCCCGGCATTCCCCAGTGGTCGAACTTCTTCTGGGTGTTCCTGTGGGCGGTGATCGTGGTGGTGGTGTCGCGGAACCTCGCGCACAGCACCCACGGGCGGGCGCTGTTCGCGATCCGCGATGACGAGATCGCGGCCGAGGCGCTGGGCGTGGACACCACGCGATACAAGGTGCTCGCGTTCGTGATGGGTGCCTTCTTTGCAGGGGTTGCGGGCGGTTTGTCGGCCCACAACGATGCTTACCTGAATCCCAGCTCGTTCACGTTCCTGCGCAGCATCGAAGTGATCGCGATGGTGGTGTTGGGCGGAATGGGCTCGATTTCGGGCTCGGTGCTCGCGGCGATCGTCCTGACGCTCATGCCTGAGGCGCTGCGCGGTTTGAAGGATTACCGCATGGTGATATACGCGCTCATGCTGATCGTGCTCATGATCACGCGGCCCCAGGGACTGCTCGGCACCCGCGAGCTCTCCTTGCCCTGGGGCAAGCGAAAGCCGCAGGGCGCCCGGGGTCCGGCATGAGCACGATCCTGCATGTCGATCACTGCACCATGCAGTTCGGCGGGCTCAAAGCTGTGAGCGACTTGGAACTCGACTTGCCCAAGGGCTCGCTGTTCGGCCTGATCGGTCCCAATGGCGCTGGCAAGACCACGGCGTTCAACATGATCACCGGCGTCTACACGCCGACGCTGGGGCAGGTGGTGTTCAACGGCCGGAAGATCAGCGGCATGAAGGCCAATCGTATCTCGGGCTGCGGCATCACTCGCACGTTCCAGAACATCCGCCTCTTCGGTCGGCTCACCTGCCGCGACAATGTCGCGATCGCCGCCCACCAGCATCACACGGCCGGCCTGTGGGATGCCCTTTTGCGGACGGGCCGCTTCCAGCGCGACGAAGCGGCTCTCCTCCAGCAGGCGGACGAGATGCTCTCGGTGCTGGGGTTGAGCGAATGGGCCGACGCGCAGGCCACTGAGCTGCCCTATGGGCAACAGCGCCGCCTCGAGATCGCGCGCGCGCTGGCCGGGCGCCCGCAGTTACTCCTGCTGGATGAGCCCGCCGCGGGCCTCAATCCACAGGAGAGCGAGGATCTCATGCGATTGATCCGCGAGATCCGCACCCGCTTCGGGCTCACCATCCTTCTGATCGAGCACGACATGAAAGTGGTCATGGGGATCTGCGAACGCATCGCCGTGTTGGACTACGGACTCAAGATCGCCGAGGGCACGCCCGCAGAGATCCGCGCGAATCCCAAAGTGATCGAAGCCTACCTGGGCGAAGAGGTGGCGCACGCATGAGCCAACTCGTCGTCGAATCGCTCGACGTCTATTACGGCGCAGTGCATGCGCTCAAGGGCGTCTCGGTGCACGCGGATGCAGGCGAGATCGTGACGCTGATTGGTGCCAACGGGGCCGGCAAGACCACGCTACTCCGGAGCATCTCGGGTTTGGTCCCCGCACGCAGCGGCCGCGTGCTGTTCGAGGGCAAGGACATCACCAAGATGCCTGCGCACGAGATCGTCGGGCTGGGAATCTCGCAGAGTCCCGAAGGCCGTATGGTGTTCGCGAACCTGTCGGTCGAGGACAATCTCGAACTGGGTGCCTATCGCCGCCGGGACAGCGCCGGCATCCGACAGGACCGCGATGCCATGTACGCGCTGTTCCCGCGCCTGCTGGAGCGCCGCAAGCAACTCTCGGGCACGCTCTCAGGGGGCGAGCAGCAGATGCTCGCGATCGCTCGAGCTCTCATGTCGCGGCCGCGGCTGGTGCTGCTGGACGAGCCCTCGCTCGGCATCGCGCCGCTGTTGGTGCGCGACATCTTCAAGAACATCGTCGAGATCAACCGCCGCGGGGTGACCGTCGTGTTGGTGGAGCAGAACGCGCACATGGCGCTGGGCATTGCCCAGCGCGGCTATGTGCTGGAGACAGGCACCGTCGTGCTCGAGGACGAAGCGCAGCAACTCTTGGTCAACGACGAAGTCCGTAAGGCCTACTTGGGCGGTTGAGCTGGCGAAGTGGGGCTCGCGGCCACTCCCTTCGCTTGGCCCCGGTTACCCCCACCGCTCCTGCTCCGGTAGCATGGCCCCATGTCCGACACCCGCCTGCGTGGATTGCCCTCGGTCGACCGCGTCCTCAAGTCGGCCCCCGTGGCCGAATCCTTGCGCGACCTGCCGCGTGCCGTCGTACTCGAGGCCGCCCGCGCTGAGCTGGCCGAGGCGCGCACCGCGCTGCGCAGCGCCAAACGCGCCACGCCGCCGGAGCACGATGCGCTTGGCATGCGAATCGCCGCGCGTGCCCGGGCCGCGGCACGACCGCAGTTGGTGCGGGTACTCAACGCCACCGGCGTCGTGCTGCACACCAACCTCGGACGCGCGCCGCTGGCGGAGTCCGCGCGCCGCGCCGTGGCCGAAGTGGCGGCGGGCTACAGCTCGCTCGAGTACGACCTTGCGGCGGGCCGGCGGGGCGAACGTGGCGCCGGTGTGGAGCGTTGGCTCACCCGCCTGACCGGGGCCGAGGCGGCGCTCGCGGTCAACAATGGCGCGGCAGCGGTGATGGTGGTGCTCTCGGCCGTGGCCACGGGTCGCAAAGTGCTGGTCTCGCGCGGCGAGTTGGTGGAGATCGGGGGCAGCTTTCGAGTGCCCGAGATCATGGAGAAGAGCGGCGCCGTGCTGGTCGAGGTGGGCTCGACCAACCGCACGCACCTGCGCGACTATGAACGAGCGTTCGCACGACATGACGGCATCGCCGCGATCCTGCGCGTGCACCCGAGCAACTTCCGCATCCAAGGCTTCACCGGGCGGCCCGAGCTGCCCGAACTCGCACGACTGGCGCATGCGCGCCGCGTGACGATGATTGAGGACTTGGGAAGTGGCGCCCTCGTTGATATGGCCGCATATGGGTTGGAGCACGAGCCCACGGTTGCCGAGAGCCTTGCCGCGGGCGTCGACCTGGTGACGTGCTCGGGCGACAAGCTGCTCGGCGGCGCGCAGGCCGGCCTGGTGCTGGGGACCAAGCGCTGGGTTCAACGGGTGCGAAAGGACCCATTCGCGCGCGCCATGCGCGTGGACAAGTTGGCACTCGCCGCGCTCGAAGCCACCCTCGCGCTCTATGCCGACCCCGCTCGCGCCTCCGAACAGATTCCCACGCTGGTGGCATTGCGCGCTTCGCGCGAAATGCTGTCCGAGCGTGCGGGGCGCTTGGCTGCCGAACTGCAGAGCCGAGTGCCCGGCCTGGGGACGCGCATCGTCGAGGGCCATGGTGAGGTCGGGGGCGGCTCGATGCCCCTGCAGAAGCTCAAAGGTCCGATCGTCGAGCTGTCGCATGCCACGCTCGGGGCCGCCGAACTGGAACGCCGCGCCCGCACCGCGGAGCCGCCCATCCTGGGCACCGTCCGCTCCGATCGATTCCGGCTCGACCCGCGCACGCTGACCGAGCCCGAGGTGGGCATGCTCGCGATCGCGCTCGCCAAGGTCCTGGACCCGGACGCCTAGCTGCCCCGCCACCTTAATGTCGTCCACGCGGAAGGGAAGTGCCCGTTGAGCAAGTTCGACTTTCCCCATGTCATCGAGACCGAAGCCGGCCCGCTCATGCTGTTGGAGCTGGGCGAGAGCACGCATGCGGCCCTGATGCGCTGGCCCAAGGGGATCCGGGAGTTCGACCAGGACGGGGAACGCATGGTCGGTCTGGTGGTCGAGGACGAGGAGGGCGCTTGTGACGGGTTGCGCGCCGTGTATGGGCATCATGAGCTGGAAGAGGACGCTGAGCGAATCCTTTTCATGCAGTTCATCCTGCTCCCCGGTGTGGCGCGTCGCTTCATCCAGCATGGCTTCCGTGGACTCCTGATGCCCTGCGTGCATCTCGAGAAGATGCCCGAGGGGCATTATGAGAGTGGCCAGTTGATGATCGCGAGCTCGGATGACGAGAGGGAAGTGGGCCTGGCGTGCGACCCGATACCGGATTTCGAGGCGGCGTTCGGGCCGGGCAGCACGAACCAGTTACTGACCTACTTGCGGGACTCGGGGCTGGCGTGGAACGAGACGGGGCTGCCGACGCTCGAGATGACCGAACTGGAGCCCAGCTCGTGCGAAGTCTGGGGGCCGTTCTTGTCGGGCCTGATGATCGTGGATGATCGCGTCGTGCTCACCCGCGACTTGGTCGATGATCAGGATCCATTCCTGGCCGAGATGGTGCGCGCGGGGTTCGACCAAGTGGAATACGCTCGCGTCGTATTCGTCCGCACCACGGATGACCCCGATGATGATGAGGCGAGTGACGACGACCCCGAGGTGGCGAACGAAGGAATGCCCAACTGACGCATCCCGGCCGCCCGATCAAGGACCGGAGCCGCGCCCGAACGGTCGGTCCACAGGAACTCTTCGTTGACCCTCATGGCCCCGCGCCATTATTGTGTTGGCTAGCGACACCCCGCCCGCCCGTCGGTGTGGGGAACGCCCTAAGAGACAGTGCTCACTCATCTTGCTCTGACACCGAGGTCTCGCAACTCGCACATCGTCTCGTCGGCTGACCGCCGGCGTGAGGTGGTCGGAGGGCTTCGTTCGTCCCGATCGCTTGGAGAAATCACGGATGTTCCTCCAAAAGCTTGAGATCCAAGGGTTCAAGTCGTTCGTCGACAAGACTGACATGCGCTTCGGCGACGGCATCACGGGCGTCATCGGCCCCAATGGCTGCGGCAAGACCAACGTCTCCGATGCCATTCGCTGGGTGCTGGGCGAGCAGAGCGCCAAGCAGCTGCGCGGCGACACCATGGAAGACGTGATCTTCAATGGCTGCCCCTCTCGCAAGCCGCTCGGCATGGCCGAGGTGCACTTGACGTTCAACAACGACCGGGGCATCCTGCCGACCGAGTTCTCCGAAGTCACGATCTCGCGGCGCGTGTTCCGTTCGGGCATGAGCGAGTACTTCCTCAACAGGACCCCGTGTCGTCTCAAGGACATCCGTGACCTGTTCTTCGACACGGGCATGGGCTCGAACGCCTACTCCGTGATCGAGCGCTCGATGGTGGACAATATCCTCTCGGACAACACGGGCCATCGTCGGTTCCTGTTCGAGGAAGCCTCGGGCATCACCAAGTACAAACAGCGTAAGAAGGAAGCCCTCAACAAGCTCGATGCCACCGAGGGCGACCTCACTCGCCTGAACGACATCGTGTTCGAAATCGAGCGCGAGTTGCGCTCGCTCGCGCGGCAAGTCGGCAAGGCGCGTCGCTATCAGCGGCTGCGCGATGATGTCCGCGACATCGATCTCGCCCTGACCGCGGATACGATTCAGGCCCTGCGCGAGCGCGAGGCGAAGGCCAAGGAAGAGCACCAAGAAGAGGCCGTGCGGCGAGAGGGCGTCACCGCACAACTCGATCTGCTCGAGGCGCAGCTCAACGACCAAAAGCTGGCACTGCTCGAACTGGAGCGCGAGCTGAGCACCGCCCAGGGTGGGCTCAAGGATCGCGAGGAAGCACGAGTCGCTGCCGAGCACCAGGTGGTGTTACTGCAAGAGCGTGCCGCCGGCTTGCTCAAGCGCGCCGAAGAGGCGAGCGGGGAAGCGAGCCGCATGCGCGAACGCCTGCAAGAGACCCAGGCCCGCGAGCACGAGGCACAGACGCGTCTGGTGGAGACGCGGGCGCTGCGCGAGGGCGCGCAGATAGAAGCGGAAGCGAATGAATCCTCGCTCAATGCGCTGGAGCAGACGCTGCGTTCGGGACGCAGCACGGCCGCAACGCATAAGCAATTATCGCTCGATCTGTTCTCGGTCGAGGCCGAGAAGAAGGGCAACTGCGAACGCATCCGCTCGCGTCAGGTGGCGATTGGGGAGCGTCGCACTTCAGCCGAGGAACGGCGCGAGGCGCTATTGGAGCGGGCGGCCGACCTTGACCGCCTTTTGGTCGAGGGTGCCGAGCGCCGCGGGCAACTCGAGGAAAGTGTCGAGGGCGCCAAAGGCGAACTTGCCGCGAGTGAAGACGCCATCCGCGCGGTGGATGGGCATATCGCCGAGACCGACACGACGTTGTCCACGTTGCGCCAGCAGACAGCCGGCGCGGATTCCCGTCTTGCGACACTGCTCGAGCTCAAGAAGAACTTCGAGGGCGTCTCTGATGGCGTCAAGGCGCTACTCGCCGGCGAGGACCGCCTGCCGGGGGTGATCGGTGTGGTGGCCGACGTGCTGCAAGTGCCTCAGCGCTTCGTCGATGCGCTCGAGGCCTCGCTCGGGGAGGCCTCGGCATTCGTGCTGGTCGACGATCGCGCCGCGATCGAACCGGCCATCCAATTGCTGCGTGGGCTGGAGAACGGGCGGGCGACACTGGTGGACCTTTCGGCACTGGGCGCGCCCTACGCAGTGGAGTTGCCCACGCACGACGCCGTGCTGGGGCGTGCGTCCGAGTTAGTGCATTGCGACGAGCGCTACCGCCCTCTGGTCGATCGCCTCTTAGGTTCGGTGGTCGTGGTCGAAACGCGCGGCGCGGCCGCCGAATTGGCGCACGCCTCGCAGGGTGGCATGCGGTTCGTGAGTCTGGATGGCGAGGTGTGGGAGCGCGGCCGCGTGCGCGCGGGCTCGAGCACTGGCTCGGGGGGGCTGCTGCATCGCGAAACCGAGATTCGCGACCTCTCCGGTCGCTTGGCCGAGATGTCGCTCGAGGTCGAGGGCCTCGAGAACCAGCGCACGGTGCAACAGGATTCGCGCATGGCGGCGCTTGAGCAGCGCGAGCAATCGCGCTGGCTGCTCGATGAGTCGCGTACTGCGCTCGAGACCCAGGTGCGCGAGCTTTCGGGAATCGAACGCGAAAAGAGTTTCTCGGGCAAAGAGGCGGATGATCGTAATCACGAGATCCAGGGCTACGATCTGGAACTGGAAACCCTGGCGCGTTCGTTGGTCGAGGTGGAAGAGGACCTGGCTGCGTTCCAAAGCCAACTCGACGACGCCCGTCGTCAACTGGCCGAGGCCGATGTCGAGGTGAAGGCGCTCGAGTTGCAGCGCGACGAAGCCGCGAACCGGGCGCAGGCGTCGCGGGAGTTGCTGTTGCGGCTCTCTCGCGAGGCCGGTGAGTGGGAAGCCCAGTGGGCGCGCGCCGAGCAGACCGTTCGAGAGCTCGAGAACGGCATCCGGGCGCGGGAGGAAGAGGCCACGCAACATCGGGCGCGGATTGCCGAAATCGAGGCCGAGGTGTCCGGCCTGTCGGCGGGTCTCACCGGATTGTTGCAATCCGAGGGCACGCAGCGCGAGCGGGTCCTGGAGTTGCAGAAAGGCTTCCTCGGGCTCAAGGAGTTGGTCCAGAGGGACGAGGACCAGGCCCGCCAAAGGCGATTCCAACAACAGGAGTTGGG
>JBDSKE010000042.1:0-34179 GCA_039917105.1 Candidatus Eiseniibacteriota bacterium | reverse complement strand
CCATGTCTTTGACGCCACCGAGATCCGCAACACACTCGAGAATGTCCGCTTTCCGCTCGAGCATGTCGCCGCCGATATCTACGTGCTGCCCTATCCGCGCCGGGTCGGTCTCGAGTCCGCAGCAGGTCCCGGTCTGATCCTGTTGTCGCCGGGCGTGCGCCCGCTTTCGGCCGAACACCAGCATGCCGAGCTCACGCACGAGCTGGGGCATGTGGTCCAGTTCGCCTTCATGCCTGACGCCGACGCGGCGGGGTGGGAGCAGTATCGCTCGCTGCGCGGCATCGTCGATGAGATCGCTTACTCGGCGGAGGCGGCGCACGCGAATCGCCCGCATGAAATCTTCGCCGAGGACTTCCGCGCGTTGTTCGGCGACGCGCTCGCGAACTATTCGG
This sequence comes from Candidatus Eiseniibacteriota bacterium, assembly GCA_039917105.1. GTDB lineage: Bacteria > Eisenbacteria > RBG-16-71-46 > RBG-16-71-46 > RBG-16-71-46 > CAIXRL01. The sequence continues at coordinate 33,787 of JBDSKE010000042.1, read as the reverse complement.
GCACCATCGAGAACAATGCGCTCCAATATCCGCTGCAAGTGGCCGGGCTACCCAGGTTCCTATCGGATCTGACGCAGGCGCCGCTCGCGTCATCCCTGCAAGTGGTTGCGGGTGATGCGCGGGCATCGCGTGGGACGGTGCGGTTCGGTCGCGGCGGGACGCAGGCCGCCTCGCTCGATGTGTTCGATGTGACGGGTCGCCGCTTGGCCACGGTCAACCCGATGGTATCGGTGAACGGGACCGAATGGGCGTGGGATGGGCGCGACGCGAATGGGCGTGCGGTGAAATCCGCAGTGGTCTTCGCCCGCGCGCGCGATGGCCGGGGCGGCGCCGCGCGCGTCACCCGACTGCAATAGTCGTCGCCTTCCGCCTCGGTCGCCCCGCGTCAGCGCCGCGCGAGCGTTGCGGGCGTGAACTCCGGCGTGATCGCCCGGGTCCGAAGGTCGCCGAAGCCAGCAAAGTTCCGCACAGCGTCGAAGACCGAGCTGGGCAATCGGGTCAGGATGCCAACGCCGGCGCTGCCCTGGCTGCGAGCCTCGCCCGAGATCCACCCCTCCACCTCCTCGGCGTCGGCAACATTGAGCGGCTTGAGCGCCGCCGATACCACACAGTAGCAACGCGCACGCTGGGGAAGGCGCTGGAGCGCCCCGACCGGTAGGTCGATGGGGCGCGACAACGCCAGTTCGAGCGAGTCGAGCGAGTGCGTGACAAATGGTCTGGCCCCCGCGCGTTCGAGCCGATAGCTCCTGTCCCAGACGTCGTAGCGCAATCGGATCGAAGCATCGAACGAACGCTCCATCCGGTCGAACCAGCCGGTGCGTCTACGCCAGAGTTCGGCATGTAGTTCGAGCGTGGCCGGCATCCCTCGCGCAAGGCTCTGCTCGACCCGCTGCTCGATCGGGTCGTCAAGTTGCAACTGCACCCACAACTGACTTGTCTCGTCGCGCGTGGCCGACACGGCCGAGAAGTCGAACGCCAGCGCCGGCAATACCCCGCACACGAGCGCCAGAAGGGCGCACGCGTGCGAAAGGTGAAAGCCGGTGCGGCAAGGGAGCATGGGGAGCCCTGGGTCTAGAAGGGACGCTGTAACCTGACGCTGATCACAAGGTCCGATGCGGGATTCTGAAGGTCCTTCGCCAAGTAAACGCGCAACTCATCCTCCGAAGTGGCAAGGCCGAATCCGCCATCGAGCGCGAACTTCTGGGAGTGCACCGCGTAACCGTGGTTGGCGTCGTCCCACGCGGCGCCGGCATCGGCGAACGCGATGGCATGCAGGCCGCCCTCGAACCCCTTGGTCCGCACCCGCCAAAGTCCCAGCGTGTACTCGGCCTGCGCCAATGCAATCTGCTCGCCGCGCAACGATCCCTGCGGATGGGCGCGCAGCCCGTCGACCCCGCCCGCGGTGAACTGCTTCTGCAGCGGGAGGGACCCCGAAGGAGTCGCCCCGGCCACACCGCGCAGCGACAGCGTGGACGCGGGCGAGAGGCGCAGTACGCTTCGCAGGTCGGCGATCACGCGCGTGAACTCGAAATCGCCGCCCAGATCGCCGCCTGACTTCTCGGCCTCGACCCAGTGGTACAACCCAGCGCGCGTGCGGTCGGTGCGGTGCGCAAGCCGCTCCAGCCGGATCAGCACACTGCGGGCCTCGCCCTCGTCGATCGCAGGGTTGGGGCGCAACTGGCGATGGCGGCGGAACAGCGACTTCACATGCGAACTGGCCATGAGCGAGCGGTACTGGTCGCGGCGCCCGTGCACGCTCACGGTCGAGAAATCCGGCACGCGCCACGACAGATATGCGCCATAGCCCTCGCGCTCGAAGTAGTCGCGGTAATCGGTGCGTGCGAACAGCAGCGCCGCAGCGTTCTCGATGTCCTCAGTCTGTTGCAGGTCGCTGTGGTCGGTGCGTCGCACGACGCTCACGCCCACCGCAAAGCGCGCGGTGGGGAGCAAAGGCTGTTCGAGTTGGGCGCCGTAAAGGATGCGTCGGCGTGCGGAGGCGACCTCGATTCGCGCGCCCATTCGCGGGTACATCGTCTCGGGGCGCTGCGCCTGGAATGCCAATCCGTAGCGGATAAGATCGACACGGTTGTAGTCGAACGAAAGATGCAGGTCGCGGCCTTGCTGGTGACTGCTGCGCCAGAGGTCCGGGTGCGTCAGCAGATTGTCGCCAAAGGGGGTCTTCAGCCACTCGGGCTCACCGCGCGCCCACACCGTGACGCTGCCCGGGTCGTGCGGTTCCGCGCCGGCGCTGTCCACGGGCCAACCTTCGGCCATGACGGTCATGGTGTCCGCGAGCGCTTCTGCGGCATGCGCGCCTGCCGGTATGAGGGCGGAGGCCGCCGAAACGGCGAAGACGAGCAGCACGAACGGGACGATTCTCACGGTGCCTCCAAGGAACGGAAGGGGATCCGCTTGATCAAGGCAAGGCCTGTACCACGTTCACCGCCCGCTTGGATCCGGGCGTCGTGCGCCGGGCGTGGGTTCCCGCCGCGGCGTGAACTCAAGGCGGCCCGCACTGTGGCGAGTGCGCCACTCGCTGTGGCGAGACGATTGGCCCTCAACGGCGCGAGATGCCGTACTTGCGCATCTTGCGGTGCAGATTCGTGCGGTCGATTCCCAGCCCCGCGGCCGCCTGCGTCACGTTCCAGTCCGCGCCCTCGAGTGCACGGCGGATCGAGTCGCTCTCGCTGCGCGCCACTTTGCCCTTGAGCCCGGAGTCATCGTCTTCGGGGCGCGTCTCGAGCCACGGCAGAAGGTCCGCCGCGGTGATCGATTCGCCCGGCACCAGCACGGCGGCGCGCTCCATGAGGTTCCGCAGCTCTCGCACGTTGCCGGGCCAATGATACTCGTCGAGCAGCTCGACGGCGTCGGGCACGAGCTGCTTGGCGGGAGTGCCCTCGGCGGCGCAGAAGCGCGTCAGGAAGAACTCGGCCAACAGGGCCACATCGCCGCGCCGCTCGCGCAGCGGCGGCACCACCAGCGGCAGCACGTTGAGGCGGAAGTAAAGGTCCTCACGGAAATCGCCGCTGCGCACACGTTCTTGAAGATCCTTGTTGGTGGCTGCGAGCAGGCGCACATCCACTTGTGCGGTGCGCGTGCCGCCCACGCGTTCGATTTCGCCGGTCTCGATCGCGCGGAGCAGCTTGGACTGCGCATCCAGCGCCAGATCGCCAATCTCGTCCAGGAACAAGGTGCCACCATCCGCCAGCTCGAGTCGCCCCTTCTTCATCTGGAGCGCACCCGTGAACGCCCCCTTCTCGTATCCGAACAGCTCGGATTCCAGCAGATCCTTGGGAATCGCGGCGCAGTTGAGTTTCACGAACGGACCGCTGGCACGCTTGCTGAGCACATGGATCGCCTGCGCCGCCAGTTCCTTGCCCGCCCCATTCTCGCCCGAGATGAGCACGCGGCCCTGGCTGGGTGCGACGCGGCGGATCTGCTCGCGCAGCTTCTCGATCGCGGCGCTGGCCCCGACTAATCCCATCGTGGCATCGGAAGCGGCTGGCGCGATGGGCGCGCCCGAGCCATCGGGACCGCGCCGGCGCATACGCGTGACGCGCACCGCCTCGGCCAGCGTGTCGAGCAGAGCCTCGGGATCGCGGATCGGCTTCTCGATGAAATCGAATGCGCCGCGCTGACCCGCCTTGACGGCGTTGTCGATCGAGCCCTCGCCCGAAACCATGATGACTGCGGTGTCGGGCGCGATCTCGCGGATACGGCTGAGAGCATCAAGGCCGCTCTCCCCCGGCATGCGGATGTCGAGTAGCACCACGTCGAAGCGCTGGCGTTCCAGCGCGGCGTATGCCTCGGCCGCGGTGGGAGCCTCGGAGGTCGTATGGCCCTCGTCCTCCAGCACACCCCGTAGCTGTCGCCGAATGGCCGAATCGTCGTCCACAATCAGCACCGTGAATCGTTCACGCTCGACCATGGTTATCTCCGGATGCCGGTAGCGTGAGCCGCGCCTTTGCGCCGCCCCCTTCGCGGTTCTCGATCGTCACGCGTCCGCCGTGCTGGGTGGCGATGTCGCGCACGAGCGAGAGCCCCAATCCGCTGCCGCGGTTCTTCGTGCTCACATAGGGTTCGAATACCTTGTCCCCGAGGTCCAACGGCAACCCCGGCCCCCGATCCAGCACCTCGAGCCAGACTTCCGCATCGGCGCCGCCGGTGCCCACCTCGACGATGGCTCCGGAAGGCGATGCCTCGCAGGCATTGAGTACCAGATTATGTACGGCCCGGGACAATAACAGACGATCGCCCGTCACCTCGTATGCGCGGTCGCAGTGCAATTGGATCGAAGCATGCGCGGGTTCGTGCAGGGCCGCGGCCGAGCGCGCCAGCGCCGACAAATCGAAGCGCTCGTGCTGGGGTTCGGGCAGCCGGGCGTATTGCGAGAACTGCTCGGCCAGGCGGGTCAAGTGCTCGACCTCCTCAAGCAGCGCATTCAAACTGTCCCGCACCGCGGGGCGCTGCTCGGGGGGCACCAGGTCGACGCGGCGCTGCAGGCGGTGCAGCGAGAGCCGCATCGGGGTGAGAGGATTCTTGATCTCGTGCGCCAGTCGCCGGGCCACTTCGCGCCACGCGGCCTCGCGCTCGGCTGCGGCCAACTGCGTCCGGGCTTCCGAGAGATTCGAAGTCATGTGATTGAACGACGTGGCGAGCAGTCGCATCTCAGTCGCGCCTTCCTCGGGGACCCGCGCCGAAAGGTCTCCGCCCGCAACACGTTCAAAGCCCATGGACAGTGTCCGTAACGGGCGCGTCATATCGCTCGATATCATGCGAGCCAGAAACCCCGCGCTCACCAGCAGTGCCACGCCGAGCGCCGCCACCATCATCCACACATAGCTGCGCTGCAGTTGCACGAGCAATCCCAGGCGTTGGTAGAGTCCACGGGCCTGGCCAACCTCCTCCAGCCGACCGAAGAAATCGGGAGTCAGTCGCACGCCCACGACCAGCGCCGAGTTGGTGTCGCTGCGCGCAAGGGCCGCCAATGCGCCCTGCGAGGAGTGCAGCAGGCGGGTCGTGTTGAGTGTGCTGTCGATCTCCGTGGCGAAGTCCAGCCCATCGATTGCGAGCACACCGGATGGAACCACCATATCGGTGAGCTTCCAGCGGCCCTCGCGCCGCATGTACACTTGGGCGAAATCGAGTCCGCCTTCACGCAGGCCATCGCGCAGGCCCGCCCGCCGCGAGGCATCGAGCGGGAGTGGCCCCAGCCCTGCGGCCCAGTCGTCAGCCCGCTCGAGCGCAGTGGCCTCGATGCGCGTGAGCGCGGCGCGGCTCACTTCGAGTCCGGCTTCGAGGGCGTGATCCACGCCCGGCACATACCAGCGGTCGGTGGCGCGCGAGAGTTGCTCGAGCGTGAACAGCGTGAATGTGAGCGTCGGCAGGAACGCCAAGGCCAACAGCGCCAGCAGCAGACGGACCCGTAGGGTCATGACGTGGCCGTGGCCCGCGTCACGCCTCGGGCGACAGCCCCCCCAGCTGACCGCACGCCGCCCAGATATCCCCGCCCTTGGTGTGGCGGATGGTCACCGACGGCGCGTGCGGATACAGGCGCTGCGCGAAGGCGTCGATCGCCTCGGGGCTGGGACGCTTCCACGGCAGGCCGGGCACGGGATTGTAGGGGATGAGGTTCACCTTGCTGGGCATCCCTCGCGCAATCGCCGCCAGACGGTCGGCGTCCTCGGGGCCATCGTTCACGCCGCCCAGCAGCGTGTATTCGAGCGTCGTGCGGCGGCCCACGGTGCGGCTGTATTCCTCGGCTGCCGCCAGCAGTTCGCGGATGGGCCAGCGCTTGTTGACCGGCACGAGTTCATCGCGCAGCGCGTCGGTGGTCGCATGCAACGAGATCGCCAGTCCGATCTGCAGATCCATTTTTGCCAGCTCGAGGATCTGTGGCACCAGCCCCGAGGTGGAAACCGTGATGCGTCGCGCGCCCATATTGAGGCCGCGTTCATCGTGCAGGATCCGGATGGACTCGGCCACCGCAGCCAGATTCGCAAGCGGCTCACCCATGCCCATGTAGACGATGTTGAAGCGCTCATCCTTCCAACCATGGAAGTCGCACATGGCGACGACCTGCGCCACGATCTCCTCGGCGCGCAGGTTGCGCTTGAGGCCCATCAGGCCGGTGGCGCAGAAGGCGCATTTGAGCGCGCAGCCCACCTGGCTCGAAATGCAGAACGTGAGGCGTCGAGGGGTGCGCATGCTGACGCTCTCGACCCGGACACCATCGCGCATCTGCAGCACGAACTTATGCGTGTTGCCATCCGGACTGGCCAGCACCGCAGCATGGCCGGGCAGGCGCAGGTCGCAGATGTTGGGTAGTTCGTCTCGCAGTCGGGCGGGCAGATCGGTCATCACTCGGGGATCGCGCGTGTTCCTGCGGTAGACCCAAGTGTACAACTGATCGGCGCGATATTCGGGCACACCCATCCCAGCCAAGCGCGCGGCCAATCGGGCGCGACTCAAGCCATAGAAGCTGGGAGCGGACTGTGGCTCCAGAATGGGCAACGCCGAGCTGCTCATGGGAGTTGGGACCTTATGACGATGCGGCTGTGGACGGATCGGGACGCGTAGCAGGGATGGGGTGGTAGGCAGGCGGAGTCTATCGGTTCATATCGCTTGAGGTCAACGCGTTCGCTATGGTATGCATATGTATGCAATGAAGGATTCCCTCGTGCTTCTACAGGCCCGCATGGCATGCCTTGGCCCCGCCTCACGCTTCCGCCTCGCGCTGCAATTGTTGGCGGGGGAGCGCTGCGTCACGGAGCTGGCTGCGGCTCTGGGCCTGTCCCAGTCATGCACCACGCGCCATCTGCAGGCACTGGCGCGCCAGGGGTTGGTGCGCGGCAAGCGTGCGGGCAAGAAGGTCATGTTCCGGCTCGAGCCCGAGACGGCTGGGCTGATCGACCTCATCGCGGCGGCGAATCACGCCCCGGCAGTACTGGAAAAGTCAGGAACACCGCGTGCAGCGCGGTCGCCTCGCGGCCCTGCGGGCACGCCCACCAGTCGCAGGCGGGCGGCTCGCGGCACCGGCCCTGAACATGGTCGCCGCGCGACCCCGGAATCTGGTACACCTCCTGCTCCAGTCGCCCCGGCCCGGCCGGCGCGCTACCTCGAGCTTGAGGATTACCTGCTTTAACAAGTGGACCCGGAACATATGCGTGTTGGTGCAATAGATATCGGCTCGAATTCCGTCCGGCTGCTGGTCGCGGATTTCCCGGGTGATGACCCATGGGGACCCACGCTCGAGACAGTTGCGCGTGCTGGCGAGTCCTGTCGGCTCAGCCGGGGCATGCACGAGACCGGGGTGATCGCCGCCGACCTGATCGAACGCGCCAGTACCCTCACCCAGGAGTTCGCGCGCCGCGCCCGGTCACTGGGCGCCACCCGTATCATCGTCGGCGCCACCGCAGCCATGCGGATGGCTGCCAATGGCGTCGAAGTGGCCCGCCGCCTGAGCAACGACGCGGGGGTTGAAGTGCGCATACTCGCGGGTGAGGATGAGGCGCGCCTGGTCTACCGTGCGGTGGTGCTGGGCCTGGGAGCCCGCGCCCGTCGCAGCCAATGTGTGGTGTTCGACCTGGGCGGCGGCAGCACTGAAGTGGTGAGCGGCGTGGGTGGGGAAGCTGGCCGCTGGACCAGTGTTCCATTCGGCGCGGTGACGCTCACCGAGAGGATGCTGCAGGGGGATCCCCCCGCCGCAGAGACGATTGCCGCGGCGCAGGTCATTATCCGAACCGAACTCATGCATGATTGTGCATTATTGCCCGAACGCACCAGTTTTCTTGCCGGGGTGGGAGGCACGGTTACGGTGCTGGCCTCCATGGATCGCGGCTTGGCGGATTACGATCCCGCCCTCCTCGAGGGCTGGTACATCGACCGCGAACGCGCCCTTGGCCTGATCGACCGGATCGTCCATGCATCGTTGGAGGAGCGTCGGCGCATGCCGATCATGGGCGATGGGCGCGCCGATATCATCGGGGCGGGGGCGTTGGTGGTGCAGGCGCTACTCGAGCGATTCCAGCCGCCCGGCCTGGTGTGCTCCACCCAAGGGCTGCGTTATGGACTGGCCCGACTCGCCGCCGGTGAAGCCGCGGCCGAAGCCGCCGCCCTGCGAGGTCGTCCAAGCTGAACCCTCCCGGAGTCTGATTTCACATCCGGCGACGATTTCGTGGTTGACGACTCCTTCACACTGGTCGGATACTGGAACCTGGCGAAGCTGGTCCCCTCGTTTAGGTTTCACAACGCCTCCTTGGTTCCCTCCGGCCAAGGCGGATCGCTGTTCCGATGGCCGTACTCACCGCTGTTGGAGGGAGTGGGCAAACGCGATGCGGACTAAACATCACAGCAGGTTCATCACGCTGGCACTCGTCGTCACGTTCATGGTGGCGCTTGGGGCCGGATCCGAAGCAGCCGCCGCGCGTCAGACAAAATATGACCGCGTCAGCGCTCCGCGTCCTCGTCCCTCGGTAGGGCCGTACTCAGGTGAACCGGATCAGACCAACGGCTTGCCAGCGCCTCCTAAGGTGGGGCAGACGGCCAGTCAGCGCGTCGTACCGGTTTACGGTGGGCTCACCATGCATCAGTGGATGCTGGTGTGGGCACTGCAGTACCTGAAGCGTTCCTAGACGTGCGCTGTCGGACTCGATGAAACAAAGACGCCCGGGCGAATCGCGCCGGGGTGTCGAACCGGGTTTGTAAGTCGTCGAGGGCTCGTACTGTGCAGAGAGCGATCCCCCCCGAGCAATCTCGTACTGGACAGCTGGCTTCCGGCGGCGTGTCCCAGAACGAGGCTGTCGGAGATCTCCATCTGGCCGCGGACAACTTCGCGGGTGCACTGGATGCGTACCGTAACGCGCTCGCACAAACGCGTCCGGCGGCGCTCCAGGACCGCGTCCGGTTGTTGCTCCGCTTGTCGGAGGCGTCGCTCAAGCGCGCTGATTTCGTGACCGCCCTGCTCGACACCCAACGCGCCCGCGAGGAGGCCCGGTTGCTGGGCGATCCCCGCTGCAATGCGCGGATCGCGGCGCGGTTCGCTTCGATCCATTACGAGAGCGGGCAGTATCGCCGCAGCATGCGCTACGCCCGTCATGCCTACGATGTGCTGCGCGACAGCGACGACCATCGCACGGTGGCCAGCGCTTCGCAGTTGATCGGCGCGAACCTCAGCCGCATGGGCCAGCCGCAGGCGTCCATCGAGTGGCTGCAGAACGCGGTGGCCACGTTCCGCCGCATCGACGACGCCGACGGACTGGTGAGCGCACTCAATCATCTGGGAGTGGTCTACAAGAATCTGCGCGAGTGGCGCGAGGCGACTCGCTTCCTCGAGCAGGCGCTCGAGATCGATGAGCGCAAGGGGCTGTTCGGCCGCATGCGCATGCACCACCAGAACCTTGGCTTGATTCGTTACCGCCTGGGTCAGTGGGACTTGGCCGATGAGCACTTCCGCCAATCGCTGCGGATCTCGCGCGAACTCTCGCACCAGCAGAACGAAGCCAATGCCCTGCTGGCGCTCGGGCTGCTCGCACGCCGCCGGCGCGAGACCGACACGGCCGAGGCGCATTACCGTATGGCGCTCGAACGCGCACAGTCCTCGCATTCGCAGCGCGAGATGTTGCTTGCGCGCGAGTTCCTGGCCGAGCTCGAACTCGATCGCGGTGCTGGCGCGCAGGCGCTTGCCCTGATCGAGCCGGCGCTGCGGGAAGCCGTCGTCATGGCGCCCCAGGGCGATATGGTGATGGAGTTGGAGATCCGCCTCGGCATGGCGCTCCTGGCGCTGAACCGGAATGAGGAAGCCGCCCAGCACCTGGCCAAGGGGCTCGCATTCGCCGAGCGACTGGGGGACCGCATCGAGGGCGCCATCGCCCTGCGTGCGCTCGCCCGACTCGATGCCTCGCGCGGTCAGACGCTGGCGATGGAGGCCAAGCTGCGCGAGGCAACCCAGGTGTTCGAGCAACTGGGTGAACAATACGAGATGGCCACGACGCTGGCGTCATGGGCCGAGGTGCTGGCACTATTGCCCACCAGTCAGCGGCTGCGGCTCGCGCTCGAACCGGTCGCGGATGCTTCCCGCCGCGCCGCCGCGATGTTCCGCCAACTGGGTGTGGTGCCTGCGGCTGCCGAGGCGCTGTTGTCGCTGGCGCGTCTCGAGGCCGAGCGTGAGCACTACGATCAGGCGCTCGCTCTGCTCGAGCAGGCCGAACAGTGGATCGCCGATGTGGGTGATCTCGAGACACAGGGTCGCGTGGGTGCATTGCGGCGCGAGATCGAACGTCAGTACGTCGCGGTCTCGCTGTCCACCTGCAATGAGTTCCGCGCGCTCGAGGAGGCCAACCGGCTGTTCCGTGATACCGCCGACATGGACGGGTTGTTGGCGTCCATCGTCAAGCTCGCCGTGGAGCATTCGGGTGGCGACCGAGGGTTCGTGGCGTTCAGCTCCAGCCCGGGACGCTTGGATGTGGTGGCGCAGCATGGCCTGGGCCGCGACCGCGCGCGCCGCGCGCTGCGCGTCCTGGAGAATGTGGCAGGGGCCCGCTTCGCCGAGAACGGTCCGATGTTCTCGAGTCGCGTGGCGGCCGACCCGCGCTTCGGTGCGGCGTTGACCAGTGCGCTCGAAGGCGTCGGCTCGCTCGTGTGCGTGCCGCTCAACTTCCCTTCACAAGCCGTGGGCCTGGTGTATGTCGACCGTCTCAACGACAACCTGCTCGGCGCCTTCAAGCAGAAGGAGCTCAACCTGCTTGCCGTGCTCGCGAACAGCGCCGCGGTGGCCATCGTCGAGGCGCAGCGTTCGTTGCTGCTCGCCGAGAACCAGCATCTGCGCGACAAACTGCGCCCGAGCCCCGGCTCGGAGCGCGTCGTGAGCCAGTCGCGGGAAGTCAGCGACATCCTCACCCTTTTGCGTAAGGTGGGCGATAGCACCGCGAGCGTGCTGTTCATGGGCGAGACCGGCACGGGCAAGGGGTTGTTCGCCCAGGTCGTGCACGAGATCAGTCAGCGGCGCGACCGGCCGTTCGTCCAGGTCAACTGTGCAGCATTGCCGGAGCAGTTGCTGGAATCCGAACTGTTCGGCTATGTGCAGGGCGCGTTCACCGGCGCCACGCGCGACAAGAGCGGGTTGTTCGAGGAGGCCGAGGGCGGCACCATCTTCCTCGACGAGATCGAGAAGATCCCCGAGACCGTCCAGGCCAAGCTGCTGCATGTGTTGGACCGCGGCGAGATCCGACCGGTTGGCGCGACGCGCAACAAGAAGGTCGATGCGCGCGTGATCTGCGCCACCAGCAGCGATCTGCGCGAACGCATCCGCGACGGCCGCTTCCTGGAGGACCTCTACTATCGCCTCAACGACATCACCGTGCGGGTGCCGTCTTTGCGCGAGCGGCGAGAGGATGTGCCGGTCCTGTCGCAACACTTCCTGGCCATGTACTCACGCCAGATGGAGAAGCCTCTGCGCGGCTTCGCTCCCGAAGTCATGCGGTTGTTCCTCGAGCATGAATGGCGCGGCAACGTGCGCGAGCTCGAGAAGACCGTGAAGCGCATGGTGGTTCTGGCGGATGAAGGCAATGTGCTCGGCGTGGACCTGCTCCCGGTCGAGATCCGCGAGTTGGCGCGCGGCTATGGGAGCCCTGCGGCATCGCTCGACACCCCGATCGCCGCGTTCTCGGGACGGGGCGGCAAGGTCGCGACGGGCGGTACGCTGCGCAGTCAGGTTTCCGAAGTCGAGCGCGTGGTGATCAGCGAGGCGCTCGAGCGCTTGCGCGGGAACAAGGCACAGGTCGCTCGCGAGCTCGGCCTCAGTTATCCCACGCTCCTCAACCGTATCCGGGTGTTCGGGCTCGAATCGCGCTGAACGCATCACGCTCGCCCCACGCCAAGGCCCCGTCGCATCGCGACGGGGCCAATACTTTTGGGGCCTACGATCACCCTGTGCCACCTGAAAAAAATCTTCAGGATGGATGTATGAAATTTTCTACTAGTGCAATCGTTGTCGCACAACAAGTTGTGGCGATGCGCACGAAAGTAGCAAAATGTTTTCTAACATCCCTGTGCATGCGGTGGCGGTACGGACGTCGGACTTCGCCCTACGAACGGCGATCGGACGATGCGACTAAAAGCGTTAGCAGATTGTCCCGTGGATGTGTGGATGTTGGCACGCAGGGTGCTTTATGAAAACTGCGGAGGGGGGGACCTCCAAAACCGATCCAGCGGAACATCGCTGGGTCACCATCTGGGCTAGCCGGTGCTGTAGGGTTCGGTCGAGGGTACGAGCCCCGTCTAACGACAACGCATCGGCCTCTACAACCGGCTAGCTTGGATCTACACCGAACTTCCAGTTTCCTCTGGTGCCAGTGGAGGGACGGCTCTCACCGGACCGCTTGTGTACCCGGTCAGCGGCCTGGTGATTCTGAGATCCGCTGACCCAGAGGGAGTGTCCGGACACCGATCGATCGCTTCATCGGCCAACATTGGGGGATGTCTAGGCTGTTGACGCGAGGACTGCTCGAACGGTGTCCGATTCATCCGGTGTCGCGCCTTGTGCACAGCTGAGTCCGAGACGCACACCATTCCGCCGCCGGACAGTGATCCGGCGGCGGTTCTTTTTGCGCCCTTTTCCCATCCCATGTTCGATTTGGCGTGGGTTTTCGCGCTCTTATGCGGTTTCTGAGCGGCGATTCACGCTCCCCGGCGAAGATGGCATGCCGGTTGCCCTTCTACCCGGCTACGGGTTGTAGCAGTGATCTCGGGAAGGAGGCCATTGATGCGGTTGGCGACACTGTTGCCCTTTGCAATGTTCGCGGTCCTGCTGGCGGGCTGCACCGACGAGACCGTCACGGCACCGCGTGACATCACGCCGCCAGCCGCTCCGCGCGGGCTGTACTCGGTCACTGGCGACGGCGCGGTGACCTTGCGCTGGCTTGCGAACACCGAGGGGGATCTGTCCGGCTACCGGATCTACATGTCGCCGTGCGAGAACGGTACGGACTGTCCCTACGACCGTCAGGGCGCCACCACTTCGACCTCGTTCGTCGTCGGAGGGCTCGGCAACGGCATCACGCGTTACTTCGCCATCGCTGCCATCGACGCCGCGGGCAATGAGAGTGCGCTGACCTACGAGACCATCATCGATACGCCCCGCCCGGCAGGCATCAACGCCTCCTTGGGGAACTTCATGACCAGTCCGACGGGCGCTGGTTGGGACTTCTCTGCGGCCTCGGTACGGTCATCGAACGACACTCAGACTGACATTTACTTCGGCTACAACGGAGGCGTCTACCAGATGTTCTCCAAGGATGTGGCCCCTGCGCTCACGGAAATCCAGGACGCCGGCTACGCCACCACTTTGGACGCCGTGGATTGGGCGCCTTCGGTGGGTTGGTCGCCCAGCGGTACGGTCGAGCTCATCGTGGGGCATTGCTATGTCGTCTGGACCCGGGACGATCACTACGCCAAGTTCCGGGTGACCAGCTTGAGCTCATCGCGCGTGGTTTTCGATTGGGCGTACCAAACCGACGCAGGCAATCCGGAGCTGGCTGCCAAGCGCGCATTCGACGAGGATCAAGGCGCCCGGCCGGTGGCCTGGATCCGCAAGTAGACGCCGCGCGTTCGGCGCGCGGGGAGTAGGATGGTGTTCAGAGACGTTCCGCCTGCTTGAGGGAGCGCTCTGGCCCTGTCCGGTGTAGGGCGAAGGCGGGGCCGTGCTGACGGTCGCGCGGGACTGGCGGAGGAACCTCATGAAGTACCCCACCCGATTCTTCCAAGCGTTGGTCGTCCTGGCGGGCCTGCTGGCGGCGCTGTTGCCTGGCAAGGCGCACGCGCGAGCCATGGGGGTCGAGATCTGGACCGACCGAGGTGACGACGCCGTGTATGAAGCCGGTAACCCCATGACGCTCAAGGTCCGGACCAGCGATGATTCGTACCTGTTGGTCTACGAAATTGATTCCGAAGGTGCTGTGCGGGTGCTCTATCCCTCGCGGCGCGGCTCCGGCCTGGTCGAGGGCAAGCGCACGCTGCGCATCCCGGCCGAGAACTCGCGCTACGAACTCGCCGTGGGCAACAAGACCGGGCAGGGCTTCATGGTGGCGATCGCCTCGCGCGATCCATTCCGCGAGTTGCCGTGGTTCCTGCGCCCGTATGACCCCCAGGCCGAGGAGTTGGGTTACGACCGCGAGCGGCGGGAGGAAGAAGGCTTCGACAAGGACGGCCGCGTCGTCGGCGACCCGTATGTGGCCATGGAGCGCATCCGTCGCATTGTCCTGGGGCGCGCGAATGACGAGGACCAGTTCACCTCGTCCTACACCTCGTACTATGTGGGTCATGAGGTCCGCTACCCGCGCTACATCTGCAACGACTGCCACCGCCCGGGTCGCTGGCGCTGGGCCAACGACTTCGATCCGTACTATAGCAACTGCAGCGTATTCGACTTTCGCGTGAACTGGGCGTGGAGCTGGGGCCCGCAGCTGTGGTCCGCTTACGTGCCCTATTACTATTATGTCGTCCGCCCGGATTGCCCCCCGGGTTACACCACTTGGTATGACGATCGCTCCCGCTGGTCATCGTGGGATGGCTCGCGTCGCTGGAACGACCTGTGGGGCGGGAATCTGACGCGGTACAAACCCGCGAGTCCGTCGCCAGGTAGTGTGCCGCCCAGAATCCGGCAGAACGATCCGTCCTATCTGCCCCCGGGCTATATCGCGAGTCGCACGGGTAAGCGTGGTGGGCCGGGCGAGCCGCTGCCCATTGGCCGCAATCGCCCCAGCACCGAACCGGATAAGCGTCCCGGCGACCGCGGTCGCGACATCGACCGCATGCCCGCCAAGCAGTGGGACGCGCCGCGGCGTGAACCGGCGAGCCGGCCGAACACCGAAGAGCGTGACCGTAGGGGGAACCGCGGCTACGAGAAGCCCGCGGAGCGCCCGCAGCCCCGCTATGAGCCGCCCGCCCGCGATCATGATTCCGCCCCTGCGCCCAAGCAGCAGCCCAGCAATGACCCGCCCCGCCGCGAGCGCCGGGACGATCCGCCCGCACGGCAGGACCCGCCGGCACGGCAGGATCCGCCACGGCAGGATCCGCCGCGCCAGGATCCGCCGCAGCGGGAACCGCAGCGCCAGGAGCCTCCGCGCAGGGACCCGCCCGCATCTCAGAAGGGCGGAGGCGGTGGGCACCACAAGGGCGGTGGGGGCGATCAGTGAGCGCCAAGCAGCCCTCGTGTAGACTCTCCATCCGTTGAATCTGCGACGGGGCCGGAAACCCGGTCCCGTCGCCTTCTGTTCCGATCCGCATGCTGTCCATGTTCCAGGAGACGCTCGTGACCCTTCGCCGCGCCCCATGGTGGTCGTGCCTCGCGCTGGTGCTGCTCGCTTCACGCACCGAAGCCGCTCCTGCTGGCTTCGCGTTCCTTGAGGTGCCGGCGGGTGCGCGTGCCTCGGCAATGGGCGGAGCCTATGCTTCGGTCGCCAATGGGGCCGAGGCGGCGTTCTGGAATCCGGCGGGGCTCGCGGGCGTCGAGGGCACACAGGTCACCGGGACGCACTACGAGTTCATCGAGAACCTGCGCCACGATCAGTTCGCCCTGGCCGGACATCTGTTCGGAGGCGGCATCGCAACATCGCTGCGCGCGATGTACTCGCAGCCAATCGAGCAGCGCGATGACCTGGGCAACCTGGTCGGCACGTTCGGCGCGCATGACCTGGAGTTCTTGTTGGGCTACGGCCGCAAGCTGCCTGGCGGCACGAGCGTCGGTTTCTCGGGCCAGGTGATCCGCGAGCGCCTCGCGAACCTGGCAGCCACCACCTACGCCCTGAATGGCGGTGTTGCGTGGGAGCCCAAGCGTCTCGCGGGCGCGCGCCTGTCGGTGAGCGGCCACAATCTTGGTCCCGCCGCCGAGTACACGATCGACGGCCAGAAGGGCCGCGCCGTGAACCTACCCACTGCGCTTCAGGCCGGCGCGTCCTATCGACATCCGGTGGCGGGGTTCGCGGGGCTCGCCTCGCTCGAATCGCGCCTCACGCGCGGACGGCAGGCAGTCGTCGCAGTGGGCGGTGAACTAGCGTTCGATGTGGGCGCCGCGCTGCGCGTGGGCTACCGCATGGGCGATGACATTTCGAGCTTCAGTGCCGGCGCCGGCTATGCCTACAAGCTGTATCGCGTCGATTACGCGTTCGTGCCGTCCAAGTTCGACCTCACCGACACACACCGCTTTTCCTTCAGCGCCCAGTTCTGAGGCGCGCGGCGTGCGGCACGCGTTCAAGCGGGCTGCGGCCAGCGTTTCATCTCGAGTCGTCCGCCCACGAGTTCCACATAGCTGAAGTGGTCGATCCAATCTCCGAGCACGAAGAACTCCCGGCCACCCTCGCGCTGCTCGTGCACCTGGTGGAAGTGCCCCACCAGCACGCCATCGAAGCCTTCCCGAAACCGCGGTTCGGCGATCTCGCGCCAGAGCCGCTCCGGTTGCAGCGGACCGTGGCCACGGGAGCTGCGCGAGAAGTTCGAGACCATGTGTGCCAGCGGGATGCCGAGGTCGGGATGCAACGCGCGGTACAGCTCGATACTGACCGGGCTGCGCAGGATGGCGCGCAGCGCCTTGTAACCCTGATCGCCCCCCATCAGGCCATCGCCGTGATGCAGCCACAGGCGGCGTCCCTGGGCCTGCACGGTGACGGCGCCGTCGACCGTGCGCAGGCCCAGCGTCTCGGACAGGAACGGCCCGAGCCAGAAATCATGGTTGCCATTCAAGTAGACGATCTCGACGCCGGCGCGCCTGAGGGTATCGAGTACGGCCAGGGTTCGGAACAATCGGCGCGGGATGGCGGTGCGGTACTCGAACCAGAAATCGAACAGGTCGCCCACGATGTATAACGTCGAGGCGCGACCGACCAGGGATTCGAGGAACGAATGCAGCCGGGCCTGCCGGGCGGCCTCGAGCGATTCGGGCTCAGCACCCAGGTGAGCGTCCGACAGGAAGAAGATCGAGGCTTCGCGCATGGGGCGCCAGTCTAGGCGGGGCAAGCGTGTGGCGCCACCCCGGCGGGACTTTGCCCCGTCTTCACCGAACCCCGCGATGGGGGCGGCCCCAGCGGCGCCCGTGCGGTCGTGAAACTCAGCACAGAACCTTTTGAAGGGAGCATCCGTCCATACATCTGGAGCATCAGGAGTAGTGGCTAGAGTGCCGATGAATTGACGGTCCGATGATTCTTCCGGGGCCCGCGCCGCTCATCCTGATATCGGGGTCACGCGTCCTTGCGATGCGGGCCCGCTTCAATAACCGTTTTCACAACAGGCATGGGTTTCGGATCCCGATTGTCACACCGGAGGAACAACGATGGACGGAAGGTCGATCATTCACCCCCGTAACTATATTCTTGGCGCCGCAGTGCTCGTGACGGCCGGTCTGGTCATGGGCCTTGGCCTCAGTGCCGGGCTGGGTATCCAGCGAGACTCGCGCGCAACCACCGATGTGCAGCTTGCCGCGGTCTCCAATAGCGCCTCGCTTCCCGAGAGTCCGTTCGTCTCGGTGGTCGAACGAGCGTTGCCTGCGGTCGTCTTCATCGATGTCCAAAAGCGCGCCAGCGCCAGCGACGGCCAAGGCGACGACCTCATGCGCCGGATGTTCGGCGAGAACGCGCCGCGTCGGCAGCAGAGCGTGCCTTCCTCCGGTTCGGGTTTCATCGTCGACAAGGAAGGCCGCATCATCACCAACAACCACGTGGTGGCGAACTCCAGCGATATCAACGTGACGCTCAATGACGGGCGCCGCTTCAAGGCGACCTTGGTTGGCGCCGACCCGGCGACCGATGTTGCGGTCATCAAGATCGTGGGCAGCAACCTGCCGGTCCTTCCCCTGGGTGACTCCGATCGGCTGCGTGTGGGCGACTGGGCCATCGCCATCGGTAATCCGTTGGGCGAGCTTCGCGGCTCGGTCACCGTGGGCATCGTCAGCGCGCAGGGCCGCAACAACCTCAACATCTTCGGTGGTACGCCGGGCTTCCAGGATTTCATCCAGACGGACGCGTCGATCAACTTCGGTAACTCGGGCGGTCCGCTCTGCAACATCCGCGGTGAGGCCATCGGCATCAACACCGCCATCAACACCAGTGGTCAGGGCATCGGCTTCGCCATCCCGATCAATCTTGCCAGGCACGTGGTCGAACAGTTGGTCGCGCATGGTTCGGTCAAGCGGGCCATGATGGGCGTGATGTTGGCGACGGTCACGCCCGAGCTGGCCGAGGGCTTCGGGCTCGAGAGCACCGACGGCGTGCTGATCGAGCAGGTCGTCAAGGGTTCCCCGGCCGAGGCCGCGGGATTGAAGCGCAACGACGTCATCCTCGAGTTCATGGGGCAGCGCTTCAACGATGTCCAGAAGCTGCGGCTTAAAGTGGCCGATACTCCCATTGGCAAGACGGTCACCATGGTGGTGCTACGCGATGGCAGGCGCATCCCGATCAACCTCACCCTGCGTGAGCGGGACGAGACTGCGCTGGCTGGAAGCACCCCGACCCCGATGGCGGAGGAATCGAACACTGGGCTGGGCTTGACCGTCCGCGAGTTGCGCGACGAAGAACGGCAGGCCCTCAGTATCGAGGCGGGCGTGCGGGTCACCGCGGTCGACGAAGGCAGTGTCGCCGAGGAAGCCGGCATCCAGCCGAACGACGTGATCGAGCAGGTGCAGAAATCCTTGGTGCAGGATCCCACGCAGTTCGCACGCCTGGTTGCGGCGCAGAAGAAGACCGGTAGGGCGGTGGTGCTCCTGGTGAATCGGAACGGTTCGGTCAGCTACATCCCGCTCAAGCTCGACAAGTAGCGCGGGTAGCGTTACAAGCTGGGTGTCCGGGCGGGAGGCGGCTTGGGTCGCCTCCCGTCACGCCATGGATGGCGAAGGAGAACGCATGCGCAAGTCAGCCCTCATGCTCGCGGTCGCAATCGCACTTGTCGCCCCCGCTGGGGTGCGTGCGGATGCCCCGACTGGTGCAGTCCTGACGGGTCTGCGTTCCTGGGCGGCCGTCACCGGCACGCGCCTGGTGTTCGACTTCAATGCTCCCGTGACTCCGGTGGCGCCTGATTCGGGGGCGAGCCGACAGCTGGTGGTCTCCGTCCCTGTGCCGGGCCTGACGCCGGGCGAGGGAGTGCCCATGTCGCTCTCGGTTCGCGACAGTTCCGTTGACTCGGTGCGGGTCAGCATCGACGCTGCCGGGGCGCGTTTCATCCTGTGGCTCCAGCCCGGCACGCGCTTCCATGTGTTCACCCTTCCCGCCTATGAAGGCAGGCCCTTCCGTGTGGTCGTCGACGTCGTGCGCGCCGCCGCGGCCGCCGCTGAGGACCAGCGTCTGACCTCGATCGCAAAGGCCAAGCGCTTGGGCCGCACCCGGCTCGTCGTGATCGACGCGGGTCATGGCGGCGATGATGTGGGTGCCCGCGGCCCGGGGCCGGTGTACGAGAAGAACGTGACGCTGGCGGTGGCGCGCAAACTGGCCGAAGAGCTCAACGCGATTCCGGGCGTTCAGACGCTGCTCACGCGCGATTCCGATTTCTTCATCCCGCTGCGTGGACGCTATCGCATCGCCGAGAAGGCGCGTGCCGACCTGTTCATCAGCATCCACTGCAACTCCAGCCGGCGTCGAGGCGCGGGCAGTGGCACCGAGGTCTACTTCCTGTCGCTCAAGGGCGCCACCGATCAGGCGGACGCCGACCTTGCTGACATCGAGAACGCCGCCGACATCGTGGGCGGTGTGCCCTCGCAAGCCGAGGACAATGTTGTCAGCGTGCTCTACGACGTGAAGCGGAACTCCATGCTCGAGCGCAGCCAATTGCTGGCCGAGACGTTGGTGGACCACATCTCGGCGGATCGACGCGTGGAATCCCGCGGCATCAAGCAAGCAGGCTTCGTGGTGCTCAAGTCGGTGGAGTTCCCCTCGGTGCTGGTCGAGACCGCGTTCATCAACAATCCGCGCGAAGTGAAGCTGCTGAACAGCCCATCCTTCCAGACCGACATGGCCAAGCAGCTCGCCACGGGCGTGAAGGAGTATTTCATCCGCTCCGGCGTCCAGTTGGGTGGTGCGCCGGCGGATTCCGGAAAAGGCGCGGCGGGAACGGTGGGAACCGTGATCGGTGGCGGCGGCCGTTGATCAGCGGTGCTTCACGCGTTGGATCCGCCCGTCGCTCTTCATGTCCAGCGTGCGGCCGGCCTTGGTGAGGTTCCGGACGTAGTCCTCGAGCGCGGCGCGGATCACTTTGCCCGTCTCGACGCGGTCGCTGCCCTTGCCGAGCGCATCGTAACTATCCCCACCGGACGCCATGAAGTTATTGGCCGCGACTTTGTACTTGCGGGTCTCATCGAACACCGAGCCGTCGGCCAAGGTGATGCTCTGCACGCGTTGAAGATCCGGTTGGTCAGCATCGTAGGTGAAGCGGATGCCGCTCACCTGCGTGACGCGATCGCCGCGCAGCGACTGCTCGATCACCAGTCGCACCTCGGCTCCCGTCAAGGTCAGGACCACGATGGTGTTATCAAACGGCATCATCGCATAGACGCGCCCGCGCGTGATCGGCCCCGCATCCATGTCGGCGCGCATGCCGCCCGGGTTCTGCAGGGCGATGTCGGCGCCCGAGGCTGCCCGCATGGCGTCGCAGATGAAATCGCCCACCGTGGCCTCGGGTCGGTTGCGATGCAGCGCCACGGTGGAGTTGCCCAGTACCTCGGCCGCGATCGGAGCAACGCGTTCGTTCCACCGCGCCACACGTGCGGTCCAGGCGCTGTCCTGCTCGGGAGCGTCGCTGAACACCTGCTCCATCCGATGGCGTTTCTCGATCACGGACTTCTTCACCGGATCCACCACCAGATCGCAGATCGCGAGCCATTGGCCCTGCGAGCCCGCGATCATCGCCGGCACGCCGTCGAGTTCGTCGTCCACCACATTGTGGCTGTGTCCGCCGAACCAGGCGTCCACCCCCTTCACGCGCAGCAAACGCGCCAGGTCGCCGCTCGCCTTGCGGTTGCTGTCGGTCTCGGCCGGGATGTGACCCACGCCCACCACCAACAACGCGCCGGCCTGGCGCAGCCGGGGCGCGATGCGCGCCGCCGTGGTGGAATCGTCGAGGAAGTCGAGGTGCGCCACATTCGCCGGCATGGTCACGCGCGGCGTGCCGGGGTACGCCAGACCCAGCACGCCCACTCGCACCCCTCGTCGCGTCACCGTGGTGTCGCTTCGCACCCAGCGGGGCATCTTTCCGGTCTTACGCACGATCATGTTGGCGGCGAGTTCGGTGAACCGCATCTCACGCACGCGGCGCTCGAGCGTGTCGGCCGTCCAATCGAACTCGTGATTGCCGATCGCGCCCGCGGTGTACCTCAGCGTGTTCATCTGTTCCACCACAGGGCGGCCGAACTGAAGGTTGGAGATCATGGTGCCCTGGAACATGTCGCCGCCGTCCAACAGCACCGTGCCCTCGGGATTCTCGCCGCGCAGGCGCTCGATCGCAGCCGCAAGGGCGACGCTGCCACCGATCGGTCGCTGGCTGCGCCGCTCGCGACTGGTCGGCAGGATGGCGCCGTGGAAATCGGTGGTCTCGAGCACGCGGACGGTGGGGTAGCGCAGGTTCGACACCATGCCCAACCACTGCGCGCGGGTGAGCGTGTCGCGGTGGGCGAAGCCGCCGCCCGGGCCCGCCACGGTGATGCCTGTGGTCAGGCTGCGGCGGAAGGAGGGATCACTCGTGGCCTTGGGCACCGCATAACCCGCCGCGCGGGCCGCGCGTTCGCTCCAATCCAACGCCAGCTCCAGAGGTGCCACGCGGGACGGGGCGGACACGTCCGAAGGGCGGCTGGGCCGCCAACCGAATGCTCGCCCCAACCAGTAGGCGAGGTCGGAGCGGCGCGCGGGTTCGAGCGCGCCCAGACGATACACTTCCTCGCGCGGAGCAATGCCTTGCTTGACCAAGCGTTCGATCAACGACCGCTCGGGTGTGGCAATGTAGTCGGGCAGCAGCGTCCAGGCAGCCTCGCCCTGCGGATCGAGCACGCGCGTCCGTTGCACGTATTCGCGCAGCAGTTCGGGCATGGGGCGCAATAGCACGCTCGGCTTGCGGGCGCGACGGACCTCCTCGAAGTCGCCGCCACCGGCGCCGCGGTAACTGTTCACCACGACGCGCAGCCGATCGCCATCCTGAAGCGGCTTGCCCGCCCGTCTCAGATTGAGGATGCGCTCGCCCGGTGGTCGCGTCAGGTCGACCTCGTATTCCACGCCATACGCCATGTCGAGGTTGAAGCCCGCCATTCCCGGTTCCACCAGCGACCTGCCCCCATCGAGGGCGTAGGTGGCGAAGAACCGGACCGAGCGCTCGAGAGTCGCCTTGAGGTCTGAGCCCGACATGTCCGCGACAGTGAGGGTGTTGTCGTACGGGTACAGCCGCATCAGGTCGCGCACCCGCACTGGGCCCGCTTCGATGCGCTGCGTCGGGTCGAAGATCGCGGCCAGCGACACATCCGCGCCTGTGGCGTCGAGCTGCACCTGGTGCACCAATCGCCAGAGCGGATTGTCGGAGAAGCGCCCGAACGGTGCCGACAGTGCCTGACGGGCCTGCCCGACCACTTGATCGAGCTCCGCCCGCGTGGCGGCCGCGTAGGGTGCCAGCGATGCGGCCAGCGCGGGATCGGTGGCGACGGTATCGGTCACCGCGATCACCCTTGCCTCGCGCTTGGTCAGGGCCCAATGCGAGAGCGGGCTATCTCGGGTCAGTGTGAAATCGAGCCGCCCGAGCGATTGGCCGAGCGAGCCCGCCTGCGTCACCAGGGTGCCGCGCACCTCGCCCGTGGGGATCACCTGATGCGTATGCCCCAGGATCACCGCGTCCAATCCCGGCACCTCGTAGGCCAGACGCCAACCCCAGTTCTCGCTCGCGGGTTCGCCCTTACGCGGCTCGCCGGTGCGCAGGTCCTTCTCGAGTCCCATGTGCGCCAACACCACCACGATGTCGCAACGCTCACCCTTGCGCAGGTGCTCCAGTTCGCGCGCCGCGACTTCGGTGGGGGAGAGGAACACCAGCCCCGCGTAGGTGGTGGAGTCGCCCATGAGCGGCACCGCGGGCGTGCACAGCCCGATCACTCCCACCCGCACGCCATTCGGCAGTTGGCGTACGAACGTGCCCGGGAACGCGGGCGCACCCGTGCCCGAGCGCACCACATTGGCCGCGAGGAACGGGAACTTGGCCGCCGCGCGCGTGGCTTCGAGCTGGGCCGGGCCGAAGTCGAACTCATGATTGCCCACTGCCATGGCGTCGTAGCCCATGGCGTTCATCACCACCGTCACCGGCTCGGGGCGCGAACGATCGCCGCGACGCCAGACCGAGACCATGGGACTGCCGGCCGTGGCATCGCCGTTGTCGAATAACAGAACGGCCTGACCCTCGCCGCGGACCTGCTTGACCAGTGTCGCGATCTTGGCGAGTCCGAGGGGAGCCGGCTTGGACAACAGGTCGTCGTATGGCAAGAGCGAGCCGTGCACGTCGGTGGTGTGCAGGAGCGTGACGCGGGTTTCCTCAGCAACCGCCACGTTCGTGTACGACAGGCCCGCGAGTGCGAGCAGGAGGGCAAGGGGACGCATGCTGAAACGGAACCTCCGGCGGCGGACGAGTGGCGGGGACCGGGATGGGATCGCCACACACGTTACCAGCGCGGCCGCATGGTTGCGAAGGACTCAGGGCGTTGAAGGCCCGGAAGGTGCGCAAGGTGGGGCTGCCCCCGCGCCACGGTCGGCTGCGAGCTTCCCTCGCTGCGAGCTTCCCTCACTTGTCGCTCCCGCCATCCCTCCGCTAGCTTGGGGCTCTGGTCGGTGCTTCCCGTGCCCATGGCTTCCCGGAGGAATATGTCCACGCCCATCGCGTGCCCCGATTGTGGGCACATGAATGACGCCACCGCCGAGTCGTGCGCCAAGTGCAACTTCCCGCTGCAGGGAATCCCGGGGGCTGGCCCGCTGGCCGGGATGACGCCGCCGGGGGCTGCAAGCGTCGCAGACCCCGCACCCGCAGGCGCGGCTCCCACAGAAACCGAGCTGCGCCGCGTGCGTCCGATCCGCAGGCGCCCGCCCCGCTCGGGACAGGATCCGATGTCGCAACAGTTGTGGATGGTGGTGGGCGGCATCGCCATCGCGCTGCTCGTCTGGCAGGCGTTCACGGGATTTCACCAGAGCAACTCGCCACCCACAGCGGGCGCAAAGCCGGATCAACAGAAGGTGGTCGATCAGGCCCGGGCGGCGATCGCCAAGGACTCGCTCGATCTGCAGGCGCAGATCATGCTGGCCGACGTGTTGTACGACACGGCCAATTGGTCCGAGGCGGTTGTGCACTACCGCACCGCCAATCGGATCGATCCCACGCGCGTCACCACGGTTGTCGATCTGGGCGTCTGTTACTACAACCTGGGCGATCCGATCACCGCCAAGACCTTGTTCGAAAAAGCGCTCACGCTGGATCCGCAGCAGCCGGTCGCGTTGTTCAATCTGGGCATCGTCGCCGAGGCACAGAAGGACGATGCGCTGGCACTCGATTACTTTCGCCGGGCCAAGGCCGCCAATCCGCCGCCGGGTATGATGCAGCCCCTCAGCGAGCACGAGCGCACGGTCACCGAACGCATGGGCACCTCGCAGCCGCCGTCGCGACGCGGACGCTGAAGGAACCGTTCAGGCGGGCAATAGTTTCATGGCGCGAAGGGCGGCGAGCAGCTTGGGGCCCGCGACATTCTGGCGACCGAGTGCAGCGCCGGCCACGAGCCGCGCCAGATGATCGGGCGTGTCCAGATCGTCCAATAGAGGTAGCGTTTCGACCGATAACCCCGACTCCGCCGCGCGCGCGACCGTCATGGTGAACACGGCCTCGGTGCTCCACGGCATGGCGGTGAACAACTGCGGCGCGGGCCGTGCCAGGCCGACCAACCAGTAACCGCCATCGGCCGCGGGTCCCAATACAAGGTCGGCCCGATCGAGTGCGTCGAGTGCGCGCTCCAGGAGTACTGTCGTGAGCCCAGGACAATCCGAGCCCACCACCACAGCATGCGCGCCGTCCACGAGCAGCGTGTCGAATGCATCGGCCAAACGCGCCCCCAGGTCGGCGCCCTTTTGCGCATGCCAGAAAAAACCCTCGGGCGAACGATTGTCCTCGGGCACATCGGCCCAGAATACCGTGCGAGTCTCTGCACGGGCCGCCCGGACGCTCTCGAGGGTGTCGTCGAGCATCGCGGCATAGAGGTCGCAGGCGAGTTCCGGGGGAAGCGCCGGCGACAGTCGTGTCTTGACGCGCCCCGGCAGCGGCTGGCGCGCGAATACCGCGATACGTTTCTTCAAGGGGCGATCTCCTTGGAAGGCGTTCCATCCTGGCGACGAAGACGGACTTGCGCGTCTGCACCCTAGCGTTTCGGATCGGGTGCGGGAAGGGAGCTGGCGTTCGGTTGACACCTTCTCGGGCTGCTCCCTAATGTCCGCGTGTCCCGCCATAAACTCCGTATCGGCCGCCGTCGGCCGGTTCGTTCCCATACACGTCCACCCGTGAGCGTTTTCATGTCGAACCACTACCATCTTGTCGTCATCGGTACCGGCCCGGGCGGTTATGTGGCCGCGATCCGCGCCGCGCAGTTGGGTTTGAAGACCGCTGTTATCGAGAAGGACGAACTGGGCGGCACGTGCCTCAACTGGGGTTGCATCCCCACCAAGGCTTGGGTGGTGACCGCGCATCTGTATGAGCAGATCAAGCGTGCCAAGGAGTATGGAATCATCGTGGGCGAGCCTTCGATCGACTGGACCGCGCTGGTCGAACGCAAGAACAAGATCGTGAAGCAGCTGACCGGCGGCGTGAAGCAGCTGCTCACGGGCCGTCAGGTCGACATCGTCAAGGGCACCGCCAAGCTCACCTCGGCCAACAAGATCGCGATCGCGCTCAACGCCGGCGGCACGCAGGAGATCACCGCCGACCACATCATCCTGGCCACGGGTGCCTTCGCGTGGATGCCGCCGGGCTTCGAACTGGATGGCGAGCGCGTCATCAGCAGCAAGGAGGCGCTCGACCTCAAGAAGCAGCCCAAGCGCATCGCTATCCTCGGTGGTGGCGTCGTCGGGAGCGAGTTCGCCTGCTTCTTCGCCGCCATCGGCACGCAGGTCACGCTCATCGAACTGCTGCCGCGGCTGGTCATGGCCGAAGACGAGGAGATCTCGGCCACACTCGAGCGCGAGATGAAGAAGCAGAAGATCGCGCTGCACTTGGGCACCAAGGTCGAGGACCGCAAGGACAACTCGGACGGTTCCATCACGCTGACGCTGGCCGGTGGCAAGACGGTCGACGTCGACACGGTGCTGGTCGCGACGGGTCGCCGCCCATACAGCGAGGGACTGGGATTGGCGTCGGTGGGTCTGGGCGTTGAGGGCCGCGGCAAGATCGTGGTGAACGATCGTCTGCAGACCACGGTGCCGAATATCTACGCGATCGGCGACGTCACCGACATCAAGCAGCTTGCGCACTTCGCCTCGGCGCAGGGCAAGAGTGCCGCCGAGCTGATCGCCGGGCATCCGGCGCAGACCAACTGGCGCGCGGTGCCGGCTGCCACATTCACTCACCCCGAGATCGCCAGCGTGGGCATGACCGAGAGTGAGGCGAAGGCCGCGGGCCGCACCGTCAAGATCGGGCGTTTCCCGTTCCGCGCACATGGTCGCAACATCGCCGATGGCGAGACCACCGGGTTCGTCAAGATCGTTGGCGATGCCACCACCGACCAGGTACTGGGCGTTCACATCATCGGCGCCAAGGCGAGTGAGCTGATCCACGAAGGGTCGCTGGCGATCGCGGCGGATCTCAACGTCCGTGACCTGGCGCAGGCCATCCATGCGCATCCAACCGTGACCGAGTCGATCGGCGAAGCCGCCGAGGATATCGAGGCGTTGGCGATCCACCTGTTGCGCACCGAGGCCAAGCCGGTGGCGGCGCGCTGAACCTGGCGCTCCTCCTGGCGGCGATCGGCTAACCCGGGAGTCCATGCGTGCCGCGCACCCCG
Source organism: Candidatus Eiseniibacteriota bacterium (assembly GCA_039917105.1). Lineage (GTDB taxonomy): Bacteria > Eisenbacteria > RBG-16-71-46 > RBG-16-71-46 > RBG-16-71-46 > CAIXRL01. The sequence continues at coordinate 6,762 of JBDSKE010000042.1, read as the reverse complement.
ATCGTCCCCCTGGCCTTCGCCGCTGTCGCGATGCTTGTGACGCTCATCTCGGCCGTGTTCGCCTACCAGGGGGTCCGCTCGGCGTTCGAGAAGACCTCGGCCCGCCGACTCGCACAGATCGCCGAACTGGCCGCCTCCCAGGTGAGCCCGGCCGATCTCGACGACCTGCGCCTGCTGGGTGCCGAGGGCACCGGCTTCGCGGTGCTCGAGACCCAACTCCTGCCCTTGCGGGCAACCGCCGGACTCACCGCGCTCTCGCTGATCGATACCACGCGCCGCGTTCTGTTCGATGCCGACGACGACACCCGGTTCCAGGAGATGAGCGCGCTCGATACGCTGGCGCGCGACTCGCTTGCGGTCGGGCTCGCCGGGCGCGCTTCGACCTGCGCCTACTTCACACGCGCGGGCGAACGCCGCGCAGCGTTGGTTCCCATCCGCGACCGCGGCCGCGTCGTGGGATTGGTGGCAGGCGAGATCGCTCCGGACTGGCTCGCCGAGCTGGAATGGTTGCGACGGAGGCTGGCGTTCATCACGCTGGTGAGTTTCGTGGCCATTGCGCTCCTGACCGCGCTGCTGGTGCGGGTCACCGGTCAGCAACTGTCGCTCGAGCGCCGACTGTCGCGCTCGGAGAATCTGGCTGCGATGGGCCGACTCAGCGCCACGCTCGCGCACGAGATCAAGAATCCACTCGCTATCATCCGCGGCTCGGCCAAGCGGCTGGGCAGACTCGAGCCCGAGGCGCAACGCATGAGCGACTCGGTCATCGAGGAGGTCGACCGACTCACCCGCACAGTTGGCCGCTACCTGCAGTTCGCTCGCGGTGAAACCACCCCCGATGGGACCAGCGATGTGGCTGCCGTGCTGGTCGCCACCCTCGACCTGATCGAGGGCGAAGTGCGCTCGCGCCAGTGCACGCTGGTGCGCGCAGGCGACATGAGCGAAGCGCGCGTGACGCTCGACGCCGAATCGCTCAAGCAAGTCTTGTTGAACCTATTGTTGAATGCGCTGGAAGCCAGCCCCCCGGGCGGCCAGGTGAGCGCCTCGTTGGAGCGTCTTGGCGACCGCATGGTCGTGCGGATCCGCGACCAAGGCCCCGGCCTGCCGGCCGAGGTTCTGGCCAAGCTGGGGGAGCCGTTCTACACGACAAAAGCCCAGGGCACAGGGTTGGGATTGTTCCTGTCCCGGCGCCTGGTCGATTCGGCCGGCGGAGAACTATCCGCCTCGGCCCCGCCCGGCGGGGGAGCCGAGCTGGTGATCCAGCTTCCGCTCGCGGGTTGAATCGCGGACCGTGATGACCGATAACCATGCTGCAACCTCGGAATCTGTCGCTTGCCAGCATTCCCATCCCACGAAGGAGGCACCTGTGCGTCTGCGAATCCTGGCTGCCACGGCTGTGACGCTGTGCGCCCTCCTGGGTGCAGTCGGGTGCTCCAAGGATCATCGCATCGAGATCCAGTCCGACACCTGTTGGGACGGGATCGTCAACAGCCAACAGCACATCAGCGGCTGCTATAACAAGAACTACAAGATCATCGGTACCCTGGGTTGCGTGCGCCTCCAGAAGCAGACGGTGGCGGGTTACATGCGCATGCGCCTGGACGGAGGGGCCTGGAGCGAAACGAGCGAGCAGTTCGGGCTGGTGCAGATCTGCCAATGAGCTTCAGTCGCCGGAGGGACGCGTGAAGGTCCTGGTCGTGGATGACGAAGTGAAGAACGCCGAACTGACGGCCGCCGATCTGGCCGATGCCGGTTTCGTCACCGAGTATGTGAACGGCGGCGCCGCAGCACTGCGCAAGCTGCAAAGCGGCAGCTTCGACGCAGTGGTCACCGACCTGCGCATGGCGCCGCCGGACGGAATGGCGCTGCTGCGAGAAGTCCAACAGCACTGGCCCGGGACCATCGTCATCCTGATGACGGCCTATGGAGCGCTCGATACCGCCCGAGCGGCGCTCAAGCTTGGCGCGTACGATTACATCGAGAAGGAAGGCGATTTCACTGCAGTGCTGGCGTTATCGCTGCGCCAGGCGGGCGAGAAGCAAACCCTGCGCAGTGAGAACCAAGCGCTGGCCGCCCAGGTCGATTCCCTGCGGCGCGAGACGCTTCCCCTGGTGGGCGACGCGCCCGCCACGCGTGCCGTCCTGGAGCTTGCAAGCAAGGTGGCGGTCACGGAATCCACCGTCTTGATGCGAGGCGAGAGTGGTTCGGGCAAGGATCTGTTCGCGCGCACGATCCACATGTTGTCCAAGCGAGCGGCCGGGCCGTGGGTGAAGGTCAATTGCGGCGCGCTGCCGGAGGCGCTGTTGGAGTCCGAGTTGTTCGGCCACGAGAAGGGCGCCTTCACCGGCGCGGTGCGGCAGAAGCCGGGCCGCTTCGAGGACGCCAATGGCGGCACCATCTTCCTCGACGAAATCGGCGAGATGCCAGTGACGCTACAGGTCAAGCTGTTGCAGGTCATCGAGGAGAAACGCTTCACACGGGTCGGGGGCAACCAGACCATCCAGGTGGATGTCCGAATCCTCGCCGCCACCAATCGGCCGCTCGAGGAAATGGTGCGAGAGCGCACCTTCCGTGAGGACTTGTTCTTCCGACTCAACGTTTTCCCGATCGTGCTGCCGCCACTACGCGAGCGCCGTGGCGATGTGCCGCGCTTGACCGCGTTCTTCTTGCGCAAGCACGGCGCCTCGGCCGAGAAAGTCTCACGCGAGGCGATGGACGCGCTGGAGGCGCACCCATTCCCAGGCAATGTGCGCGAGTTGGAGCACGCGATCGAGCGCGCGCTCATCCTTGCCGGCCCCGACCCGATTGGACCCGAGCACCTGAGCTTCGCCGCCGCGAATGCCCGCCCGAGCGGGCACTCGTGGGTGCCCGAGATCCCCGCCGAGGGACTCTCGCTCGAGGAACTCGAGAAGGCCCTGATCCTGCAGTCGTTGGAGCGCGCCGCGGGCAACAAGAGCCGGGCCGCGCGCCTCTTGGGCCTGACGCGTCGCACGTTGTACTCGCGCATGGAGAAGCACGGGCTGCGCAAGTCGGGTGAAGGCGGCGATGAGGGCGACACCGACGAGTAGTCCGCCACATGCCACGCCGCGCCCGTCGTGTATGCTGCGCGCGATATGAACCTCCTGCGCGGCTGGCTGTTCGACAATCTCGGTCTCAAGCTCACGGCGCTGCTCTTGGCGATGCTTGTGTACCTCAATGTGTACACGGACCGGCCGGCGACCATGCTGGTGTCGTTCACGCTCGAGTATGCCGGTCTACCGGACTCGCTCACTCTCTCAGGGCCGGCGCCCTCGATTGTTCAAGCGGAGCTGCGAGGGAGAGGCAAGCGACTCATCACCATGCGGGTGAAGGAGCCGCGCCTGCAACTGTCGCTGCTCGGGGCGCGCGTGGGCAGTTACGAGCGTGCGCTCTCGGCCAGCGACCTGCCGCTGCCCAGCGATGGGTCGGTCACGGTCGACAACTTGATCGGCCCGCGCGTCATCCAGCTCGAGATCGATCGCAAGGCCCATCGCGACCTCCCGGTCGCGCTCCAGGTGGAAGGGCGACCGGCCCCCGGATTCGAGTGGCGAGGCGGCGCGTTGATCACCCCGGGCCGAGTCCGGGTCACCGGTCCCGAGAAGGCTCTGCTCGCCATGGATTCACTGCGGCTGGCTGCAGTGCGGGTGGATGGCAAACGCGACACACTCCGGCTGCAGTTGGGCCCCGATCGCCTACCCGATTGGTGCACCGCGTCACCGCCCTGGGTCGCGGTTCGGCTTGCGCTGGAGCACAGCGGGCCGCGTTGAGCGCATAAAGTCCTCGGCCGGATCGGACGCGGTCTGCGCAGCCAGTTCGAGCGCGCGGGCGAGTGAGCCCCTGCTCCCGTCGTCCTTGGCGGACTCCATCAACTTCTTGAGTGCCGCCACATGCGCCTCACGCAGTGCATCGGCCGGCGGGAGGTCGACATCGGGCTTCACCCCGACCCCTTCCCAGTTGGTCTTGGTCACCGGGTTGATGGCGCGTCCCGTCGCGATGAAGGCCGCGAGGTGCTCCGATAAGCGGAACATACCGCCAGGGTTGGCCGCGCCCGCAGTGGTGGCGCCCATCAGGGTGCCCAATTTGTGCGTCTGCACATCGTAGGCGAACTCCTCGGCGGCCGAACCCGTGCGGGAGCTGGTCAGTACGTAGAGCGGTTTGCCGTTCAGGCGCGGACCGGGCACATATGACGCGGTGTGGAACTGCACGGTGCGCCCGCCCTCGCGTTCGTAGAAGTCATTGATATGCAGCCGATCCCCTTCCTCGACGAAGTAAGTGAGCAGCGTCTGAATCATGGCGGGGCTGCCGCCGCCATTACGCCGCAGGTCGATGATGACCGCGTCGGTGTTGGCCAGGAAGTTCATCGCCGCGATCGCAGTGGGTTGCGCCTCGCTCCAATCGGAAAAGCTGCGCAGGTCGAGGTAGCCGACGTTTCCCATCAAGCGCTGCACCTTCTCGAATCCGAAGTTGCGACGACGATCCTCGCGCAACGCGTTGGCGCGCTCCTGCGGCGGCGGTGGACCACCGTTGGGCTGCAGCGGCAGAGGCTCGTAGCGGTAGTTCACGCGCATGTGCAAGTCGTGGGTCACCGCCTGCATATGCGCCAGCAACGAATCCGCGAACTCCTTGGAACCGGTGATCCGGTCGTACTCCTTGGCCGCCAGGCGCCTTCGCAGGGATTTCGCCAACTCATTCGCTTTCTCGGGAAACACGTAGTGGCGCTGGACCTGCACGATGAGCGATTCGACAACGGCGGTCTTCGTGCGCGCATCGATGGGCGTGTCGGGCTGGTCGGGGCCACCCGGGCTGAACTGCGCATGTGAGTGCGCGACGTTCAAGAGCACCAGGCCGGTGACCAGGGTGAATGTGAGTCGACGGTTCATGAGGATCTCCTGCGGGGTTGGGGACGAAGATCGGAATGTGGGTTCAAGAACCGAATGCCGGCCACGAGCACTCGCACGACCTGTTCGGCGCGGCGCGAGAGGTCGGCGCGACGACCGAGTTCGCGAACGCTGAGGCTGTAGGGCAGCAGCGCGTTGGTGGCAGTGACGAGTGCTTCGGCCATGGGCCCCGGCTCGGGGGCCCCGGTGAGCAGCTCACGGAACACCGCTGCCTCGCGGCGGAAATGTTCCGCGCGGCGAGCGAGCAGTGGGGTGCGCATGGTGGCCAGCTTCTGGTCGATGCTGTGCGCGTGTCGACGCGCGTAGTCGAATCGATGCATGACGCGCAGCAACAGCATGTCGTGCAGGCGTTGGGCCGCCGGCCGTGGTTGCGCGGCCAGCGTGGACAGTTGCCCGAGCAAGTCCTCCACCATGCGATCGATACATGAGAGCGCCAACTCTTCCTTGCTGTCGAAATGCAGGTAGACCGAGCCCTTGCCGATCGCGGCCTCGGTGGCGACGGCCTCGATCGTCATCTTCTGAAAGCCGCTACGGATCATGAGTCAATCGGCGCTGTCCAGGATGCGGGTGCGGACGGAGGCATCGGGCTTGGGGCCGGGCATGAGGTTCTCCGCGACTCTGACCAGAACTGGCTTCTGGTCAGAGTAGACGGTTCGAACCCCGAAATGGTTGCAAGGCTTGCCCGGAATCCTCGCAAAGCCAAAACTCTCGCGTTTGGCGTGGGTTCCCGACAGGCTCGGCCCATGCGGAATACCGGTCCGCAAAACTCTTGACGCCCCGCGAAGCGGGACCCTAGATTCATCGGCGTCGTCCGCGCTGCGGTTCCCACGCGAGCCGGTCGACCCGAGCCCGGTCCCATGGGCGTCCGGACGCACACCTCTGCGAATCTCACGTCCCTGCAGCGTTCCGCTGAATCCAGTACTTCCCACCCTCTGACCATCGAGACCCCGTCCCGGCCACGGAACCACGGTTCCGATCCCACCGGCCCACGCCGTTCGAGCGCCGATCGCCCTTCGGGCGGTACTTCGCTTCGTGCGGCACCAGCGCCACCTCCTCCCAAGGCGACCCTCCATGGACACGCAGGAAACGCAGGCCATCCCGCCCAATCCCAACACCCAGACGCTCGAGCTGCAGGAGCTCAAGGTCAAGACCATGACCGAGCTGCTCGAGATCTGTCAGGTGCTCGAGATCCAAGGCACCAGCGGGCTGCGCAAGGCTGACCTCATCTTCAAGATTCTCGAAGGACAGACCGAGAAGAACGGCCTGATCTTCGCCGAGGGCGTGCTCGAGATCCTGCCCGAGGGCTATGGGTTCCTGCGTTCGCCGACCTACAACTACCTGCCGGGTCCCGACGACATCTATGTCTCGCCGTCCCAGATCAAGCGCTTCGACCTGCACACGGGCGACACCGTATCGGGGCAGGTCCGCCCGCCCAAGGAGGGCGAGCGCTACTTCGCGCTGCTGCGTGTCGAGGCGGTGAACTTCGAGAGTCCCGAGGCGGCCAAAGATAAAATCCTGTTCGATAACCTCACGCCGCTTTACCCGATCGAGAAACTCAACCTCGAAACCCGTGACCGCTGCCTCGAGTCGCGCATCATCGATCTGGTCTCGCCCATCGGTAAAGGCCAGCGCGCGCTCATCACCTCGCCGCCCAAGGCAGGCAAGACCGTCCTGCTGCAGAAGCTCGCCAATGCCATCGCCGAGAATCACCCCGAGGTCACGCTCATCGTGCTGCTGATCGACGAGCGTCCCGAGGAGGTGACCGACATGCAGCGCTCGGTCAAGGGTGAGGTGGTCTCGAGCACGTTCGACGAACCCGCCGAGCGTCACGTGCAGGTGGCCGAGATGG
>JBDSKE010000041.1:0-7535 GCA_039917105.1 Candidatus Eiseniibacteriota bacterium | reverse complement strand
ACGTCTTTGCCCACCTTGTTCTTATCGATATCGATTGCCGCGGAAATCTCGACATCCTTGATGTGATAACCGCCGAGGTTCACGTGCATCAAGCCAGGAATGCGATCGGTCTCCTTCGCATTCTTGTAGTAATACAGGCCCTGCACGAACGACGAAGCGCAGTTGCCCACGCCGATGATCGCGACACGTACTTTATTGCCCATGGACTTCAGACCTCCGTGTGATCCGCGCCGGCGGCGCGGGTGATGCGATAGACATGCACCATGCGTTGCGCGGCTGTGAAGAAAGACAGGATCGTCAGCAGCATGAGGGCAGCACTCATGGCCCAGAACACTTGGGCGAGCCCCGCGACGATGAGCAGCACGATTCGTTCGGGCCGTTCGAACCAGCCCACTTTGCAATCCAGCCCCAGCCCTTCCGCCCGAGCGCGCGTATACGAGACCATGAAGGAACCCGTCAGGGCGAGCATCGACGTGAGGGTGAGCACCACCCATGCGCGTGGATCGATCGGCTGCTGGCGCAGGATGACCAGCGCGAACGGGCCCTCGATTTCTCCGCTGGCCACCTGAGTCACGAGCGCAGCGGCCTTACCATAAAGGCCCAGCAGATTGCTGCAGTAGAAACCAGCGAGGCCGATCAGCACGACCGCCTCCGCCACCCGATCGAGCGTCGAATCGAAGAACGCTCCGAATCGAGTCGCCGTCTGGGTCCGACGCGCGATCTGCCCGTCGAGGATGTCGCAGATCCCCGCCGCGATCAGGATGAAAGCCCCAACGCGCATCTGTCCTTCGTAGAAAGCGATCGCGGCGCCCACACTGAGGATGAACCCCGCCACCGTGAGGTGGTCGGGCTTGACGCCAGCGCCGCTCAATCCGCCCACAATGGGATCGAGTGTGCGATGCGCCCAATGTTTGAGCTTGTCCTTGTAGCCCACGCGTCCGCCTTCCTGCGTGACCGCCGACGGAGCGCTCACGTCTGCGCCCCGCGCTTCGCGCGCGTCATCCCACCCAGCACCAGCACCATCTCCCCTCGCTTCTGGTCATCACGCAATCTGGCACGCACTTCCTGTGCGCTCCCGCGCAGTACCTGCTCATGCATCTTGGTCAGTTCGCGACACAGCGCGATGGGCCGATCCTGCCACACCGCCTCCAGGTCGATCAGGCACCGCTCGATGCGATGTGGTGATTCGAACGCCACGATGGTCTCGCGGTGCTCGTGGCACTCCTGCAGCTTTCGCCGACGCGCGCCGGGCTTGACCGGAAGGAAACCAATGAACATGAATGCGTCGGTCGGGAGCCCGCTGACCTGCAGCGCCGATATGACGGCGCTCGGTCCCGGCACACTCTCCACCCTGAAGCCTTCTGCCACCACTTGCCGGACGACAGGGTATCCCGGATCGGCGATTCCCGGTGAGCCCGCGTCCGTCACGATTGCAACGGACTCGCCCCCCCGAAGTCGCTCGACCAATCCTGCAGCTCGGTGACGTTCGTTATGTTCGTGCAGGCTAACGAGATGCGCCGTGATGCCGAAATGATCGAGCAACCGGCGCGTATGCCGCGTGTCCTCTGCGGCAATCAAGCTCACTTCGCGCAGTGTGCGGAGCGCGCGTTGCGTGATGTCCTCGAGGTTGCCGATTGGCGTCGCCACCAGGAAAAGCGTTCCCCCGTGGCCGCAGGGGCGGGTGTCGGTCACTCCAGGTCCTTCCGACGTACGGGATTCCAGTCCCGAAAAAGCGGCCGCAAGGTAGCACGGGGGTGCAGGGGCGTCCACCGGCTCGGGCGGAGCGCCGGATCACCGGGGAATCGGCGGCCGTTCCTCCCGCCCCCAGTGCCGATGGGCAGCAATCGCGTCGATGAATCGCTTGGCCAATGTCTTGACCTGGGATCCCTCTGCGATCACCACTCCTTCGCCGTTCGCGACCGCTGGGCCGCGTCCGGCCGCCCGATGAGCGGCGCCGGCAGCGACCAGCAATTGCACGCCATCGCCGGATGCCGCTAGCGCCTTGGCATGCCCATGAGCTTCCTTCACGAAACGGATGGCGCGAGGCTCGCCAAGCAGGGCGGCGATGCTGGCCCCGCCTCCGGGGACATAGGCTGCGTCGTACAGGACAGATCCCGTGTTGAGGAGGCTGGCATCGATCTTGAGTTCGGCCTTGGTGCTTGTCGTGAGGAAGCCAACGCGCGTGCTGACGAGCGTCGTGGTTGCCCCCGCTGCCTTCAATGCGGCCGTCACCGCGGCGATCGCTTTACCGTCAGCGCCGTTGCCAGCGAGGATGGCGATTCTTCGGGTCCGTATCGTGTCCTTCGGCTTGTTCAACATGCTCAGTGCCGGGGAAGGCACTACTCGCTTATTGGCAACCGTAGGCTGGTAAGCGGCTACGTCACCGTCTGCGGGCACGCTGTGATTGAGCGGGCCGTTCAAGGCCTTGGGCACCGCAATCCCCAGCCCTTCGGCGACCCTCTCCGCCAACTGGGCGTCCACTTGCGCGAGCACGCCCAGCATCCGCTTGGGAATCTCTGCGCGCTCCACCTTGGAAAGCTCGAAGCGAAGCGCCTGGATGAGGTGCCCCTGCTCCACTTCGGATTGGCTCAGGTAGAACAGTCTGGCCTGACTGAAGTGGTCGAAAAAACTGGCACTGCGTCCCCTGATCTTGTGCGCGTCAATCTTCTCCAGATGGCTGACGAAGCCGCCGTCGGCACGGCCGGCCTGGAATGGGCAACCACCGCCGATCGTGTTCGGCTGATAGCTGGTGGCACCACGGTTGATCTCCTGGCGCATGTGCCCGTCACGCTGGTTGTTGTGCACCGCTGCGACCGGTCGGTTGATGGGAATCTCATGGAAGTTCGGACCCCCCAAGCGTGAGAGCTGCGTGTCGGTGTAGGAGAACAGCCGGCCTTGGAGCAGCGGGTCGTTGGTGAAATCGATTCCGGGCACCAAGTGGCCCGGATGGAATGCCACCTGCTCAGTCTCCGCGAAGAAATTATCCGGGTTCCGATCGAGCGTGAGCTTCCCGATCCGTTGCACGGGCACGAGTTCCTCGGGAATGAGCTTGGTCGGGTCGAGGAGATCGAAATCAAAGGCGAACTCGTCTTTCTCGGGCACGATCTGGACGCCGAGTTCCCATTCGGGGAAGGAACCCGCCTCGATCGCCTCCCACAGGTCCCGACGATGGAAGTCCGGGTCGAGCCCGGAAATCTTCTGGGCCTCATCCCACAGAATCGAGTGGACACCCAGGAGCGGCTTCCAGTGGAACTTGACGAACGAGCTCTTTCCCGATTCGTTGATGAAGCGAAAAGTATGGACCCCGAATCCTTCCATCATCCGAAGGCTCCGGGGAATGGCCCGATCCGACATCACCCACATCACCATGTGCGCCGATTCCGGCATCAGCGAAATGAAATCCCAGAACGTGTCGTGCGCCGAGGCTGCCTGGGGGATCTCCCGCTCTGGCTCCGGCTTCACGGCGTGGATGAGATCCGGGAACTTCAGTGCGTCCTGGATGAAAAATACAGGCATGTTGTTTCCGACGAGGTCGAAGTTCCCCTCTGCCGTGTAGAACCGGACGGAGAAGCCGCGAACATCCCGCGCCAGGTCGGATGAGCCGCGTGAACCGGCGACCGTGGAGAACCGCACGAAGGCCGAGGTCTTGACCGAGGGGTCTTGGAGAAAGCCCGCCTTGGTATGGCGCGCCATGGACCGATAGACTTGGAATCGCCCGTGCGCTGCGCTTCCACGCGCGTGCACGATGCGCTCCGGAATCCGCTCGTGGTCGAAATGCGTGATCTTCTCGCGGAGATGGAAATCCTCGAGCAGTGAGGGGCCCCGCTCGCCGGCCTTGAGGGAGTTCTGATCGTCGTTGACCCGAAGGCCCTGGTTCGTGGTCAGGAACTGCCCGTCCGCATCTTGTCGGTTCCGCTCCAGATCCTGAACCTTGAGCGACGGCCGCGGCGGGCGCGCCTTCGCTGATTTCGACTTCGAGCGCGAGGGACGGTTCTTCGAATTGGCGGTCGGATCTTTCCTGCCACGGCTCATGCGGTGTTCCCTCCGTGAGGCTGCTGATCAGCCTGCTCTCCTTCTTGCGCGCCAATTGTAGAATGAGCGACGCGCCCATCGTCCTTAGGCGTGCTCGAGCGCTTGCAGCGACGAAACGCAACATTCGCGCCACGGTGCCGGTTGCACAGGCTTGATTGGCGGTTCAGATTCCCGGGGCCACCGCTTGAGCGAACGCCGCGATCGCCCGCTCCACGCCGGCGTCGTCCACGTCCAAATGACAGATGGCGCGCACACGACCGGCACCGAAGGGCACCATCCGCACGCCCTGCGCCGTGAGACGCTCGAGCACGGCGACGGGATCGAGGGAAGCGGCCAACGCGGCGATGACGATGTTGGTTTCGGGTGCGATCACGCTCACCCCCGCTACGGACGCCATGCCCGCGGCCAGGCGCTTGGCCCGCGCGTGGTCGTCGCGGAGCCGCTCAACATTGTGATCCAGAGCGTAAATGCATGCCGCGGCGAGCATGCCCACCTGACGCATGCCGCCGCCCCAGCGTTTGCGAACGCGTCGCGCTTTGCGCACCACCTCGGCGGAACCCACCATGACCGAGCCCACCGGCGCGCCCAACCCCTTGCTGAAACACATGGTGACCGTATCCGCGCAGGCAGCCCATTGGGCCATGCTCACGCCGCTTGCGACGCTCGCATTCCATAGCCGCGCGCCATCCAGGTGCACATGCACGCCATGCGCATGCGCCGCCGCGCGCATGGCCTGGAGCGCGGCCAAGGGCACGATCACCCCTCCAGCGCGGTTGTGGGTGTTCTCGACACACACGAGCGACAAGCGAGCCGCGTGGTCGTCCTCGCCGCGCAAGGCGGTGCGCAGTTGTTCCGGGCTGAGCGAGCCGTGTTCGCCCGGCACCACATGTGCGAGGCAGCCCGCATTGGCCGCGATGCCGCCCTGTTCGTACAGAAAGATGTGCGACTCCGCCTCGAGCAACACTTCGTCGGAGGGCGAGGTGAGGCAGTGGACCGCCAACTGGTTGCCCATGGTGCCGCTGGTCACGAACAGCGCTGCTTCCTTGCCGGTCAAGGCCGCGACCCGGCGCTCCAGCTCGATCACCGTGGGGTCATCGCCGAACACATCGTCGCCGACAACCGCCTCGGCGATGGCGCGGCGCATACCGACCGAGGGGCGGGTCACAGTGTCGCTGCGCAGGTCCACGGGGAGCGGAGCGCTCATCGAACAGGTCCTTGGGGGGAAGTGGGTTGGCCGATCAAGGGGCGAGGTGTCAGTCTAGCGCAGGGTCTTGCACGGTGCCTGCAACACCCTGACAGCGCCCTGACATCGAATGGAGCACAATCGCGTCGAATAGGTCACTGCTGCGGGCCGTGGCTCGCTGTCCCTGTAGCACCTGGAAGGAGACATGGAACATGCCGTTCTTGGGTTTCGACCCGACGATGATCCTCGTGTTGCCGGCCCTCGCATTCGCCATGTGGGCGCAGTGGAAGGTGCGGCACACCTATGAGAAATACGCTCAGGTTCCCGCCGCGAATGGACTCACCGGACAGGCGATGGCGCGCGCCATCATGAATCGCAATGGCGTCACCGGTGTGCAGGTTGAACCGGTTGGTGGCGTGTTGTCGGATCACTATGATCCGGGCACCAAAGTGGTGCGTCTATCCGAGCCGATCTACGGCGGTGGCTCCATCGCCAGCATCGCGGTCGCGGCGCACGAAATCGGACACGTTCTGCAGGATCATCAGGGCTACATGCCGCTCCGCCTGCGCGCTTCACTCGCACCGGTGGCGGGCTTTGGCAGCATGCTGGCGTTCCCGATGTTCTTGATCGGCATGATCTTCGGCGCCAGGATCGGCGCATTCGGGCCGATGCTCATGGATCTTGGAATCCTGTTCTTCGGGGCAGCCGTGTTGTTCCACGTCGTCACCCTGCCGGTGGAGTTCGACGCGAGCAAACGCGCATTGGTCCAGCTCACCGAGAGCGGCGCGGTCCAGCCACAGGAAGTGGCGGGCGCCAAGCAGGTGCTTGATGCCGCCGCACTCACCTACGTGGCCGCGGCTGCCATGTCGGCATTGCAACTGGTCCGGCTGTTGGTGCTGCGCAACAGTCGCAATTAGCGCGCGAGGGATGCGTCAAGGGCTGCACGGAAGCGAAGGGCCGGGTTCCCCCGAGAGGGGAACCCGGCCTTCGTCGTTGCGGCTGAAGTCGGCTGGACTACTGTTGCGAAACCATGTCCTTCAATTCTTTCGAGACCTTGAAGACCGGCACTCGGCGCGGGGGAACCGGCACGGCCTCGCCCGTGCGCGGGTTGCGCGCGATGCGGGACTTGCGGTCCTTCACACGGAAGGTGCCGAAGCCGCGGATCTCGATGTGATGACCGTCCGCCAGCGCCTTGGCCACGGCATTGAGGAAACAGTCGACGGTCTCGGCCACATCCTTCTTGGTCAGCCCCGTACGCTCAGAGATCTGATCGACGATGTCCGCTTTGGTCATCTTCCTCTTCCCCCTCAAGGCGACCCTGCCTCGGAACATCCGCGAGGCTCGCTCAGGATTGAACTGGCCGGAACCGTAAGCCAGCCGTTCTCACGCTGTCAATCCTTTAGTGGGCAAGCGGTTGGCCGACTCAGACCGGGGGATCCGCCAATCCCAGTGCCCGGCGCCTGGCGGCTTCCATGGGATGTGCCCGTGCCCGCGCCAGTGCCGCGTCCAGACGTGGCCGGCCGGCCTGCGCTTCGGCGATCCATTCGCGCGCGAAGGCGCCGCTCGTGATCTCGTCGAGCATTGCCGCCATCTGGCGCCGCGACTCGGCATTGATCACGCGCGACCCACGGGTGATGTCACCAAAGCAGGCCGTGCCGCTGATACCCGCACGCATCGCCGACACTCCCCGCTCGTGCAACAGGTCCGCGAGATACTTGAGTTGGTGCACACACTCGAGGTACGCGATCTCGGGCGAAAAACCGCGCGCGACAAGCGTTTCCCACGCGGCGGTTACCAGTTCGTTCATCCCGCCACACAGCACGCTCTGTTCGCCGAACAGGTCGACTTCGGTCTCCTCGCGCACCGTGGTACGCCACAGTTGCGCGCGCGCGCAACCCAGCAGCGTGGCGTAGTGCTCGGCTGCGCTCCACGCATTGCCCGTGCCATCCTGGTGGACGGCGAGGTAGGCCGGCAGCCCGTCGCCTTGTTCATACACGCTGCGCAAGACGCGCCCCGGTCCCGTGGGCGATACCAGCACCACATCGGCGCCCTGGGGGAACGCCAGTGGGTGGTAGAGCAGGTTGAACCCGTGCGCGAATACCACGACGACATCGGGGACGAGATGATTGAACACCATGGGCCACACGCTGGGCGCGACCTCATCGGGCAGCAGGACCGCCACCACGCTCGCGCGCGCGGCAGCCTCGGCAAGGCCGAACACTTCGAAGCCTTCGGCTATGGCGCGAGCCTCGGCATCACGGCCGGTGCGCGCGCCCACGACCACGCGGGCGCCGGAGTCGCGCAGGTTCTGCGCGTGGGC
>JBDSKE010000040.1:0-8026 GCA_039917105.1 Candidatus Eiseniibacteriota bacterium | reverse complement strand
GCGTCCCGGCCTCTACCCCCTCCTCGGCGCCCGTCAGCCAATCGGCGTGACCACCGTCGGGCACAAAGCCCGATAGCGGTTCCGGATTGGATTCGGGTTCCAGTGGTTCGGCCGTGCCCATGGCGACCCTCCGTGCGGAAGACTCGTGAACAATCGAATCATCGGCCGAAATCCGAGGGGGCTTGAGTTGCCATTCGGGGGTCAGTTTCCGGAATAACCGTGGAGCTTCCGATACAGTGTTCGCAGGCCGATCCCGAGCATGCGGGCGGCCCGGGCCTTATCCCCCCGAGTGTGCTTCAGGGTCAACTCGATGAGTCGGCGCTCGGCCTCCGCCATCGTCATGCCGGGGGAGAACTCGGCCCTGGCGCCCACGACCTCTGCTCCGCGAATGGCTTGAGGCAGCGCTGAAACCTCCAGCGGTCGGTTACTCTGAGACAGCGCAATCATGCCGGCCAAGGTGTTCTTCAGTTCGCGAACGTTCTCCGGCCAGGCGTATGCCACAAAACGCTCGAGCACGCCCGGCGTGACGGCGGTGATGCGCCTCCCGTGCGCGCGCCCCAGCGGCCGCAGGAAGGCCTCCACCAACAGCGCGATGTCCTCGTGCCGTTCGCGCAACGCCGGCACCAAAATGCGCACGACGCTCAATGTGTGGAACAGATCCTCGCGGAATCGTTGATGGCGGACGTCCTCGCCCAGATCGCGGCTGCTCGCAACAACCAAGCGCACGTCGACCTTCGCGCTCTGCGTGCCACCCACCCGATCGAACGCGCGGTCCTGCAACATCCGCAGCATGCGCAACTGTACCGAGGGTGATGCATCCCCGATATCGTCCAGGAATAGCGTGCCCCCCTCGGCCTGCTCGATCCTGCCCTGACGCCGCACGGTCGAGCCCCGCGCAAGCCCGAACAACTCCTGTTCCAAGAACTCCGTCGATGGGCCCGTGCAGCTCACAGCCACGAACGGCCCCAGTCGCCGGGTGCTGTTCTGGTGGATCGCGCGCGCGACCACACCCTTTCCCGCGCCGTGCTCGCCCTCGATCAACACCGTGGCGCGAGTGGGTGCGATACGACGGATCTGGTCCCTCACGCGCTGGATCGCGCGCGAGTTACCGGTCAAGCTTTCGAGGCCGAAGCGCGTATCGAGCGCGTCCTGCATGCGGGCGACGCGAGCCGCAAGCCGCTGATGTTGCAAACCCAGCCTGAGCGTGGCGAGCAGTTTGTCGCGATTCAGCGGCTTGGCCTGAAAATCGTACGCACCGCGCCGCATCGCCTCGACTGCCACCGCGACATCGGCGCCCTCGGTGATCATCACGGCGCACAGCTCGGGGTTGCGCTCCTTGGCGCGAGCCAGCACTCCCAGCCCGTCGATGTGACGCGTACGGATTTCGCACACGAGGCAATCTGGACTCGTGTCCGTGATGGCGTTGTGCGCGCTCTCGGCGTCCAGCATCCATGTGACATCGAAGTCGTGCTCGTGCAGGAATGCCACCAGTTGGCGCGCAGCCTCGCTCTCACGGTCCACGACGAGGATGCGTGGGCGATGGCGGGGCATGGCGGCAGGCACCGTGCGACGCCCGCGGGTTGCGCGGGGCACGCGACGGAGATCAGCTCTTTCCGGCAGCGGCGAGCGCTCGCTCGATACTGGGAATGAACTCGACGCTCTCCCTGTGCTCGCTCACCTCGAGGTGCGAAACCTTGCCGGCCTTGTCGACCACGAAGGTGGCGCGCGCGGTGTAGCCCGCCTCTGGAATCAGCACGCCGTACGCCTTCGCCGCCTCGTGCTTCCAGTCCGACAACAGCGGGAACGTCAAGCCGAGCTGCTTGGCGAATGCCGTGTTGGCGTAATGGCTGTCCACGCTGATACCGAACACGGCGGCACCAGCGGCCTCGAAGCGAGCAAGCTCCTTTTGGACTGCGGGAAGCTGGTGAGAACAGACCGACGAAAAGGCTAAGGGGTAGAACAACAGGACCACGCTCTTGTCGCCGCGGTATTCCGACAGCGTATAGAACGAGCCGCCCGGGCCCTTCAACTTGAAATCGGGTGCATCCTGCCCCACTTGGGGCACAGCCATGGTCTGCATGCCGGACTCCTTCCACGGACGCGGGGGGATTTTGACGCGTGGGACTCTAGCATATGCGGCGGCGCCATCAGCGCCGCGCGGTCGCTCGCATCACATCAACGCTCACTGCCGCCAACTCCTCGACCGAGCGCACTCCCTTGTCGCGCTCCCACCGCTCGGCCAACGCCAGAAACAATCGCGCGGTCATGCGCGTATCCCCCAACGCGCGGTGTGTGGCCTCCATCGGCAGGCCCAGCTTGGTGGTGAGTGCGCCAAGCGCATTGCCTCCGGTCGAGAACAACCCGCGTGCGAGTCCAAGCGTGTCGACCACCGGGTTCATGAGCATGGTCACCCCCGCCTCGCGGAACAACTGCTGCAGGAAAGGCAGATCGAAAAACGCGTTGTGGAACACGAGCGGGGCGTCGCCCAGCGCGGAGCGCAGCATCGGCCCCACCTCGACCGCGATCGGTTCGGCGGCCACCATCGCGTCCGTGATCCCATGCACGCGAGTGGCATCAGGCGGAATGCTGACGCCCGGATTGACCAGGCTCGACCATCCCTCGCCCAAGGCACCGTCGGCAATGGCGACCCGCGCCACCTCGACAAGCCGCGCGCCGCTCTGCGGACTCATGCCCGTGGTTTCGGTGTCAACGGCGATCAGCATGCGGCCTGCGAGCAACGCCACTACTTGGCCGCCCCCGCGCGCGCCACGTACTCCGCCCACGACACGCCCTTTTCCATGTGCCCGTCCCCGATGAAGCGCAGCAGGAGCAGGAACCGATCGGCCGGCACATACCCAGGCACGTTCGTGAGGTGTTCGCCCTCGGCCGTGAGGAAGATGGTGGTCGGGTAACTGTTGACGTGGAACCCGCCCGCAATGCCGCGCGCGGTTCGTGCCTCACCCTGATAGCTCATGGCCTGATTGCTCTCGGCGTTGAGCTTCACACTGGTGAAGCGCTTGTTCAGGTAGTCGCTGACGTCTTCACGCGCGTACACATCCTTGTCCATGCGCTTACACCACCCGCACCAATCGGTGTACACATCGACGAGGATGTAGCGCTTGTTCGCCCTGGCCGATGACAACCCCGCGTCCCAGCCCTGCCAACGCACTTCGCCTGCGAGCGCTGGGACGGCAACGGCGAGCAACAAACCAATGAGCAGTGTGACCAGTGCAACAGGACGCATACTGAACCTCGACGGTGTCGCGGGTGGCCGTCGCCGGCCGCCGGGGAGGCGTTCGCTGACCGCATGAGCGTAACACGCCCGCTTGGGGGCGCGCGCGAATCAGCCCCGGGTCGTGTGTCGCAACGTTGTGTCGGGGGCGTCAGGGTCGAACCAGACACCCGCCACTCGCGAACTGCCGAATTGCCCCGGATTCACGCAGATCGTCTCGCCGACGCGGTCCCGCCACGCGCCGGTGACGCGCGGGGACTCATGGATATGGCCGCTCAGGATGAGCCGAGGCTGATGCTGCTCCGCGAACGCCCGAATCGCCCGCGAGCCCACGTGCATCCCTCCCGACATCACATCGCAGGCGGTATCGCGCGGGGGCGAGTGCAACACGAACACGGTGTCCCGCACACGCGTGCGCGCCGCGAGCGATGCGAGGGCATCCGCGATGGTCGGCGTGCGCACGGCCGGGTCGAATGCGTGGTCGAGCACCCCGGTGGCATCGCTGCGATAACCCACAAGCCGCCCCGGCGTCTCGGGCTCGCCATCCTCCCACCGCTCCCAGTCCTTGATCTTGAATGGCGTGATGGGCACCCACGACGAGCCCGCCACCGACACGCCCTCCACCTTAACGACGCGATCGTGCAACGCATGCCACAGGCGGCCATTCTCGCGCTCGAGCACGTCGTGGTTCGCCGCCCAGTCGTCATTACCCATGAGCAGGAGTAAATGCACCCCGGGCAGGCTCTCGTGCAAGCGCCGCGCGAACTCCACGAGGAAGCCTTCCAGAAACAGGCGCTGGTGTCGCACCCCCGGCGTGCCGTCCGATGGCGGGCCAAGATCGCCGCCGATCAACACGGCCGTGGCGTGGTGTGAGGCCGCCTCGAGGAGCACCTGCTCGTACAGGCCCATTTGTCCGTGCAGGTCGGAGGTGAACAACCACTTCGCCACGGGTTGGGACTCCTTCGCAATGGAGCGGGATGGACCAGCAAGACACCGAAGGCTAGCCGAGCAGCATCCGTCCTGCCACCGCGGCGTCATGGGCGCGTCATATGCGGGGCCAAGCGGGTCGGTTCGGCACAAAGCGCTTGAAAGGCCCGCGGGCGCTTCGGATACTTCTCCACGGGCGCGCCTGTTGCTTGGGCGCCCGAGCCGGTCCCGAAGTCCTACTCCCGCGAGACCCCCATGCCCTTGTCCCAGCCGTTCCGCTTCGTCGCGCTCCTTGCCCTTATCCTCTGCGCTGCTGTCGCTCATTCTGCCCCGGCGCGATCGAGCGCTGGGCCGCGCAACCTCTTGCTCAATCCGGGTTTCGAGCGGGGCTTCGAAGGGCACGAGTGGATGCCGGCCGGCTGGGACACCTCCGACGCTGGGCTGCCCACGGTGTTCTTTGGGCGCGATTCGTTCCTCGTTCACGGGGGTCGTTACGCGGTCAGCGTCGCCAACACGAGCACGCTCTATCCGATGTCGCACAACTGGAGCCAGACGATCCTGGTTGGTCGGGAAAGTTGGGGCCGGACAGCGGTCCTCACGGTATGGACGAAGAGCAATGGGCAACAGGGCCGGGCTTACATCCTGGCGCAGGCGTACCGGGACAGCATCACGCGCATGTCGCGAGTGTGGGGAGTCGGCCGCGAAGATGCGCGCCGTCGCATGGGCATCAATAAGGTGAACGATCCTGCAATCGACCTGGGTTGGTCGCGGACGCAGTTCGATGAAGCCAACACGGACTGGGTGAAGCGCGAAACCCGTACCTATGTGCCGGTCGGGACGAATGTGCTCTTTGTCCGCTTCGGCCTCATGGGCAGCGGCCAGCTCCTGATCGACGACGCTTCGCTCACGCTGGAGGCAACTTCGCCTGCCGCGCCGCTCGCCCGCAAAACCAACCTGCTCCGCGACCCCGATTTCGAGGCCGGTGGCCTTGCGTGGGAGTGGGTGACCCCCCCGTTCGAGGGTGCACGCATCGACTTGGAGCGCACGTTGGCACATGGCGGCACGAACAGCATGCGCTTCTCGAACATGCGCGACGGTTTGGCGCAAACGCGCATGGGAGTATGTCAACCATTCGCGGGCCGCGCGTTCGCGGGCAAGCGCGTGCGAGCGTCGGCGTTCTTCCGCGCAGACAGCCTCAAGGGCGTGTCGTTCGTGAAGATCTATGCCCAGGGCCCGAAGGGACTGCTTGCGCAGTCGCCGGGGGGACTACTCCTGTCCGACACGTTCGACTGGACTGAGAACAGCGCCGAGCTCGAAATCCCCAAGGGTACTGAACAGCTCTGGGTGTGGTTCCTGCTCAACGCACCTGCGGAAGGCACCCTTTGGGTGGACGACGCCCGCTTCGAGATCGTGGGCGGCGCCGAGCCCGCGGCAAAAGCCCGGCCGACAGTTCGAAAGTAGCCGCGCCGCAGCTTACTCTCGCGAGAGAAAATGCCATTGCTCGCAAACATTGATTGACAGCGCGCACCCACCGGAACAAACTTCATATTGCAGCTGGGCAGAGAGGCCTCCTTGGCAGGGAGCTCTCGAACCCGATCCGGGACGTCGTTCGCTGCACGACGTCCGCCAGAAGGAAGTGCGCACGGTCTTCACGAGCGAGGTGAACCGAAAGCGGATCCACAGGCCATCGCGGAAAAGGAGCTGCACGGCGTCCGGAACACCCGCCCAGGTGAGACCCTCCCGGCGCCCGATAGGGGCCCCCCCTCTATCTATATTATGAAAATGCGATAGGCACTGATCAATTCCAGCGCCGCAATCGCAGATAAGCCCAAGTCCCCAAGGTCGTCAGTGCAAGCAGACTGAGCACAAACAGCTCGCCATGTTCCCATTGGAACTCGGGTAGCTTGAGATTCATGCCATAGTAACTCGTCACCACAGTGAGCGGCAGGCCTACGGTCGCGATCACGGTGAGACGCTTGATCACCGTGTTCAGCCGGTTCGAGGTCACCGAGACATGCAGGTCGAGCAGCGACGCCACCTCGTCACGGAATGAATCCAGCAGATCCGTGAACCGGGCGAGGCGATCATAGACGTCGCGCAGGTAAGGCCTGATCTCGGCGGGGACCGTGCGGTACTCGTCGCGCGTGAGTGCCAGAATCGTGTCGCGCTGTGGCCCCACGATGCGTCGCAGAGCGGCGATGCCGCGCTTCAGTTGGACGATGCGCGTGTGCACTTCGGGGCCATCGTGCTCGAACACGGACTCCTCCAGCGCGTCCACTTCCTCGGCGATGCGATCCATGATGGGGAGGTAGTGGTCGGCCATCGTATCAAGCACGAAATGCATGAGATGGGCCGGCCCTTTGCTGAGCAGCTCCGGACGCCGGAGCAGGATATCCCCCGCCGAGGCGATCGAACGGGTTTCGCCATCGTGGTACGTGACCAGGGCGTGTTCACCCAGCACAATGTCGATCTCGCGCAGCGAAGGCTTCTTCTCGTTCTCGTCCCAGCGCGCCGAGTGCATGACCAGATAGAGATAGCTGCCATAGTCATCCACCTTGGGCCGGTTCACCTGCAGCACCATGTCCTCGAGCACCAGAGGGTGTACGCCGAGCGGTTCAAGCGCGCGATGGACCTCGTCCACCCCGCTGCCCTCGAAATCAAGCCACACCGCACACGAGCCCGCCTCGAGCGCACGGTGCACATGCTCCAGATCCGCAGCCTGGACTCTGCCCTCCTCCGCTACCCAGCCGCGGATCATGCCTGCCTCCGGGCTGCGCCCAGCTCGAGCGCGAGTCGACAAGTGGTGGCGTGGATGCGCACGGTGTCCTCGACCCGCCGCGCATACCCTCCGCCGAGCGTGGTGACCACGGGGATCCCGCGCGCAAGGCAGCCTTCAATCACCATGCGGTCGCGTGCTTCCAAACCTGCGAATGTCAGTGCCAGACCTCCGAGTTGGTCCTCGTGGAATGGGTCCGCGCCTGCTTGGTACAGCACCAGGTCGGGCTGGTGTGCCCAGACCCGGTCCAGCGCCGGGGCGAGCGCGGCAAGATAGGCGTCGTCCTCGGTGCTGTCCCTGAGCCCCACATCGAGGTCGCTGTGCTCCTTTGGACTTGGATAGTTATGTTCCTGGTGGATCGACAAGGTGAACACCTCGGGGTCGTCGCGAAAGATGTGAGCGGTACCGTTGCCTTGATGGACATCGAGATCCACGATCGCGGCGCGGCCGATGCGCTGTTCCCGCTGGAGCACGCGCACCGCCACCGCAAGATCGTTGATGTAACAGAAGCCCTCCGCGTGGCCGGCATAGGCATGATGAAGTCCACCGCCCACGTGCGCAGCCGCTCCGCGTTCGAGCGCTTCGCGTGCGGCAAGCGTGGTTCCCGCCGCGCCACAAGAGAACGCGTGCACGACCTCGTGCGTCAGGGGAAGCTCGGAGTACTGGGTGCGCGGAGTCCAGCGGAGCATGGCAAGATCGTCGAGGTAGGCCTCCTCGTGCGCAGCGGTGAGTAACTCCCGACTTGGCGCGGGTGGTTCGAGAGCGCCCCCGGGCGCCAGATGCCCGGAGGTTTCGAGCGACTTGCGGACGAGCGCGTATTTCTCGGTCGGGAAGACATGCATCCCGATATCGCAAGCATATTGCGAAGACGTCACGACGACCGGCGGTCCGGGCATGGGGCGAGGGTGCCACCACAGCCCTGCATATGTCCATGACTGCGACGCGCCCCCGCCCTCGGCTACACTCCGTGTGCCCTCATGACCACCACCCGACCTGATCCCGTCGGCGCCATCGGCCGACTCCAGCAGCGCCTCATGGCGCGGCGTCTCGCCGCGCTCGATGTCCGCATGCGCGGCGTGTTGTTGGTGCTC
>JBDSKE010000039.1:0-8482 GCA_039917105.1 Candidatus Eiseniibacteriota bacterium | reverse complement strand
ACTGCGGTGTGCTCGGTGAGGTGCGGTGCCAGCAGGACCACGGCGCCCATGTGCAACCGTCCGTCCGCGATGGCGGGCAGGATCGAAGGAAAGCGACGTGCCATTCGCGCGACCCGGATACGCTTGAAAGCCGTGTCCTCGGACATACGTAGTTCTTGCACGCAATAGACATACATCGAGGAGTAAGCCGCCGGCAGGCAATATGGGCCAGCAGTTCGGCAGTCGTCGCGCGCTCGCGCACGACGAGTGACTTGAGGTCGCGCAAGAGCACATGGTCCAGCCCGGGCACACTCGTGACAGATCAGGCCGGCCACAGGGGTGACACCACGCAGGAGCGTTGCTCCTTTCCAGCCTCGGTGGAGCGCAGCCTGGTCAGCCCACCCGATCCCATACGCGGCATGCGCACTCGCGTGCATGCGTGGCGACCTCGCGTTCATCCACCGTCACCATGACGCCGTTGTCCATCACCACATTGCCTGCCACCATCACGCCCGAGACAGGCGCGCGCATGAGTCCCTGCCACAGATGTGCGCCCAACGTGCGGGTGGAGAACTCGGTGGCGGGGCGATAGTCCATCAAGATCAGGTCGGCGGGAGCGCCGGGGCCGATCACTCCCAACTCCTCGCCGAAGTGTGCCGCGGCCCAGCGCGCGCCCGTCACGAACAAGCGCTTGTAATGCGCTTCGGCCATGGCCGGCACGAATACTCCATCTGGCACCGGGGGCGCATTGGCGCCGTCGTCGCTGCCCCACGCCACATCGGTCTCCCGCATCAGCGCGCTCACGCTGCCCACACCGCTCGCGCTCATGGCATCGCCTCGCTCGCGCACGGCCCCGACCAGGCCGCGCGGGGCACACTCGGCATGCGCCCATAGTGCAGGCAGTGTGGTGCTGGGCAGAAGCCCCGACCCCGTCCAACGATCCGCGGGGGTCAGGTCGAGCGCCAGATCCACGTGCACCGCGAGTCGTTCACCCGCGCTCTCCATGGCCTCGGTCAACAGTGTCTCGATTCCATGCAGCGTGGTGGCCTGCACGCCGAGCATGCCGCGTAGCCGACCCTTGGCCTGTTTGGCCAACTCCCGCGCAAAGCCGACGCTCTCGTCAATTGCGGCCCGCCGTTCAAGCGCCGTGTCCCCCTCGGCTGCGCCATAACAGGTGGCAAGACGCACGCCCACCTTCTCGGCCGCGCTCATCACTTCGCTCAGCGACAGATCGAGGCATGCACCGGAACGATGGAAGTCCACCACGGTGGTGACGCCATGGCGCACGCCTTCGACCAACGCCGCCTTCACCCCCCAGTACACATCCTCGGCCGAGAGCACGCGGTCGTAACGGCGCCATTCCGCCGGCGTTCGCAGCCCCAGGCCGCGGGCCAGATGCCGCGCCAGATGCGCATGGGTGTTGACGAAACCTGGCATGAGCACGCGGCCACGCGCGGGCCACAGCGTTTCGTCGGGATACGCCTGCGCAAGGTCGCCCAGCGAGGCGATGTTGGCGATGTGCGAGCCCACCACGCGCACCGCTGCGTGCTCGAACACCAGCGGCTCGGGGCCGCCGGTGACCACGATGCACGGGCCGATGATCACGCCAGCCCCACGATCTCGGCGCGGCGCACCAGGCCGCGACCCTCGGCGCGCGCATCAGCCACCGCGCGCTGCGGATCCAGCGTGGTCCATGCGCCGCGCTCGTACAACACGCGTCCGGCCACCACCGTGAGCGTTACATCGTTCGCGCGGGCCGCGTGCACCACCGTGACATACGGGTCCAGTTCCCCGAAGGGCGCGTGATGCGCGGCCGAAATATCGATCACGGCGAGATCGGCCTGCTTGCCCACCTCCAACGAACCCGTGACCCCGCCCAACCCCAGCGCCCGCGCGCCATCGCAGGTGGCCATGGCCACCACGTCCCGCGCCGGCACGGGATCGTCGCGATGTTTGACGCGCGCAAGTCCGGCCGCCAGGCCCATCTCCTCGAAGGTATCGAGGCGGTTGTTACAGGCTGCCCCATCGGAGCCCAAGCCACAGCGGATGCCGTGCTGACGCCATGCGCGCACGTCGGCGAGTCCGCTGCCCAGCTTCAGGTTGCTGCCCGGGCAATGCACGAGCGCAGCATCATGCGTGCGGATCAGGCGCAACTCTTCGTCGTCCAACCACACGCCGTGCGCTGCCACGAACCGCGGCGTGAGCAATGCATGTTCGGCGAAGTAACGGGTTGCGGTGGTGCCGACCGCGGCCTGCACTTCGGCGCCCTCGGTCGGCGCTTCGCTCATATGCGTGTGCACCAGCAAGTCATTCTCGCGCGAGGCGTCGGCCACATCACGTAGCAATCCCTCACTGCATGACAGGATGAAGCGTGGCGCCAGCGACACGCGCAGTCGGCCCCCGGCAGTGCCGTGATATCGCTTGGCCACCGCCAACGCTTGGGTCATGGCATGCGCGGCGTCTTCGCGCAGCCCCGGTGGCACCCCATCACCCACATCCATGAGTGCTTTGCCAAAGGTGGCTCGCAGCCCCGATTCGGCCAAGGTCTCTCCCAGCGCCTCGGTGTAGTGCACGGTGCCCATGTCGTTCAGGCAGGTGACGCCACCCGCCAATAGTTCGCACACGCCGAGCCGCACCGAAGCGGCCATGCTCGATTCGGTATGCGCCACCTCGAGCGGCCAGATGCGCTCGCGCAACCAACGGAGCAGATCACTCTGTTCGGCAAGGCCGCGGAACAGCGTCTGACACAGGTGCAGGTGCCCATGCACGAATCCCGGCAGCACAAGCGCGCCGTCGGCGCGGAACGTGCGCGTGGCGCGGCCATCGGGCAGCGCAGCGAGTGCGGTGGGTATGGCGGCGCCCAGCGCGGCGATGCGGTCCTCCACGACCAGCAGATCGCCTCGTGACACCGTGCCGGTGGCATCCATACACACCAGCGTCCCGCCCTGGATGAGTAGCGAACTCAGGGAAACGCCTCCATGCGTCGTTCGAAGATCGAACATGATCCGAGGGAAGCCAGCATCCATGCCGACAGTTGAGCCTGGCCCAAGGTGTCACCGCGCAGGCTGGGCCGTCAACAGGATGTTGTGACGGTCCGCCATTGCGCCGGCGGCCTCGGCTTCGTACTTTTGGGCCTTCACTCAACCAAGGGAAGCCCATGCGTCGCGTGGTGATGAAGTTCGGAGGGACGTCCGTCGGTATAGCGAGCAACTTCGCGCTCGCGCTCGAACTCGTCGAACGCCGAGTGCATGAGGATGCGGAGCCGCCGATCGTGGTGGTGAGTGCGCTCGCCGGCATCACCAACCTGCTCGTGGCTTTCTGCGCCACCCCTCCGGAACGCCACGCCTTGGCGAAGTTACTGGTCGAGCGCCACCTTGCGTTCCTGGATGAGACGGGCTCGCCGCTGGCATCGCTCGATCCGCTGCATGCCGAATGGCGCGCCGAGGCAGCACTCGTCGAAACGGAGCCGTTCCCGTTGGCGGCGGCCGATCGTGATCGCATCCTCGCGTTCGGCGAACGCTTGGCGGCCGAACTGTTCGCATGCGGGCTGCGGGCGCGGCAACTGCAAGCCAGCGCTCACCACGCCGGGCGCATCGGCCTGGTCACCGACGAGCATTTCGGTGCCGCGCACCCGCTGCCTGAACACCCGGCGCGCTTGGCGCACGCCCTCACCCCGCGCGGGCAGGTCGAGGTCGTGACCGGGTTCCTGGGCGCAACGCTCGATGGACGCCCCACCACGCTTGGGCGTGGTGGCTCGGATTACAGCGCCGCGCTCGTGGGCGCCGCCATCGGAGCGGACGAGATCCAGATCTGGACCGACACCAGCGGGCTGCTGTCGGCCGACCCGCGCCTGGTGCCCGAGGCGCGGCCCGTGCCGCACCTGTCGTTCACCGAGGCCAGCGAGTTGGCATATTTCGGCGCCAAGGTCCTTCACCCTAAAACACTGCTGCCGGCCATGGAACGCGGAGTTCCCGTGCGGATCCTCAATACAGCCCGCCCCGAGGACGCAGGCTCGCGCATCACGCCGAGTGCCGAACCGACCACGGGGACCTGGAGCGTGAAGAGCATCGCGTGCAAGAAGCACGTGACCGCGGTGACCATCGCCTCGACGCGCATGCTGTTGGCACACGGATTCCTGGCGCGGGTGTTCGAAGTGTTCGGACGTCACCAACTGGTGGTGGATCTGGTCACGACCTCCGAGGTGTCGATCTCGGTGACGCTCGATGACACCACGCACTTGGAGGACGCACTCGCCGAACTCGAGGGCATCGGGCATGTCGAGATCCGCGATGGCCTGGCCGTGGTCGCCGTCGTCGGCGAGGGTGCCCCGACCCGATTGGGCCTCGCCGGACATGTGTTCACGCTGCTCGGAGGCGTCGGTGTGTGCGTCGAGATGATCTCGCAAGGCGCCTCGCGCGTGAACCTGTCCTTCGTGGTGCGCGAAGCCGACGCGGATCGCACGGTGAGGCTGCTGCACCGGGGATTGGGATTGGACGTCGAAATGACCGCCCCGCTGAACCTTTGACCCACCCGCTCCTGGCCCCCTAATCTGCAACCATGCCGCCGCGTGTCGAGTTACCGCTCATCCACCCCCTCGACATGCAGAGGGCACTGGCGCCGCTTCGCGCGCTGGCGGATCGGCCCTATCCGTTCCTGCTGCAGTCCGCCATGCCACAAGGCGACGCCGCCGGCCCGCGACGCTCGCGCTGGAGTTTCTTTGGCGCCGAACCGTTTGCCATCTTCCGAGGTGGCAACCACGAAGAAGCCATCCGCTCGTTCCGCCGCTTCCGCGATCGCGCCCCATTCAGCGACGCGGTTCGCGGGACCGGCGCACCGTTCGTCGGCGGAGCGGTTGGGTACTGGTCCTACGATTACGGTCGCCGACTCGAGGCTTTGCCCAGCCTGGCGTATGACGACTTGCGCCTGCCCGACTTCATCTTCGCGCTCTATGATGTGGTGGGAGCCTACGACCACGACACCCAGCAGACTTGGCTGTTCTCTTCCGGGCTGCCATTCGAAGGCGACGATGCCGTGGCGCGGGCGCGCCAGCGGCTCGACTATTTCCGCGCGCTGCTCGAACGCCCCGGACGCACGCTGCCACCCTTGGAGCGCGCCGGCATGGTGCCGAACGTGACCAGCACGTTCAGCGCCGACGGCTACCGGCGGGCTGTCGAGGCGGTTCAAACCCACATCCGCCATGGCGACATCTTCCAGGCCAACCTCACGCAGCGCTGGCGCGTGGATACGCGCGACGGGCTCGCCTTGTCGGCCGTGCTCTATGAATCCATGACACAGCATACGCCGGCACCTTATGCCGCGTACCTGCGCTATGACGATCATGCGATCATGTCTGCCAGTCCCGAGCGCTTCCTGGAACTGCGGGGCGAACACATCGAGACGCGCCCCATCAAGGGCACACGCCCGCGGGGAGCCACGCCGGAAGAGGACGCGGCACTGGCCGCCGAGCTGTTGGCCAGCGCCAAGGACCGTGCCGAGAACGTCATGATCATCGACGTGCTGCGCAATGACCTCGGCCGCGTATGCGAAGTCGGATCGATCCACACCCCCAGCGTGTGCGAGTTGGAGTCGTTCGCGCAGGTACACCATCTGACCAGCACAGTCACCGGACGATTGCGCCAAGAGCTCGACGCGATCGACCTGTTGCACGCCTGCTTTCCCGGCGGCAGCATCACCGGCGCACCCAAGATCCGGGCGATGGAGATCCTCGACTCGTTGGAGCCGGTCCGCCGCCACATCTATACCGGCTCCATCGGCTGGCTGGGATGGGATTGCGATGCCGACTGGCAGATCGCGATCCGCACCGTGCTCGCCACCCCCGAGGGACTTTTGTTCCACGCTGGCGGGGGTGTGACCGCGGACAGCGACCCCAGCGCCGAATACGAGGAGTCACTGGTCAAGGCAGAAGGGGTGCGCCTTGCACTCTCGGCGGTACTCGGCGAGCTGACGCTGCGCGATCGAATGGGGAGCGCTCGATGATCTCGCAGGCACGCGGAAGGGGCGCGTGACATTACCGCTGCCGCCCGGCGTGCGAGTCCCAGACAAGCTCGCGTGGGTGAATGGTTCACTCGTGCGCGGCGAGGACGCTGTCCTGAGCCTGTGGGATCGAGGCGCGCGCGATGGCGGCGCGATCTTCGAGACCGTGCGCACCTACGCCGGTGAACCATTCGCATGGGAGCGGCACATCGAACGCCTGGTGATCTCCGCCGCCGAGTTGGGCTTCCCGGTGCCGCCCTCGCCGTCGCGACTGCGCAACGCCGTCGCCGACTTGCTCGCTGCGCAAAGCCTGACCGACGCGGTCGTGCGAATCACGGTCACGCGTGGCATTCCCGGCGGTCGACCCACTCGCACCGGGGCGTGGATCGAAGCCGAATCGGTGCCCGCGCGATTGTGGGCCGGCCAACGCGCGGTAAGCGCCACCGCGATCCTGAGCGCGCACCCCTTCGCAGCGGGTTGGCTCGGCCGGCATAAAACCACCAGTCGCATGGCCTGGGACCTGGCGCGAGAGGAAGCACGCGCGGCCGGGGTTGACGAGGCGGTTCTGGTCTCGCCCGAAGGACTGGTGCTTGAAGGGGCTGCCAGCAACTTGTTCGTGGTGATCGCGGGCGAGATTCTGACACCATCAATCTCGCTCGATGTGCTTGCCGGAGTCGCCCGCGCGATCACCCTGGGGCTGTGCGCAGAACATGGGATTCCCGCGCATGAAGCCGCCATCCCATTGGCCACGCTGCACACGGCAGACGAAGTGATCCTCACCAACTCGGTCCAAGAAATACTTCCGGTGGGAGTGCTCGACGGACGGAAGCTGCCATCCAGGGAGCTGGGCCTCAAGCTGCGCGACGCCTACCGCGCGCTGACAATCCAGACTTGATTCCTGGCCAGTGCGATTGGGTCGTGGCGCGCAACGAACGGGTGTGGTGACGCAGCCTCAGCGAAACCTGTGGCCCAGTCCCATGTCAGAACGCCCAAGCCCAGCCCTCACTGCTCCGAAACCGTATGAGGCGTATGGCGTAGGCGCCGTGGCACGGGGCATGCACAGTTAACGTTGATGTCGTCGAGCCGCGATGGGATTGGTTGCCAACGGCACATTCAGCCCGCGGCGGGTCGCGGACCATCAGGTGCATCGAGGTGCCCCATGCAAGTCAAAGGTGGTCGACTCGAGTTGCTTGTGCCGCACATGCTGCGCAGCCAGTTGCTGCGGCCAGGCTTCTTGCGCATGAGCCTACAACTGGGCCTCACCCGCCAGATGCCGGCGTGGGCCAAGCTGCAGTTCACCTCGCATGGCGTGACGCCCGACCAGTTGAATTTCGTGCTCGGCCGCGTGGGCAGCTTGGTGTCATGGGTCGACGAATGGGAATCCTTGGGGCGCTCGCTCGAACAGGGCGGTCGTGACGCCTTGGCTCTGGGCAAGCACGACGAAGCTGCCGCGCGGTTCCTGAACGCATCCGCCGCGTACAATTTCTCGCAGTATGTGGTCTTCCTCGACCCCGAGCGCAAGAAGCAGCTGCATGCCGCGTGCGTGCGCGCTTACGCGCAGGCCTCGCCCTACTTCGAAGTCCCCGCGGTGCCATTCGAGGCGCCGTTCCGCAATCGCCTGATCAGGGGTTACCTGCGGGTTCCGCCGGGTGATGGCCCGCGGCCCGTGGTCGTATTGTTCAATGGCACCAACGCCGTGAAGGAAGAACTGCACTGGTGGAGTGACAGCTTCCTGCAACGCGGAATCGCCACGATCACGTTCGACGGCCCCGGGCTGGGCGAAACATTCCATCGCTTGTCATATGTGGGAGAGCCGCGCCCCGTGGGCGTGGCGATCATGAACCACATCGAGAGCCTTCCCGAGTTGGATCCCGACGCCGTCGCCTACCTTGGATTATCGCTCGGCGGCTACTGCGCCATCCGGATGGCAGCGCATGACCCGCGCGTGCGCGCGGTGGCGGCGGTCAGCCCGCCCTTCTCGGCCGACGTCTACTGGGACGTGACGCTGTCCAGCATGCGGCGCGAACTGGCGGCTCTGTACCAGATGGAGGAGGCCGAGATGGGACGGCACATCCATCGCATCACCCTCGAACATACCCTGCCAACATTCGATCGTCCGCTCATGCTCGCCGGTGGTGGGTACGACATGATCACGCCCGGTGAGGAATCCCAACGTATCTTCGACGCCGCGCACTGCGAACGTGAGTTGGTTTACTACCCGCGCGGCGCGCACGAGTGCTTCAACGTCCTATCCGACCTGCGCCCGCGCATGGTGGGGTGGTTGTCCCGCCAACTCGCCAAGCATCGACTCACCACTCCGCAACGGCCCAAGCGAGCGACGCCTGCGCCTCGCGACCTTGCGTGGCTGGCGGGCGAGGCGGTTGACCCCGACTTCGCCGACGAACTGCGCGGAGAATCGCGCCCGCTGCACTGGCATGCCCCGGTCGAACGCGCCGCCATCGCCGCGCGCTTTCGCTGGCCATGGGGGTTGGACCGCAAGCTCGAGGTC
>JBDSKE010000038.1:0-12413 GCA_039917105.1 Candidatus Eiseniibacteriota bacterium | reverse complement strand
GCGAGGAAACACAAACCCCCGTGGCTTCGCAGGTAGGACACCCTCGGTCCTGTTTCCTGACGCCGCGACCAAGCCCACGCAGTCGAGAGCCCGATGTCCGGCCTCGATAGAAAGGCGGGATGGCTTTGAAGAATGCACGCCGCAAA
This sequence comes from Candidatus Eiseniibacteriota bacterium, assembly GCA_039917105.1. GTDB lineage: Bacteria > Eisenbacteria > RBG-16-71-46 > RBG-16-71-46 > RBG-16-71-46 > CAIXRL01. Next base: position 12,267 of record JBDSKE010000038.1, on the reverse strand, counting down.
GAACGGAAGAGCTTCTCCAAGATCGACGCGCAATGGAATCTTCAGATTCCGAACCTGCTCGAGGTCCAGCTCAAGAGCTTCCGTGATTTCCTGCAGATGGATCTGGACCCGATGCGCCGCCGCAACGAAGGGTTGCAGGAGGTGTTCACCGGGGTATTCCCGATCTCCGATGCTCGCGAGCTGTTCTCGCTCGAGTTCGTTGCCTTCGAGATCGGCGAACCCAAGTACTCCATGGATGAGTGCGTTGAGCGCGACCTCAGCTACTCGGCACCCCTCAAGGCACGTCTGCGCCTGATCACGCGCGAAGAAGTCGACGGCGTCAAGCGCGACAAGGACGTGATCGAGCAGGAGGTGTATCTCGGCGAACTCCCGCTCATCACCGACAGCGGAACGTTCATCATCAACGGCGCGGAGCGCGTGATCGTTTCGCAGCTCCACCGCTCGCCGGGCGTTTTCTTCGACGAGTTGACCCATCCCAACGGCAAGCAGCTGTTCACCGCGCGCATCATTCCCTACCGCGGATCGTGGGTGGAGTTCAGCCTCGACGTGAACGACATCATGCACGTGCACATCGACCGCAAGCGCAAGCTTCCGGTCACGGTGTTGTTGCGTGCGCTGGGATTCGTGTCCGATCGCGAGATTCTCGAGCTCTTCTACGAGAAGGACGTGCTCGATGTGAAGGGCAAGAAGGCCGAGAACGCGCTTGGCCGGATCTGCGCCCAGGACCTGATGGACGAATCCACGGGCGAGATCCTGCTCGAGGCGAACGAGGAGATCACGGCCGAGAAGGTCGAGATCCTCAAGAAGTCCGGGCTCGAGGAGCTCGAGGTCTTCGCGATCGCGCACCAGGACGACGCGGATGTCATGCGCAACACCTTGCGCAAGGACCAGACCCGCACGCAGGAAGAGGCGCTGCACCGCATCTACAACCTGCTTCGTCCGGGCGAGCCGCCGCGCGCCGATTCAGCCCGCGAGATCCTGAACAAGTTGTTCTTCAACCCCAAGCGTTACGACTTGGCGCGCGTGGGCCGCTACAAGCTCAACCAGAAGCTGCCGCACGAGCTGCTGCTGCCGGGCCGCGATGTGCAGAAGCGCCTGGGCCTGGGCTTCCCGGCACTGGACCACGCCACGCTCTGCCGCGAGGACTTCATCGTCATCATCAAGTACCTGCTCCTGCTTCGCACCAGCGGCGCGGTCGTCACCCCGCGCGGCGACGAACCGGCGGTCACCGATGATATCGATCACCTCGGCAACCGGCGCGTGCGCTCGGTGGGCGAGTTGCTCGCGAACCAGTTCAACATCGGCCTGGCGCGCATGGCCCGCATCATCCGTGAGCGCATGTCGCTGCAGGATCAGGAGCAGATCACTCCGACCGATCTCGTGAACTCGCGCACCATCTCGGCCGTGATCCAGAGCTTCTTCGGATCCAGCCAGTTGTCGCAGTTCATGGACCAGACCAATCCGCTGGCCGAGCTCACGAACAAGCGTCGTCTTTCGGCGCTTGGACCGGGCGGCCTCACGCGTGATCGCGCCGGCTTCGAAGTGCGTGACGTGCATTACACGCACTACGGCCGGGTGTGCCCGATCGAGACGCCGGAAGGCCCGAACATCGGCCTGATCTCGTCCCTCTCCACCTACGCCAAGGTGAATGAGTTCGGCTTCCTGGAGACGCCTTACTTCCGCGTGCAGGACGGACTGGTGGACCGCAAGAAGCCGGAGTTCCTTGCGGCCGACGTCGAGGACCGTGCGCGCATCGCGCCGGCCAACACCGGCTTCGACAAGAGGTCCGGCAAGCTCGATGACGAGTATCTCACCGTGCGGATGAAGGGCGAGTACCCGAACGTCGAGCGGACCGCGGTCGAGTACATGGATGTGTCGCCGATCCAGTTGGTGTCCCCGGCTGCGGCGCTCATTCCGTTCCTCGAGCATGATGACGCCAACCGTGCGTTGATGGGTTCCAACATGCAGCGTCAGGCGGTGCCGCTCCTGGTGACCGATGCCCCGTATGTGGGCACCGGGCTCGAGGACAAGGTGGCCGAGGATTCGGGCGCGCTGGTGTTGGCCCGTCGCTCGGGCGTGGTCGAGTTCGTTTCGGGCGAGATGATCGCCGTGCGTTACGAGCGCGATCCGGACGAGGCGCCGATCGATTACTCCGATCAGCCCAACCTCGACATCTATCGCCTCACCAAGTTCCGCCGTTCGAACCAGGACACTTGCCTGAACCAGCGTCCCACGGTCGCCGAGGGAACGAAGGTCAAGCGGGGCCAGGTCATCGGTGATGGGCCGGCCACCCGTGATGGCGAGCTCGCGCTCGGCCGGAACGGTCTGGTCGCGTTCATGCCGTGGGCCGGCTACAACTACGAAGATGCCATCATGGTCAGCGAGAACCTGATCAAGAACGATGTGTTCACCTCGATCCACATCGAGGAGTTCGAGCTCCAGGTCCGCGACACCAAGCGTGGCGTTGAGGAGATCACCCGCGAGATCCCGAACGTCTCCGAGGAGGCGGTCAAGAATCTCGACGAAGAAGGGGTGATCCGCATTGGCGCGCGCGTGCGCCAGGGCGACATCCTCGTGGGCAAGGTCACCCCCAAGGGCGAACAGGAACTGAGCCCCGAGGAGCGGTTGCTCAAGGCGATCTTCGGTGACAAGGCCGGCGACGTGCGTGACGCCTCGCTCAAGGCGCCTCCGGGGATGGACGGCATCGTGCTCGATATCAAGGTCTTCTCGCGTCGCGAGAAGGACGAGAGCACCAAGGTCCAAGAAAAGAAGAAGATCGAGAAGCTGCGCCGCGAGTCCAAGAAGGAGCGTGAGCGGATCGCGGATGTCCGCGTGTCGAGCATCAAGCAGATCCTCAACGATCAGCTCGTGAACGTGCTCAAGAGCGCGTCCACCGGCGAGCCGCTGGCCCGCAAGGGTCGCAAATACGCGGACGATTTCCTCGAGGAGCTCGATCTGGACGATCTGGCCTGGGGCACTCCGGTGACCGAGGACGAGAAGGGCAATGAGCGCTTCTGGCAGGCCATGGACGGCGCGCAGAGCGCGTTCGCCCGCTGCGAGAAGGAACTCGAGAAGGAGATCGAGAAGGTCACGCGCGGCGACGAACTGCCGCCGGGTGTGGTCAAGCTCGTGAAGGTGTACATCGCCAAGAAGCGCAAGCTCTCGGTGGGCGACAAGATGGCCGGGCGCCATGGCAACAAGGGCGTCGTGTCCAAGATCGTCCCCGAGGAGGACCTGCCCTTCTTGGAGGATGGCGGCATCGTCGAGATGGTCCTGAACCCGCTCGGTGTGCCCTCGCGTATGAACATCGGCCAGATCATGGAGACGCACTTGGGTTGGGCGGCGAGCAAGCTCGGGTACATGTGCGCCACTCCGGTCTTCGCGGGTGCCACAGTGGACGAGATCAAGGCCGAACTCGCGGCGGCGGGTCTTGCAGAGGATGGCAAGAGCTTCCTGCGCGATGGCCGCTCGGGCGAGCCGTTCGATGAGCGCGTCACCGTGGGTTACATGTACATGCTCAAACTGAGTCACTTGGTGGATGACAAGATCCACGCTCGTTCGACGGGCCCGTACTCGCTCGTCACCCAGCAGCCGCTGGGCGGCAAGGCGCAGTTCGGCGGTCAGCGGTTCGGCGAAATGGAAGTCTGGGCGCTGGAAGCGTATGGCGCCGCTTACACACTGCAGGAACTGCTCACGGTGAAGTCCGACGACGTCGCCGGCCGGTCGCGTATCTACGAGGCGATCGTCAAGGGTGAGAACCCACCCGAACCCGGTACGCCGGAATCCTTCAACGTGCTCGTGAAGGAGCTTCAGAGTCTCTGCCTTGAAGTCCAGTTCGAAGAAGTGAACTGATCGAGAGTTCCTGTGCGTACTGGCCATACGGCTCGTCGTCACCCACATGCGGGACGAAGGGCACGGCCTAAGGGAGTGCACTCATGATCCAAGACACGGATCTGCAGTCCACGCTGAATAGTGCTGTGGGCAAGATGGGCTTCGGTCGCACCGATGACCGTGACCAGCGCCGGCGCGTCAATTTCAACCAGATTCGCATCCGCCTTGCCTCGCCCGACGTGATCCGCAGTTGGTCACATGGCGAGGTCACGAAGCCGGAGACGATCAACTACCGTTCATTCAAGCCCGAGAAGGATGGGCTTTTCTGCGAGAAGATCTTTGGACCCGTGAAGGACTGGGCATGCAACTGCGGTAAGTACAAGCGCATCCGGTATCGGGGTGTGGTGTGCGATCGCTGCGGCGTCGAAGTCACCCAGGCGAAGGTCCGTCGCGAGCGGCTCGGTCACATCGAGCTGGCCGTGCCGGTCTCGCACATCTGGTTCTTCAAGGGCGTGCCCTCCCGCATCGGTCACCTGCTCGACATGAGCATCCGTGACCTCGAGCGCATCCTGTACTACGAATCCTATGTGGTGATCGAGCCGGGAACCACCGGCTTCAAGAAGCGCGAGATCATCTCCGAGGACCAGTACAACGAGATCATGGATGAGCAACCGGAGTCCGGGCTCAAGGCCAAGATGGGTGCCGATGCCATCCGTGACCTGCTCGGCGAGTTGGACCTGGATGAGCTCTCCACCGATCTGCGCGCACAGGCCAAGATGGAGACCTCCGTCCAGCGCAAGAAGGAGCTGCTCAAGCGCCTTCGGATCGTCGAGGCGTTCCGCCACAGCGGGAACCGTCCCGAGTGGATGATCCTGGAGTGCGTTCCCGTGCTGCCGCCGGACCTGCGTCCGTTGGTGCCGCTCGAGGGTGGCCGTTTCGCCACGTCCGACCTCAACGATCTCTATCGTCGGGTGATCAATCGCAACAACCGCCTCAAGAAGCTCATCGATATCAAGGCCCCCGAAGTCATCCTGCGCAATGAGAAGCGCATGCTGCAGGAGGCCGTCGACGCGTTGTTCGACAACGGCCGTCGCAGCCGTGCCGTGCGCGGTCAGGGCAATCGCCCGCTCAAGTCGCTCTCGGACATGCTCAAGGGCAAGCAGGGACGCTTCCGCCAGAACCTGCTGGGCAAGCGCGTGGATTACTCGGGTCGTTCGGTCATCGTCGTTGGACCGGAGCTCAAGCTGAACCAGTGCGGGCTGCCCAAGAACATGGCACTCGAGCTGTTCAAGCCTTTCATCATCCGCAAGCTCGAGGACCGTGGGTTCGTGCAGACGGTCAAGAGCGCCAAGCGGTTGGTGGAGCGCGAGAAGCCCGAAGTCTGGGACATCCTGGGCGAGATCATCGAGAACCATCCGGTGCTGCTGAACCGTGCGCCGACCCTGCACCGTCTGGGCATCCAGGGCTTCGAGCCCGTGCTCGTCGAGGGCAAGGCGATCCGCATCCATCCGCTGGTCTGTCAGGCATTCAATGCTGATTTCGACGGCGACCAGATGGCCGTACACGTGCCGCTCTCCTTCGAAGCCCAGATCGAGACCAGCCTGCTCATGCTCAGCACCCAGAACATCCTGTCGCCGGCGAGCGGCCGCCCCTTGGCCACGCCGCACCAGGACATCGTACTGGGCTGTCACTATCTGACGCGCGACCGGGGCGAGATCCTCGACCCGAACGCGGTTGCGGCGAATGTGCCGGCGGGTGATCCGCGCCGGCTGCGGCGGTTCTACAGTTCCGAAGAGGTGCGTTCGGCCTACTTCGACAATCGCCAGATCTCGCTGCACGGCAAGATCGCAGTGCGGGCCTCGAGCCTGCCGCTGCTCAAGCCCGAGCCCAGTGGTTGGGTCGTGACGACGGCGGGCCGCGTGTTGTTCAACGAAGTGATCCCCAAGCAACTCGGCTTCGTGAACGCATCCATGAACAAGAAGCTGCTCGAGCGCATCGTCTCGGATTGCTACGCCATGTTGGGCAGCGAGATCACCTCGGACCTGCTCGACAACCTAAAAGACCTGGGCTTCGCCTACGCCACGCAGGGCGCCTTCACCGTGGGCATCGACGATGTCCGCATCCCGCCCGAGAAGGACGCCATCATCTCGTCCGCCCGGAGCGAGGTGAACGCCATCAACAAGAACTACCGCGATGGCGCCATCACCGAAGGCGAACGCTATAACAAGGTCATCGACACCTGGACCCACGCGACCACGAATGTGGAGCAGGTGACTTTCGAGGGCTTGGCGCGCGATCGCGAGGGATTCAATCCCATCTTCATGATGGCCGACTCGGGTGCTCGTGGTAATCGCGAGCAGATCCGTCAGCTGGCCGGTATGCGTGGCCTCATGGCCAAGCCACAGAAGAAGGTCACCGGCGGCATCGGCGAGATCATCGAGTCCCCGGTCATTCACAACTTCAAGGAAGGCCTGACCGTCCTCGAGTACTTCATCTCGACGCACGGCGCGCGCAAGGGACTTGCCGACACGGCGCTCAAGACGGCCGACGCCGGCTACCTGACGCGTCGTCTGGTCGACGTGGCGCAGGATGTCATCATCAACGAAGAGGACTGCGGCACCATCCGTGGTCTGTCGGTGCGCCCGCTCAAGGACGGCGAGGACATCATCGAGCCGCTCGCGGATCGCGTGCTGGGTCGCGTCGCCGCAGAGGATGTGGTGCACCCGATCACGAACGAGACCATCGTCGAAGCGGGCGAGATGATCGACGAGGTCGTCACCAAGCTCATCGAAGAGGCCTCCAAAGCGGGTCTGGCCAAGATGCGCATCCGCTCGGTGCTCACCTGCGATTCGCGCCGTGGCGTCTGTGCCAAGTGCTACGGCCGCAACCTGGCCACCGGCCGCATGGTGGATCTGGGTGAGGCCACCGGGGTCATCGCCGCGCAATCGATCGGCGAGCCGGGCACGCAGCTCACACTTCGTACGTTCCACATCGGTGGAACAGCGAGCCGTATCGTCGAGCAGTCCAAGACTTCGACCAAGGAAGCCGGCACGATCCGCTTCAAGGATCTCGAGATCGTCCAGTACGGTGGTCCGGACACGGTCGAGGGTCACGCGGACTTCTGGGTCTGCGTCACGCACGGCGCCGAGCTCGAGATCGAGGACGCGGACGGTCGCATCAAGCAGCGCTTCAATGTGCCCTACGGCGCGCGCCTCGTGGTCGAGGACGGCCAGGCGGTGGGTGCCGAGGCCCTGTTGTTCGACTGGGACCTTTACAACAATCCGATCGTGACGCAGAAGGCGGGCGTCGTCCGCTTCGTGGACGTGAAGGAGAAGGTCACGGTCCGCGATGAGGTCGACGACACGTCGGGCCTGAAGCTCCTGGTCATCATGGAGGATCGCAACAAGGAGCTGCAGCCGGCCATCGACATCCTCGACGACAAGGGCCACAAGTTGGCGCACTACCCACTGCCGACCGATGCGCGCCTCGATGTGCGTGACGGCCAGCGGGTGGGCGCGGGCGAAGTGCTGGTCAAGACCCGCCGCGAGGCCAGCAAGACGCGCGACATCACCGGGGGTCTGCCGCGAGTCGCCGAGCTGTTCGAGGCGCGTCGCCCCAAGGACGCCGCGGTCGTGGCCGAGATCGACGGCACCGTGGAATACGTCGGCGTGACGCGCGGCATGCGCAAGTACGCCATCAAGAGCGAGGACGGCGACGATCAGGAAGCCCTGATCCCGCAGGGCCGGCACGTCTACGTGCAGAATGGCTCGGTGGTACGCGCAGGGGACAAGCTCACCGAGGGACCGATCAATCCGCACGACATCCTCAAGATCAAGGGCATCGAGGAGGTTCAGGAGTACCTCGTGAACGAGATCCAGGAGGTCTATCGACTCCAGGGCGTGCGTATCGATGACAAGCACATCGAGGTCATCGTGCGCCAGATGTTGCAGAAGGTGCGGATCGAGGATCCGGGCAACACCACGTTCCTCGAGGGGGAGCACGTCGACCGACTCGTTGTCCAGTCGGAGAACCAGAAGATGCTCGAGGACGGACAGTCGCCGGCCACATTCCAGCCGCTCCTGCTCGGGATTACCAAGGCCTCGTTGTCCACGGAGAGCTTCATCTCGGCGGCCTCGTTCCAGGAGACCACCCGAGTGCTCACCGAGGCTGCGATCCATGGCAAGGTGGACCAGCTGCGGGGACTCAAAGAGAACGTGATCATCGGCCATCTCATCCCGGCCGGAACCGGCATGCCGGTGTACCGTAGGGTACGCTTGGATGCCGAGAAGGAGGTCCCGACGGTCACCATCGAGATCGAGGATGAGGGAGCCAAGACAGCCTAATACCAGTCGCACCGGCGCCGGCCAACCCCCTCTGCGGGGATGGCCGGTGGACCGGGGACAATCCGCTTGACACCAGCAACCAGACAACTTAGATTTCCGGTCCTTCGCGGCAACGGCGGAGCAAGTACCACACTGATGCCGTGCCCTCAGTCCGCGAACAACCCGATATCGACAGCTTCCGGGGGTAGACTGTGCCGACTTTGAGCCAGCTCGTCCGTCATGGGCGGCGGCCACAGAAAAGCAAGACTGGAGCGCCTGCGCTCAAGTCCTGCCCGCAAAAGCGTGGGGTGTGCACTCGCGTGTACACGACCACACCCAAGAAGCCGAACTCCGCACTCCGTAAGGTGGCGCGCGTCCGGCTGACCAATGGAATCGAAGTGACCTGCTATATCCCGGGCGAGGGGCACAACCTCCAGGAGCACTCGATCGTGCTCATCCGCGGTGGTCGTGTGAAGGACCTTCCGGGGGTGCGCTACCACATTGTTCGTGGAACGCTGGACGCCAGCGGTGTCGCAGGTCGCAAGCAGAGCCGTTCCAAGTACGGCACCAAATCCAAGTAAGAAGCTGCGTCCGCGCGACGGCTCGCAATGGCCGCCGCGCGCGCGTTTCAGCGGCATCCGTCCATCAGGGCGGGGCCGGATCGATGAGAGGATCAAAGAATGCCTCGTAAGGGCGGGATCGTTCGCCGTGAATCGGTGCCCGATCCAAAGTTCGACAGTGTTCTCGTGACGCGTTTCATCAATGCGATCATGAGTGACGGCAAGCGCTCGACAGCCGAACGCCACTTCTACAAGGCGATGGGCATGATCGAGCAGAAGACCGGCCAGGAGCCTATGGCGGTCCTCAAGCAGGCCATGAACAATGTGAAGCCGGTGCTCGAGGTGAAGTCGCGTCGCGTCGGTGGCGCGAACTACCAGGTGCCGGTCGAAGTCCGTCCCGATCGCCGGAACGCTCTGGCGACGCGCTGGATCATCACTTATGCCCGCCAGCGTGCGGACCACACGTTCGCCGAGATGTTCGCGAACGAGATCATGGCCGCCTCTCGCAACGAGGGTGGCGCCGTCAAGAAGCGCGAAGACACCCACAAAATGGCTGAAGCCAACAAGGCTTTCGCACACTACCGCTGGTAACCCAGCTGTGACGAAGGTCGGCCACTCGCCGGCCTGGGAGTAACGCGGATCTCCTGAGTTCCGCTCGCTCTTGCATGCTCACCGCTGATTCAAGCCTCATCACCGCACTTTCTTCAACGAAAGGCAGGTGGTGTCTCCGAAGTACTTCATCGATCAGTGCAAGGATGTGACCTCAGATGGCTCGGCAGACTGCGCTCGACAAATATCGCAACATCGGGATCATGGCCCATATCGACGCCGGCAAGACCACCTTGACCGAGCGCGTGCTTTTCTATACCGGCCGGATCCACCGCACGGGCGAGGTGCACGAAGGCGCTGCCACGATGGACTGGATGGAGCAGGAGCGTGAGCGCGGCATCACTATCACCTCCGCGGCCACCACGTGTCTGTGGCGCGATCATCGCATCAACATCATCGACACCCCCGGCCATGTGGACTTCACCGTGGAAGTCGAGCGCTCGTTGCGCGTGCTCGACGGAGCCGTCGCCGTGTTCTGCGCCGTGGGCGGTGTCGAGCCCCAGTCCGAGACCGTTTGGCGCCAAGCGGACAAGTACAACGTCCCCCGCATCGCATTCGTCAACAAAATGGATCGCGTCGGTGCCGACTTCAACCATGTCGTCCAGATGATGAAGGACCGCCTGGGTGCCAAGGCCGTGCCCATCAACATGCCCATCTTCGCCGGTGACACGTTCCAGGGCACGGTCGATTTGGTCTCGATGCGGGCCATCACCTACGAAGATCACTCCGACGGCACCAAGCTGATCGACACGGAGATCCCCCGCGACCTGGTCGAACAGGCCAAAGAGGCGCGCTTCCATCTGGTCGAGGCCGTTGCCGAGTACGACGAGCAGTTGCTCGACGATTACCTGCACGAGAAGCCGTACACCTCCGAGGACCTGTTCCGCGCGATCCGCAAGGGTACGCTCGCGGGCATCATCAACCCGGTGCTGTGCGGTTCGGCCTTCAAGAACAAGGGCGTCCAGCGCCTGCTCGATGCGGTCGTGGACTTCCTCCCTTCGCCCAACGACAAGCCGGCCATCTCGGGGCATCACGCCTACACGTTCGAGCACATCGAGCGTCACCCGGGCGATTCCGAGCCGTTCTCGGCGCTGGCTTTCAAGATCATGACCGACCCATACGTCGGCCGCCTGACGTTCTTCCGTGTGTATTCAGGCAAGTGCAACACGGGCGACACCGTGTTGAACCCCACCACGGGCAACAAGGAACGCATCGGGCGCTTGGTGCAGATGCACGCGAACAAGCGCGAGGAGATCACCGAGGTGCTCTCGGGTGACATCGCGGCGGGTATCGGCTTCAAGAAGGTGACCACGGGCCACACGCTGTGTTCGCTCGAGCACCCCATCGCCCTCGAGGCCATGACGTTCCCCGAGCCGGTCGTCGATGTGGCGATCGAGCCCAAGTCCAAGGTCGACGAAGAGAAGATGGCCGTGGCCCTGCAGCGGCTGTCCGAGGAGGACCCCACGTTCCGTGTGCGCACGGACGAGGAGACCTCGCAGACGATCATCTCGGGAATGGGCGAGTTGCACCTCGAGATCATCGTGGACCGCATGAAGCGCGAGTTCACGGTCGAGGCGAACGTCGGCAAGCCTCAAGTGGCGTATCGCGAGACGATCTCCACCAAGGCCGAACAGCGGCACCGGTTCATCCGCCAGACGGGTGGCAAGGGTATGTACGGCGACGTCACGATCGAGATCGAGCCGCTGGAGCCGGGTTCCGGTTTCGTGTTCGAGAACGCGATCGTCGGCGGCGTCATTCCCAAGGAATACATCCCGGCCGTCGAGAAGGGTATCGAGGAGGCGCTGCGCAGCGGCATCGTCGCCGGTTACCCGATGGTCGACCTCAAGGTCTCGCTCGTCGATGGTTCGTACCACGACGTCGACTCCTCGGAAATGGCATTCAAGATCGCGGGTTCGATCGCGTTCAAAGAGGCCTGTGCCAAGGCCAAGCCGCGGCTGCTCGAGCCGATCTTCGATGTCGAGGTGGTGGTGCCCGAGGAGTACATGGGCGACATCATCGGCGACCTTTCCAGCCGCCGTGGCCGTATCGGTGGCATGTTCCAACGCGGTACGGCGCGGGTCATCGCGGCGTCCGTGCCGCTGGCCGAGATGTTCGGCTATGCGAACCGCATGCGTTCGATCTCCCAGGGACGTGCGGTGTACTCCATGCAGTTCTCGCGTTACGAGACGCTCCCGGCGGCAGTCGCCGATGAGATCGTCGCGAAAGCGAAAGGTTGATTCCCTGCTAGAACGGGTGCCTTCGGGCGCCGTGAAACATCCTTGAGACTGATAGCCGAACGAGACGAAGAGGAAACGGAGGTTCCGTACCATGGCCAAGGCGAAATTCGAGCGCAACAAGCCGCACGTGAACGTGGGGACGATCGGCCACGTGGATCACGGCAAGACGACGCTGACGGCGGCGATCACGATGGTGCTGGCGCAGAACAACCCGAAGATCTCGGTTCGTGACTACGGCTCGATCGACAACGCTCCCGAGGAGCGCGAGCGCGGGATCACGATCGCGACGGCGCACGTGGAGTACGAGACGGAGAAGCGTCACTACGCCCACATCGACTGCCCGGGCCACGCCGACTTCGTGAAGAACATGATCACGGGCGCGGCCCAGATGGACGGGGCGATCCTGGTGGTGTCGGCGGCCGACGGCCCGATGCCGCAGACGCGGGAGCATGTGCTGCTGGCGCGCCAGGTCGGCGTGCCGCACATCGTGGTCTTCCTGAACAAGGTGGACCTGGTGGATGACCCCGAGCTGCTGGACCTGGTGGAGTTGGAGGTCCGCGAGCTGCTGAACAAGTACGGCTTCCCCGGGGACAAGACCCCGGTGATCCGCGGGCAGTCCAAGGCGGCCGTTGAGAACCCCAAGGACGACAAGATCTGCAAGCCGATCGACGAGCTGTTCACGGCGATCGACACGTTCATCCCGGAGCC
>JBDSKE010000037.1:0-3415 GCA_039917105.1 Candidatus Eiseniibacteriota bacterium | reverse complement strand
TTCATTGCTGGCCGCGGCCTTCGAGTTCGGAGTGCCCATCTATACCTCGTCTCCAGGCGATTCGAGTATCGGCATGAATGTGGCAGCAAAGGCGCTCGAGGGTAACCAGTTGCTCATCGATGTGAATGCCGATGTCAATGAGACCGCGGGCATCGTCTGGGACGCCAAAGCCAACGGCGGCAAGAGTGGCGTGTGGATCCTGGGCGGGGGCAGCCCCAAGAACTTCGTGTTGCAGACCGAGCCCCAGTTGCAGGAAGTGCTGGGCATCGCTGAAAAAGGCCACGACTACTTCCTTGCCGTGACCGATGCCCGCCCCGACACCGGGGGTCTGTCCGGGGCGACGCCGGCCGAAGCCGTGAGCTGGGGAAAGATCGATCCCGAGCAATTACCGGGAACGGTGATCTGTTACACGGACTCCACGATCGGCCTGCCGCTGCTGACCGCCTACGCGCTCGCCAAGCACGCGCCACGACCCCGCAAGCGCCTGTACGACAAGCGGGAAGACATGATGAAGCGGCTCAAGGACGCCTACTTCAGCGCTGGTCGTGCAAGCGAGAACCCGACCGCCGTGAAGGGCTGAAGCGCCATCCGCCTGAAACGGGCCCTGCAGGAAGGAGCTTGCCCTGACCGCCACGGAGGGGGCTATCCTGTATGCGACTCGCGCCTGCGCGATCGGTCGCCCGACGTCTTCTTGAAGGAGCCCGTCATGACCACCACCAAGGTGCAGCCCAAGTCCGTCGCCGTGCCCGCGCCCCGCGCGAAGCGAGCCACCTCGATCGCTTTCCAGGCGACGCTCACCGATCGCGGGCCCACGGGGATGTGGCCGCATCTGTTCCTTCCACCGCAGGCCAGCGCTTGGCTCGGAAGACCCGGACCGGTGAATGTGATCATGACTGTGGACGGCGTGCCATTCGAGCGCATCGCCAAGGCCGACGGCGAGGGCGGTCACTTCATCGTCTTCACCGCCGAGATGCGCGAGAAGACGGGTGTCGAGCTTGGCGACTCGGTCCGCGTGGGACTCAAGGTGGACCCCGCACCGCGCACCGCCGAGGTCCCCAGTGAACTGCAACAGGGGCTCAAGGACGATCCGGACGCGCGCGTCGCGTACAACGCCATGCCGCCTTCGCATCGCAAGTCGTACGCCGAGTTCATCGAGGATGCCAAACGTCCCGAGACACGCGTGCGCCGCGTGCAACAGGCGTTGCGCATGATCGCCCAATGGGGCGCTGAACATGCCCCCAAGCGAGGTGCGAAAAAGCGCTGAAGGCGCTGCGACTTCTGCTGCGTCGCGGCCGGAAGTCGGTCCGGGGGGGAGTGGCTATTTGTCCTTCTGCGCCGCGTCCCACTCCGTTCGAGAAGGCCGCTTCAGCGGCGCCAGCTTGTGCGACACCAGCGCCGAGTTGAGGGAGGGCAAGCGTTTGGCGAGCATCGCGTCGATTGCCGATTGCCCCGCCGTCAGTTGGGTCAGAAGCACGCCCCTGAGTTGCGTCTGCGACGCTGTCGGCTTGCCATCGTAGCCATTCACTTTCCCATAGAGGTCGCCGAGTTTTTCGCGCAGTTGCTCCTCGCCTGTCAGGCGGCCGCCTTCTCGGATCGCGACCATCGTGCCGCGCCAACGGTCGATGTCCGCGGCGAACACCTCGAGTCTGGTCCGCAGGGGCTCGCCCTGCTTGAGGACTTTCGCGTTCGCCAGCGCGCTTTCGCCCACTGTGGCTGCGGACTCGACGGTGTAAGTCAATGTCATGACCCTGTCGTAGAGGTCCAGCACCAACTCGCTCTGGGCGGCACGGTCGGCCGTGGTGTGCGTCGAGCGTGGGTCGGACACGAGCGCAATCGTCGAAGTGTAGACATCCTTGTTGCGCGTGAGTTTCACGGTGTATTCGCCTGCCTTTGCACGCGGCCCGACGAAGGCGAAGGAGTTGGGCACCAGGTTCGCTGCAGGCGCCAACTTGGGACCCTTGAGTCGCATGGGCCAGTCGACTCGATTGATTCCGCGTCGACGGCCGCCGTTGATCGTGCTCAGCAGTTTCCCCGAAGGGTCGAAGATCTCGAGCTTCAAGTCGCCGATCACATGGCGTTTCTTGAGGTAATACGTGATGAAGGCATTCTCGGCCAGGGACTCACCCGAATAATCCGCGTCCCCGCTGAACCGTTGCTCGTTGCTGGGAATCATCAACACCGACGCCCGAGACGGGAGGAAGGCACCGTCCGATGCCAGCACATCACGCGTGAGTTTTCGCAACGGCGTCAGGTCGTCCAGTATGAATATGCCGCGACCATGCGTTGCCACCAACAGATCACCTTCGCGCGGGTGGATGGCCAGGTCGCGCACCGCCACATCAGGAATGCCCGCCTTGATCTGTGCCCACTGTTGTCCGCCGTCCAGCGAGGTGAACAGCCCCCACTCGGTGCCGACGAACAACAATTCGGGGTTCACCAGATCCTGCTTCACCACGTGCGCATGGCCGCGGAGGGCGTCGGTGGCGAGTGACTTCCAAGTGTGGCCGTAGTCGTGAGTCACGTACACATGCGGACGCATGTCATTCAGGAAGTGTCCGTCCGCCGTCACGAAACAGGTTGCAGCGTCGAATGTCGAAGGGTTCACGGACGAGATCCAGGTGTACTTGGCAAGCCCCGGCAGGTTCGCAGTGACATTCGTCCAGATCCTGCCGCCGTCGCGCGTCAGCTGGATGTTTCCGTCATCCGTCCCGACCCAGACCACGGCCGGGTCCTTCGGCGATTCACCGATGGCGTACACCGTGCAATGATTCTCGGCCGAGGAGTTGTCGACCGACAGGCCGCCGGACTTATCCTGCTGCTGTTTGAGCGGATCGTTCGTGGTCAGGTCGCCGCCCAGCTTTTCCCAGGTGTCGCCTTGATCACGCGATCGATACAGGAACTGCGACCCGACATAAAGCGCGCCGCTGGCGCCCACGTGCATGGGTGCGTTCCAGTTGAACCGAAGTTTCGGGTCTCCAGGCCCGGTGGTGGGCTTGATGTCCTTGCTCTCGCCCGTGGACATGCGCACGCGCGAGATATTGCCGCCTTGGTACTCGGTGTAGACGAGGTCTTCATCCTTGGGGTCGGGGAATGCCCAGAATCCGTCGCCGCCGTTGAGCGATTCCCACAACCGGTTCGGGATGCCCCCCGAGTGACGCGATGGCGCGCGCCAGGTCCCGTTGTCCTGTAGCCCGCCGTAGACATGATAGGGCCACTGCATGTCATACGTGACGTGATAGAACTGGCCCACCGGGATGCCGAGCACCGCACGCCAAGTCGTGCCGCGATTGTAGGAAATGTACACACCGCCATCGGTGCCAAGTACCACGTACTCGGGATTCTTGGGGTCGACCCAGAGCGCGTGCACATCGCTATGGTAGCTCGCACCGCCCATCCCTCCCCCCCCAAAGGTCCT
>JBDSKE010000036.1:0-3610 GCA_039917105.1 Candidatus Eiseniibacteriota bacterium | reverse complement strand
CGCCCCCGTCCCCGCGCTTCGCTACTATCGTGACAGTCACCCGCAGTTCACAGCGAGAGGCAAAGTTGGGAGGCAGCATGGACCATGCACGGCTGACCACACCATGGGTGCGCGAGAACGGCGCGCTTCGTCCGGCAAGTTGGGAAGAGGCCCTTACCAAAGCGGTGGCCGGCTTCGAACGCGCACGCGCGCTCGGGCCGCAGGCGTTCGGGCTGTTCAGTTGCTCCAAGGCGACCAACGAGATGAACTTCGCGGCGTCGAAGTTCGCGCGTCAAGTGATGCGCTCCAACAATATCGATTCGTGCAACCGAACTTGACACGCGCCTAGCGTCGTCGGTCTGGCGACAGTGTTCGGTGTCGGTGGCGGCACCAGTTCTTATCAGGAGATCGAGGAGACGGACCTCATCATCCTCTGGGGTTCGAATGCGCGTGAGGCGCACCCGATCTTCTTCCACCATGTCCTCAAAGGCATCCACCGGGGGGCCAGGCTGTACGTGGTGGATCCTCGGCGCACCGCCTCGGCCCGCTGGGCCGATGTCTGGCTGGGGCTGGATGTGGGCACCGACATCGCGCTGTCCAACACGATCGCGCGCGAGATTATCGCCTCGGGGCTGGAGCATCGCGAGTTCATCCGGCGCGGCACGGTTGGCTTCGAAGCCTATCGGGCCTCGGTCGAGGAGTGGACCCTTGAGCGCGGTGCCAAGGTCACGGGCGTGCCGGCCGAACACATCCGCGCGCTGGCGCACGAGCTTGCGAATGCCCGCACGGCTCAGGTGTGTTGGACGCTCGGCATCACCGAACATCACAACGCAGTCGAGAATGTGCTCGCGCTGATCAACCTGTCGCTCTTGACGGGCCATGTGGGCCGGCGGGGTTCGGGTCTGCAGCCGCTGCGCGGGCAGAACAATGTGCAGGGCGGGGGCGACATGGGCGCGATCCCCAACAAGATGGCGGGCTTCCAGGACATCGAGAAGGATGCCCAGGCCCGCGCGAAGTTCGAGCGCGCCTGGGGAGTGCCCATTCTGCCGCACTACGGCAAGCACCTGACGGCCATGTTCGAGGCGATGGAGCACCACGAACTGCAGTCCGTGTGGGTGATTGGCGAGAACCCGGCGCAGTCCGAGGCCGACGTGGTGCACACACGCAAGCTCTTGTCCGAGCTCGATCACATGGTGGTGTCCGACATCGTGATGACGCGCACCGCCGAGATGGCGCATGTGGTATTCCCCGCGAGCGCGTCCTGGTGCGAGTCCGAAGGCACGGTCACCTCGAGCGAGCGCCGGGTGCAACGCGTGCGCAAGGCGCTCGATCCGCCGGGCGAGGCGCGCGATGACTTCTCGATCATCGCCGAGATGGCGCGCCGCATGGGGCATGACTGGGGCGAGGTGACGGCCGAGAAGCTCTGGGACGAACTGCGCACGCTCTCGCCCATGCACGGCGGCATGACCTACGCGCGGCTCGAAGCCGAGGGAGGCATTGCCTGGCCCTGTCCCGATGAAGCCAGTCCAGGCGCATCGTTCCTGCATGCAAGGTTGTGGGAGACTGATCCGGCGCTCCGAGGCGATGCGGCGCCGTTCAGCGTGGTCGTGGATGATCCCCCGGTGGACAAGATCACGCGGGAATACCCGCTGCGCCTGACCACTGGCCGCCGACTCGATTCGTTCAATACTGGCGTGGCGACAGCGTCGTATGCCTCGCCGTTGCGTTTCGACCATCCGATTTTCGTATCGCCCGAGGACTTATCGACGCTGGGGCTGACCGAGGGCGAGCGCGTCGCGGTGGTCTCGCGTCGGGGACGCGTCGAGACCGAGATCGCCATGGACACGAACCTGCGGCCGGGGTTGGTGTTCATGACCTTCCATGCTCCGGATCTGGTCGATACGAATATCATCACCATCGATGCCACCGATCCGCGCTCGGGCACGGCGGAGTTCAAGGCCGCTGCAGTCCGGATCGAGCGCGCGGCCGCTTCCGTCGTGACCACCCGCTAGGAGAATCGCTTGGACTTCCCGGTCAACGACGCCACCGCCACGGATGACGAACGCGCCGCGATCGAGGTGTTCCTCGGCACCCCGGCTTCGCGCTGGGAGGGCGGGGCACGTGACGCTTCGGACGACACGCAACATGCGCTCGGCGGGCATGCCGCGCGCGCGCAACGCCACCTGTTGCTGCCCGCGCTGCACGCGCTCCAGGCTCGCATCGGGTGGATCAGCCCTGGTGCAGTCAACCACCTGGCACTGCGCCTGAGCGTGCCGCCCGCCGAGATCCACGGCGTCGCGTCGTTCTATGCGATGTTCGAGCTTGAAGCCACTCCGCCCACCGTGGTGCATGTGTGCGACGACATCGCCTGCCACACGGCCGGTGCCGAGTCGCTGATCGATTCATTGCAGCGCGCCCACGGTCCCGCGGGCAAGCCGTGCGCAGGGGGCAGGGCGGCATGGAAGCGCAGCCCGTGCCTGGGCCTGTGTGAGCAGGCGCCGGCGGCCCTGTTCCAACGCGCGGGAGAGGGGCGCGCGAATGCGGCGCTCGGCGGTGTGAACCTTGCCGACCTCGAGGCCGAGCTCGCCGGAGGGGGCGCCAGAGTCCGCGAGGATGTTCCGCTGGTGCAGCAGGGCGAGGCCGGCCTGCGCCTGTTACGGCGTGTGGGAGTGGTGGCGCCCGACGATCTCGCGGGCTATCGCCGCGCAGGCGGCTACGAGGTGTTGCAGCGTGCGTTCGAGCTTGGGCCACAGGGCGTGCTTGCCGAACTCACCGAATCCAAACTGCTCGGGCGTGGTGGCGCGGCCTTCCCGACCGGGGTCAAGTGGTCGGCCGTCGCACGCGCTCCAGCCCTGCCGCATCACGTGGTGTGCAATGCCGACGAGTCGGAGCCCGGGACATTCAAGGACCGTGTGCTCATGGAGCAGGATCCGTTCGCGGTCATCGAGTCGATGACGATCGCGGCTTGGGCGACGGGAGCCACCAAGGGCTGGATCTACCTGCGTGGCGAATATCCCGAAGCGCAGGCCCGCCTGTCGCGTGCCATCACCCTCGCGCGCGAGGCGGGCTGGCTCGGGGCAGCCGTCGCGGGACGAGCGGACTTCGCCTTCGACATCGAGGTTCGTCTGGGCGCAGGCGCATATATCTGTGGCGAGGAGACCGCCCTGCTCAACTCGATCGAGGGATACCGCGGCGAGCCGCGCAACAAGCCGCCGTTCCCGGTGACGGAAGGTCTGTTCAACCAGCCCACGGCGGTCAACAACGTCGAGACGCTGGTAGCCGTGCTCGAGGTGCTGCGCCAAGCGGAAGTGCATTACAACACCTTCGGGACCGAGCAGAGCAGAGGGACCAAGCTGCTCTGTGTCTCGGGCTGCGTCGAGCGGCCAGGGCTGTACGAGTTGCCATTCGGCGTGACGCTGCGTCAACTCCTCGAACGTGCGGGCGGAGTGCGGGACGGGCGCCCGCTCCGCGCGATACTCCTGGGCGGAGCGGCCGGTTCGTTCATGACGCCCGATCAGATCGACGTATCGCTCAGCTTCGAGCACACGCGCGCGATCGGCGCATCGCTGGGCTCGGGGGTGATCATGGTGTTCGACGACACCATCGACATGGAGCGCATCGTGCTGCGTAT
>JBDSKE010000035.1:0-9514 GCA_039917105.1 Candidatus Eiseniibacteriota bacterium | reverse complement strand
AGGGCAGCGCGGCCTCATCGTCGCACCGCCGCGCACCGGCAAGACAATGCTGCTGCAGAACATCGCCCACTCGATCACGGCGAATCATCCAGAATGCTTCCTGATCGTGCTGCTCATCGACGAGCGCCCCGAGGAAGTCACCGACATGCAGCGCTCGGTCAAGGGCGAGGTGGTCTCGAGCACTTTCGACGAGCCGGCCGAGCGCCATGTCCAGGTGGCCGAGATGGTGATCGAGAAGGCCAAGCGCCTGGTGGAGCACAAGCGCGATGTGGTGATTCTATTGGATTCCATCACTCGCCTGGCGCGCGCCCACAACACCGTGGTGCCGCACTCGGGCAAGATCCTCTCGGGGGGTGTCGACGCGAACGCACTGCAGCGGCCCAAGCGCTTCTTCGGGAGCGCCCGCAACATCGAGGGCGGCGGTTCGCTCACCATCATCGCGACGGCGCTGGTCGAGACCGGCTCGCGGATGGACGAAGTCATCTTCGAGGAGTTCAAGGGCACCGGGAACTCGGAGCTCATCCTCGACCGAAAGATCGCCGAACGCAGGATCTTTCCCGCGATCGATATCAATCGTTCGGGTACGCGCAAAGAGGAGATCTTGATGACTCCCGACGTCCTGTCGCGGGTCTGGATCCTGCGGAAGTTCCTGACCGAGTTGAGTCCGGTCGAGGCGATCGAGTTCCTGATCACGCGGATGGCCGATTCCAAGACCAATAAGAAATTCCTGGAGTCGATGAACTCATGACACCGGCGCCGAGCATCCGTGCCGCGCAAGATGCGGACCTGCCGGCGCTGACCGCGCTCTACAATCATTATGTCGAGACCAACCACTGCACCTTCGACGCGACCCCCTTGAGCGTGGAACTGCGTCGGGTGTGGTTCGATCAACACGCCGAAGGCGGGCCGCATCGGCTGCTGGTGGCGGTCAGGGGCGACGCCCTGTTGGGCTACGCCAGCAGCAGTGCGCACCGGCCCAAACCGGGCTACCTCACCTCGGTCGAGACAAGCGTGTACCTTGCTCCCGAGGCGCATGGGCAGGGCCTTGGCACGCGGCTCTATACCGAACTGTTCGGACAGCTCGCGAACGAGGACGTGCACCGTGCGCTGGCAGGCGTGGCCCTGCCGAACCCCGCATCGGTCGCATTGCATCGGCGCATGGGCTTCTCCGAGTTGGGAACTTTCGACGAAGTGGGACGCAAGTTCGATCGCTACTGGAGCGTGCAGTGGTTCCAGCGAGCGCTGCCCTGAACATAAGGGGGTCGCCGATGGGGAGCACCTCGAGTTGGTTCAGTTGGGCGCTGGGCTCGGCGTTCTTCGCCGCACTCACCGCCATCCTCGCCAAGATCGGCTTGAAGGGCGTGGACTCCGACCTCGCCACCTTGCTGCGCACGTTCGTGATCGCAGTGACCCTGGGCGGCATCGTCGCAGCCACCGGCAAGTGGCAGGATCCCACCACGCTGCCCGCACGCGCGCTCACGTTCCTGGTGTTATCGGGGCTCGCCACCGGTGCATCGTGGTTGTGTTACTTCCGCGCGCTCAAGCTGGGCGATGCCTCGCGCGTGGCGCCGGTCGACAAGCTGAGCGTGCTGCTCGTGGCCGTGCTCGCGGTGGCGTTCCTGGGCGAGCGGCCTTCGGCGCGCGATTGGGTCGGTATCGCCATGGTCGGCGCGGGTGTACTGGTGCTGAGCCTGAAGCGGTGAACTGTCGCTGGCGGCACTCGACGGCGTGACTCGGTCCGTGCGATGATTCTTTACCATGTCCATGACCGCTGGAACTCGTCTCGATCGCTATGCGATCGCCGATCTGATCGGCCGCGGGGCCATGGGCGAGGTGTATCGCGCCCATGATTCACGCCTTGGCCGTGATGTCGCCATCAAGGTGTTGCCCGTCGCGTTCAGCTCGGACCCCGAACGCCTGCGCCGTTTCGACCAAGAGGCGCGGGCCGCCGGGGCGCTGAACCACCCGAACATCGTTGCCATCTTCGATGTCGGCACGCATGACGGGGCGCCGTTCGTGGTGACCGAGTTACTGGTCGGCGAGACGCTCCGGAGCCGCCTCGACAACGGCGCGGTCTCGGCGCGCAAGGCGCTGGAATACGCGGTCCAGATCGCGAACGGGCTGGCGGCGGCACATGCCAAGGGGATCGTGCATCGCGACCTCAAGCCCGAGAACCTGTTCGTCACCAGCGCAGGGCACATCAAGATCCTCGACTTCGGGCTCGCCAAGTTGACGCGCGCAGAGGGCCACACGGGCGCCCAGGCCGACTCGCTCATGGCCACGGCCATGACCGAGATGGGACGCGTGATGGGCACCGTGGGTTACATGGCGCCCGAACAGGTCCGCGGCGAGGTGGCGGATCATCGCGCCGACCTGTTCTCGTTCGGGTGCGTACTGTACGAGATGTTGAATGGGCGCTCGCCCTTTCATCGGGAATCCGCAATCGAGAGCATGGCCGCCATCGTCCGCGATGAGCCGCCCGCGTTGCCTGCCGAAGTGGTCATCCTCATGCCCGGATTGGCGCCCTTGCTGCGCCGCTGCGTCGAGAAGCATCCCAGCGAACGCTTCGAGTCGGCTCGCGACCTGGCGTTCAGTCTGGAGCTGCTGGCGCAGACCGCGGGCAGCGCCTCGGCTGCGCCCTCGGCCGCGGATCTCGAGACTGACCCCGATGTGAAGTACCAACGCATCACCTTCCGTCGCGGCGCCATCTGGTCCGCGCGTTTCAGCCCCGACGGCAACTCGGTGGTTTATAGCGCCAGCTGGGAGGGCAAGCCGCTCGAGCTGTTCTGGGCGCACATCGGCAATCCGGAGGCACGCGCGCTGGGATTCCGCGACACCGATTTATTGAGCGTGTCGCATACGAACGAGATGGCGGTGCTGTTGCGCGCCGAGTTCGTCACGTCGTTCGACCGACGCGGCACGCTGGCGCGGGTCCCTCCCATGGGCGGGGCGGCGCGCGAACTGTTGCACGATGTGCACGGCGCCGACTGGAGCCCGGATGGCACGCAGATCGCCGTGGTGCGCGAAAAGCTTGGCATGACGCGCCTGGAGTTCCCGCTCGGTAACGTGCTGTATCAGACACCGGGTTGGATCAGCATCGTGCGCATCTCCTCTGATGGTCAGGTGCTCGCCTTCATCGACCACCCCTCGCGCAACTCCGACTCGGGCCATGTCTGCGTGGTGGACCGCAAGGGCGAGCGTCGCGTGCTCTCTGCTTCCTGGGGCACGCTGCGTGGACTGGCGTGGTCGGCCGATGGCAAGGAGGTCTGGTTCACAGCCGACCGCGGCGGCGCGGCGCGCGGGCTCTATGCCGTGACGCTCGAGGGCAAGTTGCGGCGTGTGCTGCAACTGGCCAGCAACATGACCTTGCACGATCTGGCGCGCGATGGCCGCGTGCTGTTGGGGCACGGTCCCGAGCGCGCGGGCATCAACGCGTTCGAGCCCGGTGAGAACCGCGAGCGCGACCTGTCGTGGCTTGACTGGTCACTGCTGCAGGACATCTCCGATGATGGGCGCACGTTCCTTCTCGATGAGACCGCCGAAGGGGGCGGTGCCATGGGCTCGGTGTACATCCGGGCGACCGACGGCTCGCCGGCGGTTCGGCTGGGGGATGGCGCGGGACGCGCGCTTTCGGTGGATGGGCAGTGGGTGGTGGCCGGCGGGGTCGCTTCACTGGAGGAAGGGCGCCTGCAACTTCTCCCGACCGGAGTCGGCGAGCCGCGCGAGATCCAGACGAAGAATCTCTACTGTCACATGGCGCGTTGGTTTCCCGACGGACAGCACCTGGTGGTCACCGGGCACGAGCCGGGACATGGGATCCGCCTCTATCGTGTGGACAGCCTGAGCGGCGAGGCACAGGCGCTGAGCCCCGAGGGAATCAACCCGATCGAGTTCCACGCCCTGCCCGATGGTTCCGGGGTGGCGGCCGTGGGTGCCGATGAGGAGCATTGGATCTATCCCGTCGATGGCGGCGATCCGCACCCTGCCACCGGTCTCGACCGGGCCGATCGCCTGGTGCGCTGGATGGACGACATGAAGACGGTGTTGGTCTACCGCAGCAATGAGCTGCCGGCGCGCATCTACTCCGTCGACATGGAGACCCTGGAGCGCAAGGTCTGGCGCGAACTCACCCCGCCCGATCCGACCGGCATCTACCGCATCGGGCGCGTGCGGACGAGCGCCGATGGCAAGATCTACGGCTACGTCTATTACATGCAGCTCGTGGACCTGCACGTGATCACCGGACTCAAGTAGCCTGCCGCTCGAATCGTCAGCCGGCCGGCGGGTCGTCCGGTTGCCGTAGCGCCGGCCGTCCTCGCGTCACGATGAAGACCGCGATGGTCCACGACGGCACCAGGTCCACGCCCGGGATGAGTTCGCCCAACAACGCGGGTAGGAGCGCCGGGTGCCAGCCCAGCAGGCGGAATAGCGCGATGCTCACCACCACCTCGAGCGCGGAGTCGAACGGCGAGGCTGCCCCCGGTATGAACAGGGGTATGGCCAGCAACTGCACGGCGTCGGCCACCAGCGCCACGATCCAGGCAATGCGCACCCGGCGGCGCCATTCCGCGGGTGAGGGCAGGCGTTTGACGAGGGGTTCCATGACGCTAGATTAGCGCCGCAAGCCGTCTGCCGTCACGCGCCCGTGAATCCTGAGGAATCGCTTGATGTAAACGTTTGCAATGGGTGGAGTCACCCGCCTACCATTCCTCATATGACACCTCGCGCTGGGTTGCTTCTGGCATTGCTCGCCCTTGTCTCCACCAGCCGGCCTGCCTCGGCCGGCGGATTCCGCCTGTTCGCGGACAGCCCCACGGCGCGTTCGACCGACCTGTCCTATGGCTATCGCACCAGCCCGGGCTTCGTGAGCCTGGCGATCAACGGCAAGTTCCCGGTCGATACCGTGCAGTATTTCCTCGGGCGCAACTCGCTCCGGTTGCTCTACACCTCGAGCACAACGGGCGACTGGGCCCTGGCCGCCATCACCCCGGGGTTTCAGCCAGTCTCGGTCGCGAGCCTGGACTCGCTGGTGTTCTACATCCGCCCGAGCGCGACTATTCCCTTGGCCGAGCTGCCCTCGGTGTTCATCGAGGACAATGCCAATCATCGCACCTCGCGCTTCCCACTCAACCTTGCCATCGCCTCTGCACCCGGCGCCACCTGGACGCGCGTCGTCATCCCGATGAGTTGGTTCCAGGCCAACGCCGGCATCATGGACCTGAACGCGCTCAAGCTGGTTTTCTTCGGCGCCACACCGGGCGTGGCCACCACTGCCACTCGCTTGGTGAACGTGGACGAGATCCGCTTCGTCGACACCGACGCAACCCCGCCCCCGACGCCAGCGGGTTTTCGCGTGCGCGAGCACGAACGACACGCCGAGATCGGCTGGGACGCACCGGCCAACGCCGACATCGACATGGTGCGGATCGAGCGGAACACTGGCACCGGTTGGACACGCGTTGGCATTGCCCCATCCGAAGAGGGCGGCGCCATCGACTGGCTGGACGCGACGGGAGTCACCGCGCGCTATCGCGTGATCGCCTCCGACATGGGACTGCGCTTGTCGCCGCCGAGTGATTCATCGCAGATCACCACGCGCGCGCTCACCGACGCCGAGTTCCTCGACCGCACGCAGGAGGCCGCGTTCCGATACTTCTGGGATCACGGCCACCCCGTCTCGGGCCTGTCGCGCGAACGCACCACCTCGGGCGATGTCTGCACCTCGGGTGGCACCGGCATGGGCGTGATGGCCATGATCATGGCGGCGGACCGCGGTTTCATCACGCGCGCCGATGCGCGGGCGCGCGTGCAGCAGATCGTCACTTTCCTGCGCACGCAGGTGCCGCAGTACCTGGGCGCATACCCCCACTGGATCAACGGAACCACCGGCCAACCTATCGGGTTCCTCAGTCCCACCGACGACACCCGCGACCTGGTCGAGACCAGTTACCTGTTCATGGGCTTGTTGAGCGCCAGGAGTTACTTCGGGGCCAACGACGCCTCCGAGATCGCATTGCGGAACGACATCACCGCCATGTGGACCGCGGTGCAGTGGGACGCATTCGTGCAATCGGGTGGCACCGCGATCACATGGCATCGGTCCCCGACCACGGGATTCAGTGTTGGGGCGCTGGTCACCGGGTGGAACGAAGCGATGATCACCTACCTGCTCGCCAAGGCCTCGCCCACGCACGCGATCGCGACGAGCCTGTATCACACAGGTTGGGCGCAGAACGGTGCGATCGTGAACGGCAACACCTACTACGGCACGGTGCTGCCACTGGGCCCGGCTTATGGTGGTCCACTGTTCTTCGAGCAGTACACCCCCATGGGTTTCGACCCGCATTATGGGCCGGACACCTACGCGGATTATTTCCAGCAAGGTGTGGCACACACGCTGATCAATCGCGCGTACTGCCAGGCCAATCCCAACGGCCGCGTGGGCTACAGCAGCACCGTCTGGGGCCTGACCGCCTCGGACGAACTTGACGGCTACTCGGCGCACGCGCCCTTCAGCAACGATAACGGCACGCTCTCGCCGACCGCCGCGTTCTCGTCGTATCCATTCACGCCCACCGAATCCATGGCAGCCATGCGAGCCATGTACAACACTTACGGCTCCCGGCTCTGGGGGGTGTTCGGTCCCAAGGATGCGTTCAGCCCGACCCAAGCGAACTGGTACGCCGGCGGCTACATCGCCATCGACCAGGGTCCTATCGCGGTCATGATCGAGAACGGTCGCACCGGCCTGCTGTGGAACCACTTCATGAACAATCCCGAAGTGCTGGCAGCGCTCTCGGCCCTGGGCTTCGTGCGCAATCCCGGTTGGACCACCGACACCCCCGGCACGCCGGCCGTGCCGCGACTTGCGCTTGCAGCGGGCCCGAATCCCTCGCGCGGCGCGGTCACATTCGCCTGCGCGCTGCCCGCCCCTGGCCGCGTGCAACTCGCGCTCTACGACCTGCGGGGCGCGCGCGTCACCATCCTGTCCGATGCAACGCTTCCCGCCGGCTCACATACGTTCCAGTGGGACGGGCGTGATGCGCATGGCATGGCGGTCTCGCCCGGCATGTATCTGGCCCGGCTGGAAGCGGGCCGGGATGCCGTGACCACGCGGATCATCCGACTGGCACGCTGATGGGAAGCACGCACCATGCGTGACATCCTGGCGCCTCGCGAACTCCAGCGCCTCGTTCCCTTCGTGCTGCTGGGCTGCTGGTGTGCCGCGATGCTGGTGGCGCGCGTCGGCCTGAGTGGCCGCCTCAGTTTCGGGTACCTCGCGTGGAATCTGTTCCTCGCCGCCGTGCCGCTCGCCGCCACCACGGCGCTGCGCGGGCTCCACGCGCTGCGCGCACCCATGATCCTGCGCGGACTCATGGCGGCCATGTGGCTGCTTTTCCTGCCGAACGCGCCTTACATCCTCACGGACTTCATCCATTTGGCGCAGAAGCCCGCGGTCCCATTGTGGTTCGACAGTCTTCTGCTCCTGAGTTTTGCGGGCACCGGGCTGGCGATGGCGTACCGTTCGCTGTTCGACGTTGAGGAGTTGGTCGCACGCCGATTCGGCTCGGTCGCCGCGGTCTCGGTCTCGAGCATCGCACTGTTCCTATGCGGCTTCGGCATCTACCTCGGCCGCTTCCGCCGCTTGAACAGCTGGGACGTGCTGCACGAACCGTGGGGTACTTTCGTGATGGTGGCTGAACGCTTCCTACAGCCCTGGGAGCACCCGCGCACGTGGGCGGTTACGCTCCTGTACGGTGGCGTGCTGTTGCTGGGCTACGCCGTGCTCCAGTCGATGCGCGCCTCCTTGGCCCCGGATTTCAGCCATGAATCGCGCAGTGGCATTTCGGGCGCGGAGCGCAGCTAAAAGAGCTCCGGGCACCACGGCGCGCGATCGGTGGGGAAGAGCAGGTCCGCACGCGCCGCGGCGCCTTCGCGGAGTTCGCTCACTCGCCCTGCTCGCGCCAGCCGTGCGAACGAGAACCCTCCGAGGTACACCGAGCCGAGCGCCGTGACGTCGCACGCGAGTTCCGCAGCGGCGGTGCTGCGTTCGGCGCCTTTGGCGCTCAACTGCCAGCGACCCGCGTTCCAGTCGCAGAATGCATCAGTCACTTCGACCACCACGGGCGCGGCATCGCCCAGGGTCCGCGCCGCGAGTGCGGCCGGCAGGTCCACGAGGCGCACCCACAGTCCATCGTGCATGCGGTAATTCATCTCGCGCGGACGCGCGAGTAGGAACCACAGCGGATGGTCAATGGGTAGCAGCATGGCCTTGGTGCTCGCCACCCAATCGATCGAGAACAGGAAGTGCCACACCTCGCGCGTGGCCTCGAGTGTTGCACCCATCGCTTCGATCACCTGCACATAGCCCGACGTTGAGCCCGCGTCGAGCTTCTGGTTGAGTCGATACAGCGCGTAGCCCGCGGGCTGCCCGTCGAGCGAAAGCGCCACGCGGGTGAGTTCCCCCGCGCCCTGACGCTTGCTCTCGGGGTCGGCGAGGCGGCGCTTGTACCACCACTCATCGCTGCGTCGCATCATGCCGGGCTGCCCGAGGCGGATGCGTTCGTAGGCCTGCGAAAGTGGCCCGAGCGCCTCGGCCTCGCTCAGGATGCGTATCTCGCCACGCGGCTCGAACGGCTGCACGAAGCTCGTCATCGACCTGGGCAGCTCGATGTCGCCGCTTATCGAGGCGATGCCATAGCCGAACTGACCGTAGATACCTTCCTCGGACGCCCACAGCGCTGCAATCGGCTCGCCGCGCCGGCGCGTGTCATCGAGTTGGGCGCGCATCATCGAGCGCAGCACGCCGCGACGCCGATGCGTCGGGACCACGCCCACCACCGTGAGGCCCGAACAGCGCACCGTGCCGCCGGGGACGGTCATCTCGAACGGGAACGATGCACAGCCGCCGACCGTCGCGCCGTGCTCGCGCGCGGCGAACGAGCGCGAGGGCTCGATGAACGGCAGGAAACGCGTGCCTTCCTGCGCGGCGGGCGTCATGCCGAAGTAGTGGAAGACCGGCGCGAGGGCCAGAAGTTGCGCTTCGGGTGAGTCGCAGGGGGAGACTTCGATGGGCATCTTGGGCTCCGGTTGGTGGCCGCGGTCGATGGTGGCGGCCGCAGTCTACATTGGCCCGCGTCGGATGCACGGGGCGAGCGAGTGGACTCGGGGTTACCCGCCGCCGCATCCTCAATGCGTTGCGCAAACAACCGGGCACGACCGGCGACCTGTGTCGGGCGTTGAAGCTGTCGCGCTACGCAGTCATGGGACACCTGAGCGCGCTCGAACGCGCGGGCCTGGTGCTGATGCGACGCAAGGGCCGCGAGCGTCGGGTGCAGCCGTACGAAGCGCTGTGGGCGCATGGATTGTTGCGCCTGCAGAAACACGTCGAACAAACCGAGCGAGGAAGCGCGATGAGCCCCACGAAGCAGGATGCCAAGGCGTACGGAGTGGAAACAGCGGAACTCGAGATCACCATCGTCGCCGGAGTCGAGCGGGTATGGCGCGCACTGGT
>JBDSKE010000034.1:0-20441 GCA_039917105.1 Candidatus Eiseniibacteriota bacterium | reverse complement strand
GAGCTTGGTTCCATGGGGGTTGGTCGCATCAATGGATGGGACAGCACAGGATAACAGCAGGCCGTCTCATATGCCGGGGTTCGAGGGACTATTGACCCGTGCGAATCAGCGCTGGGCCCGCAACGTGCTCGTGGAATCCATGATGCTATCGCGAGGCGCGAACAAAGCTCGCGCCGGCCCGCGCAACTCGATGGCCAGCGAATCGGCCCCCACCAGTTCGGTCGGCCCCAGCCATCCCTTGGCCTGCATCTTCCGCCCGATGAAATGCATCTGGGCGCGGGCATAGGGTCGGAGTGCACCATTGGCATCCAGTCGCCAGCGCCACTTGCTTGGCGAAGGAATCACGATGGTCATGAACAGCGACTCGGACAGCGTGAGGTCGGCCGCGTCTTTGTCAAAATAGAAATGGGCGGCCTCGTCGGCGCCGTGCAGGCCGGGACCCCACTCGATGATGTTGAGGTAGATCTCGAGCAGGCGTTCCTTGGGGACTCCCACCATGTGTTCGAGCACCCAGGCGAGCACGACTTCCTGGCCTTTGCGGGAAAGCGTTCGCCGATGGCCGAGGAACAGGTTGCGAGCGAGTTGCATGGTGATCGTCCCTGCACCGCGTTTGTACGAACCTGCGCGCAGATTCGCGGCGACAGCTAGTTGGATAGCGCCGGTGTTGAAGCCGCGGTGCCAGAAGAATCCGCCATCCTCGTTGGTCACGACCGCGAAGCGAAGCGACTCGCTGATGTCGTTCAAATTGCGGAAGTGCGGATTCGCGGCGGATAGGCTGCGGTGGACGATGCGATCGTGCGGCAGGTGGATATTGGCCAGGAATGGGCCTTGAAGTGCCCCGAGCCGCAGGCCCGAGCCTGCCGCATCGAGAGTGAGTCCATGCGGGATGACATCGGCCTGGTAGCGCACGCTGTCGGGTTTCGCGAGGTCGACATGGAACGACGCGTGCCAATCCCAGGATCCGCGCACCGAAAGGTCGGCCAATGGTCCGAGCAGTGCGCGCGGGAGTGAGCGCTGAACGCCTGGTCCGGTGAGCGCATCCATGGCGACCGCGAGTTCGAGGCGTGGGCCATGCGTATCGGTCATGCCCTGCACCTGCATGGCCATCTCCCCCAGGGTGACACGAGTTCCAGGTCCTATGCGCAACTGTCCGGCCTTGCGGTCCTGGGTCACCCGGCCGTCCACCGTGAACACGACCGGGGTGGGTTCGGTGAGCCCTTCCTCGGGAATCCGGAGTTCCGCGCGACCGGTGAGGCGATCGTCGTTCGCCCAGCGCAGTTGGGCGTCGAATGGGACGGTCTGCTCAAGCTCAAGCTTCCCGGCGACCGCCAGTTCCACGGCCCCTGCTCGATGCGTGAGACTCAATGCGTCCAGGTCGACACCGGTCGATTCGCCGCGTTGGATGTGGACGTCGCTCAGGTTCAGCGCGGGCAGCCGGCGCGCGGGTACCAGCAA
Organism: Candidatus Eiseniibacteriota bacterium; assembly: GCA_039917105.1. Lineage (GTDB taxonomy): Bacteria > Eisenbacteria > RBG-16-71-46 > RBG-16-71-46 > RBG-16-71-46 > CAIXRL01. Next base: position 18,986 of record JBDSKE010000034.1, on the reverse strand, counting down.
TGCGCGTGTGAGTTGTTCCGCCGCCCGTTGCACGCGTGGCGCGACGCCCGGCCCGCCGGGCCGGTCCTCGGACTCGGACTCCATCACGGCAAGAGTGTCGTCTTCGCTGTTGCCGGGCCCCAGACGGATTCGGGCACCGTCGAGGCGAGCAGTTGCGATGGCGGGGTGCAGCATCACCACCGACCACGGCTCAGCGCTGGCCTCGAAGGTGCGAGCGGCGAGCACGGTGTCGCCCGTAGCATCACGAAGCACGAAATCGTTTGCGTGCAGCGTGGCCGGCCAAGTCACGCGAAGTTGTGACCAAGTCGCATCGAGCCGTCTCGTTGAGGCCGCGGAGCGTACGCGCGTTCCGGCCCATGGCGTGAGCCAGAGTGGCGCGAACAGGGCGACGAGCAGAATCAGGGCGACAACGGGAATTGAAATCCGGACGGCAGGGTTCATGCGCATGGTGCGCGAAGCCTACTCATGCATCGCATCGGGCGCCAACACCACCCGGAACAGGAAGGCCCGCCGAGTGGGCGGGCCTTCACCGATAGCAGTTCTACGGAATCAGGCGACCGGTGCCTGACGGGCTTCCTGCCATTCTCGCCACAGTTCGGGCGCCTCGGTCACGAATGAGGTGTGTCTTGGCACCCAGCCGAGTTCGCGACGTGCCTTCGCCGACGTGACCTGGAGGTCATTGAGCAGGGCTTTGCCGTATGGCCCCAGTGTTTCGATCACTTCCTCGGCTGGCCAGGCTTTCGCCTTGGCTTCGGCGGCCTTGGCCGCTGCTTCGGCCAACTCTTTCACCGTGTGACAGGATTCATCGACCAACAGGTAACGCCCGCTGGTCTCGCCATCCTCGAGCGCCAGCGCATACCCCTCGGCGACATCGTCGCGATGCACCATCCCCCAGTGCTGCGAACCGTCTCCGGGGTAGGTGACCGTCTTTTCCTGGTGCGCCTCGGCGAACCAGTTTCCGAACACGCCCCGATGCTCGCCGTAGACCATGCCCGGCCGCATCACCAATGTGACCACTTCGTGCGACGACAGATCGAGGGCGATCTCCTCGTGCGCCGCGCGCCACTGCACCAACTTCAGCGGCTTCAGGGGCGCGGTCTCGTCCAGGACCTGGGCACTGGCTCCGTGGACCCAGATGCCACTCGTGTAAATCAGTTTGCGCAGGCGCCCATCCAGCGCGGCGGTGCGGAACGCATCCAAGGCGTTCTCGTCCTGCTCCGGCGCGCCGTGTTCGGCGTCGAAGGCTGCGTGTACCGCCCAGTCGCAGTTCTGTAGTACGCCAGTCCAATCCGCAGGGGTGGCGAGATCGCCGAATACCGGCTTCACACCCAACGCCGTGATCACGCGCGCGCGTTCGCGGCTGCGTGTCAGCCCGAATACTTCATGGCCTGCGCGTGCGAGACGCGCGGCGACTGCGCTGCCGATGTAGCCAGAGGCTCCGGTGACGAAGATGCGCTGGGTCATTTGGACTCCTTGGCCGTCAGGGCCACAGTCAGCATCGGCACTTTGGCCGGCACCTTGAATGCCGGAATGTGCGGCTGGCCTGATTGTTCCCTGTTGCATACGTCTAGATGCCCCGCAACTTCCCTGCGGAGCGTCATTTTCAGGACAACCTCTAGAGGGTTTGCGAGCGCAGTTGCGGCAGTCCCGCCACAGTTGCAGCGGATGCCCGAATTAGAAGTCATTCCCCGCGATAGGTGCAGCGGGCGGTGCAGGTCTCGTGCACGGTGATCGCGGCCAGATGTGGCACCAGCGGCAGTAGGTGCTTCCATAACCACCCGCACAACACTTCGGACGTGGGGTTTTCCAGGCCGGGGATGTCATTGAGCGTGCGATGGTCGAGTTGGGACTTGATCATCGGTTCGACGATCGTGGCAATCGCACCGAAGTCGACCAACCACCCCAGCACGGGGTCCACTTCGCCCGCGACACAGACCTCGACGCGGTACGAATGTCCGTGCATGCGGAAGCACTTGTGATCATGCGGCACCATCGGGAGGCGATGGGCGGACTCGAAGCGGAACTCTTTGACCAATTCGACACGCACGATGTTCAAGCCTCGGGGGTGGTCGCGTAACGGGTTGGGTCAGGCACCCCTGCCGCGTGGAAGCCCATGGCGCGCAGTCGGCAGGAATCGCAGGCGCCGCAGGCGAAGCCGGTCGGCAGGGGATCGTAACAGGAATGGGTCAGACCATAGTCGACTCCGAGTGCGACGCCCAAGTGGATGATTCCGGCCTTGTCGAGCGTCATGAGCGGCGTGTGCACCCGGTAGCGTGTTCCTTCCACGCCGGCCTTGGTGGCAAGGTCGGCCAGCATCTCGAACGCGTTGATGAACGCGGGTCGGCAGTCGGGGTAACCGGAGTAATCGATGGCATTCATGCCGGCCACCAGGTTCTGTGCGCCGAGCGTCTCGGCAAGGCCCAGTGCGATGGCGAGGAACACCGTATTGCGCGCGGGCACATATGTGACTGGGATGCTCGCCCCCATCATGACTGCGTCGCGGCCCTTGGGCACAGGTACGTCCGCGGTGAGGGCGGAGCCGCCGATCGCGCGCAGGTCCACGCGCACCACGCGATGGTCCATGCTACCCAGGGCATCGGCCACGCGGCGCGCGGCGTCGAGCTCGATGAGGTGACGCTGCCCATAGTCGAATGCGAGCGTGGCGCACTCGAACCCTTGGGATTTCGCCCAAGCCAGACAGGTGGCGGAATCCAGACCGCCGGAGAGCAGTACGACGGCTCGCATGTTTGCCATCACACTCCTCGCTTGGCGCCCCAGAGCCAGACATGCAGGCGCGGCGAGAAGCGCAGTGTCTCGCGCTTGCAGAGTTCCGCCAGGCGCCCCGCGTTCTCGCGCAACTGGGCATCGGTCAGTCCTTCGGGCATCAGGGTCACGCTCGCGCGGGGCAGGCGGTGCTCCTCGATCAACCGGAGCGCGTCGGCCTCGTCACGCAGGTCGCCCACCACCAGCTTGACCGTGGTGCGCGTGTCCTCGACGAACCGTGCCGCGTGGCGCCAAGTGTCGGCCCAGCGCGCGGTCACGCTGGGCAGCTTGGGACTCCAGTTGTAGAACAGCGCTGGATGGGCGATCGGCGGCTGGCACAGCCCGCTGGTCTCCACCTCGACGCGCTCCCAACGTTCGAGCGCGGCCTCGAGCACCGCGCGGATTCCTGGATGCGCGAGCGGCTCACCGCCCGTGACCACCAAGAGGGGCGCCTCGCCCATGGACTCGAGTTCCTCGAACGCATCGTCCAAGGTGCTCTCGCGTCCGCCGTTGGGGTCCCATGTGTATTTGGTGTCACACCAATGGCAGGCCACATCGCAACCCTGGAGCCGCAGGAAGTGAGCCGGCATCCCCAACGAGGGCCCTTCGCCTTGGAGCGAGTGGAACAGTTCAGAGATACGGATCAGCACGGCGGAAACTGGTGACTCATGGGGCCGTGAATGTACCGGCCGGGAACTCACGTACGGTCTCGATGGTGTTCGTGAATACGTTGGTGCGCTCCTCGCGGTGCGAGGTTGGAAACCACAGGCCTCCGTGTTCCTCCCACCCTTCCCATGACGAACGGTTCGGCGGAGGCGGCTGATTCTGCAGGATGAATTCCCAACGCTCGACGCGATGCGACTTGGCATTGACGAACACCCAATAGTGATCGCCCGGGGTGAGGCCGACGGCTCCAAAGGTCATGTCGAGTTTCTCGAAGCGCTTGCCCCCCTCGGTGACCTCCCCGTCGTACTTCAGATTCACGCCCGGGTCGAGCAGCTTATAGGGCATCAAAAACCAGTAGCTGTCGTTCACCCACAGTAGATTCGCACGCTGGGCGAGCTTGCGCGCCGAGTCAGGCGCAACGGCGACGCCGTCGAACCATGCCAAGCCCTGCGTGGTGTCGCCGAGCGTGTGGATGAACACGAACTTCTGTCCGGCACGATTCACGCCCTCGACGCGATGCGCGCCGGTGTGCTTGTCCCAATGGTGGCGACGCGTGCTGCGCACGGTATCGCCCACCGAGGAGCCGAAGGACCAGTTCAATCCCTTGAGCGCATCCCAGCGCTCACGCCCGCCCAGAGCCTTCAGCACCTGTTGAGCGACTTTCACGGCCTTGGGATCGGAATCCGCTGCCGGGGCCGGGGACGACGACAAGCAAAGCGCCAGCACGAGGGGCGCAGTAACCACGATCATGCGGCGCATCAGTGGTTCCCGCCTTTGGAGAGATCGAACTCCTTGCTGCAGTTGAAACACTTCCAGTGATAGGTGGGTTCACCCAAGGGCCAACTGACATGGTCGCCACGACCGCACCCCGGGCAGCAGATGCGCACGCGAGTGGACTCGCTGATCGTTCGGTCCTGGGAATCCTGGCTCATGGCATACCTCATTCCATTGGTCGGGAGGCGAATGGTGCTGGACGGGGGGAAGTATAAGCGCGCCGGACGGGGCCGCGGAAGCCAGCCCGGGATACCCCTATGGGATCAGCGATAGCGACGCGCGTACACGCCAAGGCACCGGTCCTGCACCACGTCCATGCCGGCGGCGCTCAACTTCGCGGCTACTCCATCGTGGCGGATGCCGCTCTGGAACCACACCGCCCGCGGTCGATTCGATGCGGGCATCGCGAGGAGTTGTTCGGCCAGCTCGGGCAGCGCGGTCACGCGGCGGAATACATCGAGCACATCCACCGCTTCGGTCATCTCGCCCACCGAAGCAAGCGTGGCGTGCCCGAGCGCTTCCGGCACGAAGGGATTGATGCCGATCACGCGGTGGCCGCTGGTCGCCAGCATCAGGGGGATCGAGTAGGCCGGCGCGTCGGGATCCTGCTCCCCATCCTTGATGCCGACCACCGCGATCGAGCGCATGCTTCGTACGAGCGCGCCAAGTTCGGCCTCTTGTTCGATGATGCCCGCCATCAATCCTCCTCGACGCCCTCTTCGGCAGGTTCGACCAAGGGGGCTCCCGACAGAAGTTCGGGCAGGCGCCGGGTGAACGCCGAGCGCGGCATCGCTTCGTCGATGCCAGCCTCCAACGCGGCTCGTCGCAGCGCGGTCTCGATGTGGGAATAGAATCCCACGAGCGGGATGCCCCGAGTCCGTTCGTCCTGTTTGAGCGCACGCACCAGCGCCATGGGGTCGCCGTTCGCGTGCAGGTCGATCAGCACCAGCGCGGGGAGTGATTCGATGCAGGCGGCCAGTGCGCGCGGAAGCGGTAGGAGGTCGACCGGCACCCCTACCGTTCTCGCTGTGGCGAGGATGCGGGTGGAGAAGAACAGGTCGGGGACAACGGCGATGATGCGACGACTCATGGGGTGTCCTTGTTGGGATGGAGGATCACTGCCCGCCGCCCGAGTTCATACAGTCGGAGCAGCCCGCCAGGGCGCCTTCGTCAAGCCCGCGCGATTCCGGGAGCCGCGCGAGTCGTGAGGCGCCGACGAGCGTGGTCACGCCGCAGACCGCGAACAGCAGCGGTGCACCGAACGCATCCACGAATGCCCCACCGAGCATGGGGAGCAGTGTGGTGACACCAAGAAAGGTGAGCATGACACTCACGAACATCTGGCGCCGGCCCTGTGGTGCCAGCCCGATCAACAAGCTGCCGAATGCCACGAGGATCCCTGCCTGTGCCGCACCGCCGACGAGAGCCACGCCCTCGAGCGCGAACACCGCACTGGTGGAGGGGATGAGATGGAAGCGCCACGGCGAGGCATATGCCACTCCTGCCGCTATGAGTGCGGCGAGCCCGGCGGCGATCGCCGAGATTCGCAACACGGTGCTGTTCCCGTGGTCGTTCGATACTCGCTTCCACAACAGGGTCGAGAGCACGAACCCGGTGACGCGTGCGAACAGAAACGTTCCCGTAGCACGGGCGCCCCCCTTGAGGGTATCGACCGCGAACAACACCACGAATGGGCTCGCGGCGAACCACACGCTGAGCAGGGTGCGGCCCAACAGGATCTGCCGGAACGGGCGATCGTGGCGCAACAATCGCCAGCCATGCGCGAGCAACTCGAGCGAGGTGTATGGCTCGGGATCGGGCGTTCCGTCGGGTTCGTCGATGCGCAGGAAAAGGGCATAGCCGATTGAGATCGCCACGGTGGCGAGTCCGAACAGGACTCCGAATCGAAGTCCGGCAGCGGGCCAGCGCAGGATTTCGCGCACTAACAGGGCCACACCCGCGGCGATCGAACCACCCCAGAACAGTCGTCGGGACCAGAAGGCTCCGAGTCGGCGGGGAGGAATGGTCTTGCCCACGACTTCCATGAACGGAACCGAGCCGAACCCGCCGCCGAAACAGTACGCCCCATAGCCCAAGAAGAATGCGGCGAGCAACCATTGCGGGTGATGGTCGACGAGGAATGGAACGAGCAAGGCCAGCGCACCCAGGCCGATGGCGCGTGCGATGGCGGCGCGGCGGTAGAGCCAGAGTTGGCGTTTTTCACGCGCCATGCTCGGCGCGACCAGGAACTGAGGCAACAGCCAGCCCAGGTCGCCCATCGCGGTCGCCAGGCCGATGGCCGCATTAGAGGTGGTGAGGCTCGAGAGGAATACCGGGATCACCGTATTGGAGTCGATGAAACCCTCGCCGCCTTGGTAGAGCGCCCCATTCACCACCCCGAGGCGCTCGTCGCGGCGGATCACAACGGGATCGCGGGCCTCGGCCCCGGTCAGTGCCGCACTCCGTCCAGCCTGCCAGGGAATCGGCGGTGGGACCTGCACGGGTTCTCGATCGGTGGTGGGCATGATTCCTGAGGGGGATGCGGGCGGACCCCTGCTGGGTGCGCGCTGGGTGACACTGGCAATGTCCGCGCTCGGGCGGCATGCGTCAACCGCGGCCATACCAAGCAGAGCGCCCCGCGTCGAGTGGACGCGGGGCGTTGCCGGGATGTCCTTCGTGCGGCCGGGATCAGCGATAGAGCGTCTTGATCCTGCCCCATGAGGTGTTGCGGGTCGAAGTGGCGCAATCCGGAGCGTCGTACTTGCCATTGTGGTGCGCCGAATAGCCCGCGGGCGGATTGACCGGGTACCACAGGCCGTTCACCAGACCTGCCGCGTTGTTGCAGATCGAGCCAGACATGGTGCCTCCCGTGACGCGGTAACGGCCACGGAATGAACCGTTGATGTTGCCCAGGCTGCTCTTGGTGACCGTGACCACCAGGGAGTCCATCGGGCCGCTCAGCAGAACGACTGTCTCGTTGTATTGCGGAAATGCCACTGCGGGAGCCGGAGGCGGAACATTGGCGTAGTTACGAGCGTCGACCGCACCTCTGTAGAGCGTCCAGCCACCATTGAGGTAGACCGTCGTGTACTTGGTCCCCGAGGTACCGAAGGGCGAAGTGCTGGTGCCACCCGAGGTCAGGCCGGTCCAGACGATGGTGTATTCGGCCGCGGGATCATTGGGGTCGAGGCCAGCGAGCGGACCACAGAACAACGACACACCCATGAGCGCATGCAGGGTGTTGCCCGCGGTGGAGATATTGTTGACGGGATTCGCGAGCGCCCCGAGCGGATTGTTCGTGGCAGTCTCGTAGACGAAGCCGTTGCCATCCCACTTCATCAGGATGTTGGTCCCCGTACCGGTCACACACTGACCCGAGGCCTTTGGTGCGAGTGTGAGCGTGGCTGCGAGCACGAGCAGGGCCAGCGAGCCGATCATCCTCTTCATGATGCAACCTCCATTGGCGCCGAGACGCCGGATGTCAGGGTCGAGGCCTAGCGGTAGAGTGCCTTGAGCGAGCCCCAGGTCTTCTGGGTCGCGGACGTCGCGCCAGGAATCTGGATCTCACCCGAAAGTTGATTGACGTAGCCGGCGGGTACGGTGGCATTGGGAGCGCCGGCGAGACCGCCGAGCACCCAGCCGCCGCGCTGACCCGAGGGAATCGCGTACAGCTTGGAGCCGCCGACGAGAGTGGCTGAGCCCTGGAAGTTGCCCTGATTGGTGGTGTAGTCGTAGACGAGTGCCAAATTGTCCACGTCCGCCTACAATGCGTTGATTCCATCCACGAATGTGGGCGGGGCGGTCGGGTTCGGCGGGTTCACCCCGTAGGAAGCAGGGGTGCCGCTGGCGCGCGAGTCCTCGTAGACGGTGAACGCGGCGTTGTTACTGAACGTGACTTCGAGCACATCGTCCACATAGGTGCTCGATGTGGCCGTCGCGCCGTCGAGGTAGAACGTGTACTCCTCGGTCGCAGGCGTCACGGCCCCGCTCATCATCGAGTGCCACGAGGTGACGAAGCCGACCGCGTGATAGTCATCGCCCGTGTGCAGGAACCCCGGACCACTGCTGGTGGGGAGTGCCTGGACATAGTCGAATCCCGTGAAGCCGAGCAAAGTGATGTTGTCAGCCTTCGCAACGGTCGCCAACGCGCACGTTGTGACCATGATGAGTAGCACTGCTCTGCGCTTCATCGAGCACCTCCCAAGGGAATCCAGCAATCGAGCAGGGAAAGTCCGTGGTCCAGTCCAAAGTCGGATCGTGACCCGCCTTGGTTCGAGCTGGAACTACGGCGCTGCACCTGTTCGCAGGTCAGGATCTCGCTCCGCTAGGGGGGAGGTCGAAGCGCTCATCCGCCTGACAACATGTGACCATCACACACACCTGCCCATAGTCGGGCATTCTGCACGACGTAGTATCGTCCGGGGCGAGGCGTGATGGCAAGGAGGTTCTTCTTTATGTTGCACAGGTTTGGAGGGCATTGCACAAGCTTCAGCGAGGTGGGCTCCAGCGGCGAGCCAAGAGGCGACTGGCTCCATGGACCGCGAGTGAGCAGCTGATTCCGGCGACCACTATCGCCCCGCACGCCCCCCAACCGACGGGGAATCCATCCAATAAGGGCCACAGCGCCAGCCAAGCGGCCGCTTGAATCAAGAGCAATGCCACAGCCACCAGCCGGCCGTTCCAATGAAGCATCGCGCGCGGGTGGGCCCAAGCGGGGTCGCCAAAGGCGGCACCGGTCCACAAGCCGACCGCGGTTGCGGTCGCCAAGGCGGCGGTGGCCCACAGAAGAACCTCCGCCGCAATGTTCGGAGGCAGGTGCAGGGTGACCGTGATGGCGACCCAGGCCGACAGGTGCAGGGGAAGCACGATCACGAGCACGCCTGGTAATCGCGCCAGCACCCAGCGCTTCGCCTTGATCGGTGCGAGCCTGGCCCAGGCGAGCGCGTCCCGCTCGAAGGGCAGCGCTCGCGCGGCGACTTCGTGTCCGAGCCCGACATTGAGTGCGATCAACATGGTCAATGCGAGCAAACGCGGCTCCATCGCCACCAGAGGGACGAACGCCAGGGGCAGCAGAGTCCATAACAGCGCCCCCACAAGGATGTCGCTCATCACGGTCCAGTCCCGAAGGTAGAGTGCGAGGTCGCGGCGCAGGAATGCCGCCGCGAGGCTCGCAGTGAACGGGATCGAGCTGCGCTTTGGTCCTGCCAGGGAAGCCCCGATCGGTGCTCCGGTGGCCCGCAATGCGCGGGCGCCAAGTCCGGCGGCCAGCGCGAGCGATCCGGCCGCCGCAACAAGGAGCAGCGCGAGGGACGCAAGCGCTCGCGGCCATGGCGCGATCAGTGCGTCCACCGCCCACGCCGCAGGCGACGTCGCGTGTGGGCTCGGCAGGTGTGCGATCGCGGCGCGAAGTGAATCCTGGAACGCCGGTTCGTCGTCCGCGAGGCGCGGCAGCAGGAATGTGTTCGCAAGCCACAGTAGCGCCACTGTGAGGGTCGTGAGCAGGCCGATGACTTCACGCACGCGCGCGGCCGGCGCCAGTCGCACCAGGGCCGAGGCGACTGCAACGCCAAAGCCAAGCGGCATCCCCCACAACGCCGCGAGCACCAGCGGCACCAGCGCAGCGTGTACGGTGTTGGAGTAGGCGAGTGCGAAGGCGATGGTCGCGGGGAGCGCGAGCGCGACCAACATCGTGCTCGAAACGGGTAAGGCGTCGAGTAGTTTCAACCCGAGCACGGTGCGCGTACGAATCGGGGCGCGGCGCAATAGTTGTAGATCGGGCGCGAGCAGCAGGGTGGCCATCGTCGCATGCAAGTCGAGCAACAGGGTTCCCAGCGCTGTGGCGCCGAATGCCGTTGCAAGGACGCGTCCCGCCTCGGTCACGGAGATGCCTGAGTCCGCGAGTGTGGCGAAGCCGCGGGTGAGTGCGTACGTGAGCAGACCCGTCAATCCCAGCGCCAAGGCCACAGCGAGCAGTCCTTTGCGTGCCTGCCAGCTTCCGTCCCTGCGCGTGAAGAACTCTGCGCGTATCATGGTGAGCCGGGCGCGCAGCACTCCCGGGGCATTCATGCGAGTTCCTCGGGAGTGCGCGTGAGCTCGAGGAACAGTTCCTCCAGGGTGGCATCGGCGCGGTTGCCACGCAGTTCGGCCAGCGTGCCGGATGCGATCACGCGACCGTGCCGCAACATGACGATCCGGTCGCAGAGTCGCTCGGCCACATCGAGTAGATGCGTGGAGACGAGCACTCCTGCACCCGTATCGGCGTGCTCGCGCAGTGTGTCGCGGAGCGCTCGGGCGGAGTGTGGGTCCAGTCCTCCCAGCGGCTCATCCAGCATGAGCAGCGCGGGCGCATGGACAAGCGCCGCGATGAGCGCCACCTTCTGGCGCGTCCCGAATGAATGCGTCTCGATTGGTTGGTCGAGGGCCTCGCGCAGTTGCAGGCGCAGGGCGAGCCTGTGGACGCGTGCCTCGGCGATCTGCGGAGGCACTGCGTAAAGCGCGGCGATGAACGCCAGACATTCGCGCGAAGTCAATCGTTCGTACAGGAATGGGCGATCGGGCACGAAACCCATGTGGCGACGTGCGCCGATCGGGTCGCCCGCGAGATCGCATCCGGCAATGCGCACGCTCCCGGCGTCGGGCTCGATCAGGCCACAGGCACAACGCAGCGCCGTGGTCTTGCCTGCGCCGTTGCTGCCCAGGAAGCCCACGATCTCCCCTGCTCGCACTTCGAGCGAAACCCCGTCCACGGCGGTGAACGCACCGAAGCGGCGGGTGATTCCCTCGAGGACGAGTGGATGGCTCATGCGCGGGCTGCACCCAATGCCTGCGACAGTAGCGGCAAGGTGATGTCATAGCGGTAAGTCACATTCATATGGCCATCCGCGAACTCCTCACTGACGTGGCGGATATCGCGAGCCACCAGTTCGCGCACGAACAGCCGCAGGCCGTGATGGAGATGGAATTCATCGCGCGTGCCGCAGTCCAGATACAGCAGGCGCAGTGATCGGAGCGCGTCGGCATGCGCCTCGAGCATGTGCAGCGGATCGTGTTCCAGCCATCGCTTCCAGATTTCCGGGCGGAACGCACCGGAACCAAGATCGAACGGCAGGGCCACCCCGAGTTCTTCATTCGGATCGGCGGAGTAGCACGCGGCCATGCCTAGAATCTCCAGAGCCACGAAGCCGTCCTTGCCTTTCTGGGGCTGCGACTCGAAACGCTCGAGGAACGCTCGCACGCCTCCCGCCTCCTGCAAGACGCTGCAGGCCTTGGGGAGGTCGGCGCGATAGCAGTACTCAAAATACAGATCGCCGCTCTGGCAGGCCACGGCCCCGAATACCCCCGGGTGCTTCATCCCCAGGACGAGCGCGCCGTACCCGCCCGAGGACTTGCCAGCCACCCCACGATGTTCACGGGAGGCCATGGTGCGGAACGTTCGATCCATCCACGGGACCAATTCCTCGACCACATGCGTCTCGTAACGGCCGGTCGCTGGGGAATCGAGGTACTGCGAGCCGCCGAAGCGGGTGAAGCAATCAGGCATGACCAGGATCATCTCGCCGGCTCGCCCGCTCGCAATCAGCCGATCCATGCGTTCATCGATTGCCATGCTCCATGGCTGATCATTGAGCATCATCAAGCCTCGGCCTGTGAACCCCGAAAGCAGGAAGACCACCGGGTAACGGCGCTCCGGGCTCGAGTCATACGAAGGCGGCAGGTAGACGGGGATTCGACGCACGAAGGGATCCCCGAGTGGGTTGCCCTTGAGGACCGTGCTCTCGAAGCGTTCGATCTGCACTCGACCGGATTCCATGGCGGGACTCCTATGGTTCATCGGATCAGCGCGAAAGCGCTGAGTCCTGCAGGGCTTTCCAGTCGGGAAGCGCCCCTGGGGATCACGATGGCCCACTCTAGCGGGCGGGACGAGGAGCCCGCCAGCAGGACTCTCGGGCGCGATTTGAGCCTCAATGCGGCAGCCGCATTTGCCGAAAACACAACCACGATCCAGCGCTTCGCCTTTGACCCGAGGTCCGTCCCAGCATGAGCCATCGCGATCCAGAACGCTGGGCCCGCCTGCGCCGCGCCGGCTGGCTGCTGTGGGGTGTGACTTTTGCGTTATTGCTCGCGCTGACGCTGACCGTGCCGGCTTTGTACATGCCGCTGGTGCAGGCTCTCGGCCGCAACGACGAAACATTATGGTTGAAAGACACCTATCTCGCGATCACCGCGCTGGTGGGGTTGGTGGTGTTGTTCTGTCTGTACACCATCACGAAGCAACGCGAGATCGACCTGATGCGTGACGCGCTCGAGCGCGAAGAACATGACCGTGAGGATGTGGCCACGCGCTTGTCCGAACTCTCGGCATTGTTCCAAGTGAGCACCACGCTCCAGCTGCAACTGCGTCCGGACATCATTCTTGAAATCATCGTCCGCCGAGTCGTCAGCACGCTCAAGGCCCAACAGGCCAGCATCATGATCATGAATGAAGAAGGCACCGAGATGGTGACGCGTGCATCCTACGGGCTCGAGGCGGAGTTCTCGCGCGGCGCTCGCGCTCGGATGGGGGAAGGTATCGCGGGTTGGGTGGCCGAGCGTCGACAGGCGGTGTTGCTGGGCGAAAAACCCTCGAATGCTGACCTGGGGCGGTTCTATAAAGGGAACCGCCGAATCACTTCGGCCCTCTGCCTGCCCCTCGTCATCGGCGAGCGCGTGGTGGGCGTTCTCAACGTGAACCGCATCAACCACCCGGATTCCTTTGAGGAGCACCATCTGGAGGTGTTCAAGGTGTTCGGCGAACACATCGCTGCGGTGATCGAGCGCGCTGAAGTCATGGGGCGATTGGGTACACGCACGCGCGAGCTCGAGGCCGACAACGAGAAACTCGCGGATTTGAATCGCATGAAGGACGTATTCCTCTCGACCGCGAGCCATGAACTCAAGACGCCGTTGACGAGTGTGATCGCGTACGCAGAACTATTGGATGATCACGAGGGCAGACTGTCCCGCGAACAATCGCGTGAGTTCGTGGCACGCTTGCGAGCCGAGGCGCAACGCCTGCTCGGCCTCATCGAGGACATCCTCGATCTGTCGCGCTTGGAGAGCGGCAAGCTGGTGCTCAAGCCGCGTCGGATGGACTTGGGAGAAGTGGTTCGCTCCACGCTGGAAACCACCCGCGCGGATGCGCTCAAGCGGGGTGTGACTCTCGAAGCGGAGTGCGCGGAGGATCTGCCCAGCTTGGTGATCGACGAAGTGAAGATCCGTCAGGTACTGGTGAATCTGGTGGTCAACGCGGTGAAATTCTCCCCCAAGGGCAGCACGGTGAGGGTTCGAGCCCAGCGTGACGACCAGCACATCCGGGTCGAGGTGATCGACCAAGGGCGTGGCATCGAACCGGATGTCGCCACGCACATTTTTGAACTGTTCGGCCAGGGCGCGCCACTGGTTGACGATGATATGCGCAGTGGGTTGGGTATCGGACTGCATCTGGTCAAGCGCCTGAGTGAGCTGCATGGTGGGCATGTCGGGGTGAACAGCCGCCCGGGTGAAGGCAGCAGCTTCTGGGTGCGGTTGCCGATCAACCCAGCATGGGAAACCGAGGGCGGCGCAATGGCCAAGGCGGCCTGAGCCTCAAGGGGGCCCGAGGGCGCGACCTGCCGGTGAGCGGGGCATGCGGCCTTTTGCGTGTCAGGACCGCTGCAGTCTGTGCGATACTGCGCCCCGCCGGCCCCCCCCGCGGCGCCCCTCCTCCACCCCGAGAAGCCCTCCACTGTGAGCTCGCGAGAAAATCCGGCACATTCGCCCGGGTCATTCGTACCGGGAACGACGGAAGCCATCGCCGAAGCCGGCATGCGCCCCGTGCCGAGCTCATCCGGCTTGGACCGGGCAACACTCGAACGGGTGCGCGAACGTGATCCCGAGGCGTTGGGCCAACTCTTCGATGCTTGTTTTCCCCGCGTGTTCTCGCTCGTCCACCGGCTACTCGGCGATCGCACCCTTGCCGAGGACGCCGCAGCGGAGGTCTTCCTCAAAGTGCATCGCGCTGCGCACACCCTCGACCCGGGCCGTGACCCCTCGCCCTGGCTCCACACCATAGCGACCAATGTGTGTCGCGATCTGTGGCGTTCGGGCGCCTATCGCATGTCGCGCAGGGCAGCTTCCGTGCACGACGAGGCGGTGGCCGACCGGCTCACGAGCGGCGCCGATGAACCCGAGCGCGAAGCGATCGTGCACGAACGCCAAGACATGGTGCGAGCGGCACTGGCGACATTGCCCGATCCATTGCGCGAAGCGATCGTGCTGCATGATTATCAAGGTTTGAGCCACCAACAAGTGGCGGACGAAACCGGCATCGGGCATGCCGCCGCACGCAAGCGCTATTCCCGCGCGCTCGCTGCCATGGCCAAGCTCTTGGAAGGGAAGCTCGCTTGACGCACCAGGACGGAGACCTGCTCAGCCCAGCACAGGAGCGCGTCCGCGCCGTGCTGTTGGCGCTGCCGCAAGCCGAAGCTGACTCGCACTACCGCGCTCAACTGCGTGCCCGGTTCACTCAAGGCGATTTCAAGACGCAACCCGACATGGTGGTGCACATGCCGGCCCTGCAACGGGCCGCATGGGTCACCCCCCTACTCGCCGTGGCGGCCTGCCTGGTGCTGGCGGTCATGACGTTCAATCAGGCCCCTGCCTGGCAGGTGACACGCGCGCGCGGGGCAGGTGCTGTGTTGGTGGGAAACCGTATCGTGCCCTTATCGAGCACGGCGATGCTCAGTGCAGCGCTCGCGCATGGCGGGCGGGTGCGTCTGCCCGCGGGCGGCGAGTTGGAATTGGTTGCACCGGGCAACATGGCCATGAGTTTGGCGGAAGGCTCCGAGGTGGTGATTCCCCGGGCGCCTGGACGGTGGTTCGCTCGTTCTGTCCACGCTGATGTGCGCAGCGGCGAGGCATTCATTACAACGGCTCTCGGATTTCATGGTTCGCACCTCACGGTCTCGACCCCCGAGGCGACGGTCGAGGTCGTGGGCACCACGTTCGCCGTGTTGCGGCATCCGGAAGGCACGTGTGTGTGCGTGATGGAAGGGCGCGTGCGCGTGGGCGCGGTGGGTGAGCCCATGGTCGAGGTCGGTGCTGGGCTGCGACGGTTCTGCTACCCACACGGGTCAGCCCGGGCCAGCGAGTCGGCGCCGATTCTTGGGTACTCCGAGCATGCTCTTCACGAACTGCGTGCTTCGACCGAGCAGCTGCTCGAACACTGAGGCTCGATCAGGCCGCGGCAGCGTCTGCCGATAGGTCCGGCCATTCGTCGAACGGCAGCGCTCGAAGGACCGAGCTGTCCCGGGACAGGCGCATCACGACCCGCTCGTGGTCAGCCAGGATTCCACCCTCGGGCGTCGTGACCCGCTCGACGATCGGCCGTTCGGGATCCGCGGCCGATGGGGCGAAAACTCGGGCAAGCGCGTGGTCGTCGAGTTCCACCACCTGCCCCGGAGGATAGACCCCCACCGCGCGAACGAGCGCGGCCTTGAGTGCCCCATCGAATCCTTCGCCCGCCTGGCCCAACACCAATCCCAAGGCCTCATAGGGCGTGATCCCTTCCCCGCGCTCGCCGTTCAGGCTCAGGAGTGATACGAACGCGTCGGCGACAGCCACGAGACGAGAGGCCGCCGCAGGTCGGGAGCCGGCGGATAGCTTGGGATAGCCGGACTGCCCGCAGGCGTGGTGTTCCAGCGCCACGCGCATCGCGCGTAGCGACGTGCGATTGAGAGTGGTGCTGTTGGCGAGGGCCTCAACTCCAAGTATGGGGTAGGCCGCGACCTGTGCTCGCCACTCCTCGCCGCAGCGACTTGGAGCCACAGAGGCATCGGTGCGTGCGGACTGACCCACATCATGCAGTAGTGCCGCGACTCCGAGCTCCACGAGCGCGCCACGATCGAGTCCCAGCCGTTGCCCCATACCGATGCTGACGATGCAAACATGCACACCATGTGCCCATGGCTCGTTCTTCGAGCAGGCCCAGGTCAGGCCCACGGTCGTGGGTTCCTGCGAGAGTGCCGCCTCGACCAATGGCTGGACGATTCGCTTCACATGGCGAAGCTCGATCCCGCGCTCGAAGCGGGTGGAAGTCAGCAGCGCCTGCGAGTCGGCGAGCGCTCGGTCATAGGCTTGCAGCGCCGCGGCGAAATCGGGGGTGCAGATGGCTTCCGGGGTCATGTTCTCATGCGGTTTCATGGGCGGACCTTGAAGTTGAGCGCGTCCATGCATGCTGCCCGGACGGCATCGGCGCGGGAATGACGGCCTTCCTCGAGCGCATGCATCGCAGTTGGCGACCCGATTCGAGCCAGCGTTCGTGCGATGGCGCTTCGCTCCGGGGTGCGTCGCGCGAACCAACCGCCTTTTTGTAACAGCAGCGACAATGCCGGAACCGCACCCTCGTCGGCCACGTCGGCGAGAGCCTCGATCAGAGCGAGCTTATGATCGTCACTTCGCGTCTCGAAGTCATTCGCATTGATGCGGGCCAATAGTGAGAGCGCCACCCTTGTGTCCTGTTCCCGCGTCAGCATGGTGAGCATGTTCGTGAGCAGTTGTGGGTCGTGCGTGTCGAGATGTTCGAGCAACAACGGGATGCGCTCGTCGCTGGGAACCTGGGCGAGGGCGATGACTGCGGCTCGACGGACGCGCGCATCGAGATGGCGTGCCGCGCGCGCCAATAGTGCCGTCACCTCCGTGCCTCCAATCTGTCCCAGGACGAAGGCGATGTTCCGCACCACATGCCAGCGAGAATCGGCGAGGTAGGGCGCAAGGAGTTGCGGGTCGTCGTTGCACATGTAGCTGAGGGCGGTTGTGGCCGCCGCGCGCAGGCGAGCGCGGCCTGCGCGGCCGAGCACTCCCACGGTGAGGTCAAGCGCGCTCGCCCCCGCATTGACGACGAGAGCAAAGAATCGGGCCTGATCCTCGGGACCCGCTTCGTCCAGTTGCGAGGCGATCGCATCGAAATCGAGCCCGTCAAGCGCATTGCGCAGGACGACATTCGAAAGGACCCGCTCGTTGTCGAGCGTGTGTAACACTTCGAATGCGTGTTGGGCTTCGTTCCAGTCGCAGCGTTGAACCGCCCCGGCAATCCACGTCACGATGGACTCCGCAAGGGTTCGGCGCATATCGGTGCTCGGTTCCACGTGCACGACGTCACGCACGAAGCCCGCAACGCCTTGCTCCCATGGGATAGCATCCTCGGCTCGCCACTGCTCAAGGAAGTTCGACGAGGCGGGCTCCTCGTGCAACTGGAGTTGTCGCCACAGGGAAGCCGCATTGGCCCCCCGGTCGGGCAAAATCCAGTCCTCCCGGTGCGTTCCGGCCAGGCCGGCGGTACCGGGACCCATTGGGACAGAGGTCTTCAGTGCCTTGGCGTAGGGAGTGGTATCCACCCAGGGATTGAACGGCGCTTCATCCCCTGCGACGGGCTCGCAGGTAGCGGCGGCGGGCTGTTCGGGTTCCGGGCTGATCTGCAGCGGCGCCGAGTCCACGTGGACATGGGGCAGGTCGGCCCTCCACAGGAGCGTGCAGATATCATCATGCGTGATCTTGCTGGTGGTGATCTCGATCACGGAGGAGACGATCGCGACGATCTCGTCGCGCGTGGTCTCCGGTGCCAGTGTCATTCCTCGCAGGCCGTCCCGGTGGAGGATGAATGGGAGCTGGTTCTCCAGGGAGGGCCCGCCCTCATCGTCCGCCTGCGCGCGTAACAGTAACTCGTCCTCCAGCCAGATCTCGAGCGGCGCGAAGCGAAGCACGAGTGGAGAGTGGTATTGGAGCAGCGGAAGCATGTCCTTGATGAGACGATCGCGAGCCTGGCGGGCCAGCGGTGCATAGGGACCATAGGTACGCGCGATGCGCACCAGCTGGGCCAGCTGGCGGAACCACTCCGACGCCTGCCGGGCGGCCGAGGATGGTTGCCCCGCCACGGCGGTCCGGGACTTTTGGTCATCGATCATGAAGGCGTATCGGCTCCTTCCCGGGCCGGGTTGAGGGTGGATTGGCATCGCAGTGGGGTTAATTCTAATGAGCAACTGCGGGCCGCACCATCCCGCAAGTCCCGGCTTGGTCCGATGTTGGCATGCGGAGTCGTGGCCGGCTTGACGCCGCTTGCGGGCGCCCCTTAGTCTTCCGCGTTCATCATCGAACCATTCCCGCATCCTGTCTCGAGGTTTCGAACCATGAAGCGCACTTTTCAGCCTAATAATCGTCACAAGAAGAAGACGCACGGTTTCCGTTCGCGGATGAAGACCAAGGGTGGTCGCAAGGTGTTGAATGCTCGCCGTGCCCGCGGCCGCAAGCGCCTGTCCGTGTCGTCCGACTGATCGGCCGGACTCCACGCCCTCGTCTTCGTGTGATGCCCGGGCCGACGGCCCAGTCCCGCACATTCGAGTCAGCCACATTCCTGCTCGCTTGTTCACGGCCTGAGGCGTGCTTGTCCCCGGATCGCCCACGATGATCCCTCCCCATGACGAACGCCTCGCATCGCAGCATCGCATGCGGCGCGGGGAAGATTTTGCCACGGTGCGTGGTGGCGGGTCCGCGTTCCGTGGGCGTTGCTGCCTGCTGTTGGTGCTCGCTTCGGCCCAGGAGGCGACGAGGGTGGGTTTCATCGCGAGCAAGCGTGGGGTGGGTGGTGCGGTCCAACGCAATCGGGCTCGGCGCCGACTCAAGGAGATCGTCCGGCGGCGTTGGCCAAGGATGCCCCACCACGGATTCATGCTCGTGTTCATCGCCTCGCGCGCGATACTGACCGTGCCTCA
>JBDSKE010000033.1:0-23255 GCA_039917105.1 Candidatus Eiseniibacteriota bacterium | reverse complement strand
CGCAGCATGTGGCACGGGGCTACACTCATGCGGGTGGGAAGAGCGTCACGTGGAGAGACAATGTCGCGACGCGTCCGGCGCGAGGGAGCGCAGCAGGAGGCAGCTACTCCACCGTGACCGACCTGCTGGCTTTCGATCAGGCTCTCGTCCAAGCGAAGCTCGGGAGCGTGGCGTGGAGCGAGTGGGCAACGGGCGGCCCCAGGCCGGACCGGTCGTCCGGCACTGGCGAGCATGGTGAACCAGGCTTCGGGTTCGCCGGCGGCGCCCCGGGTATCGCCAGCGATTGGACGCATGAAGGCGATCGCACATTGATCGTGCTCACCAATGTCGACCCTCAGGCGACGCAACGCACCATGGAATCGTTACGCGCCATCTTGCAGCGGATGTCGCGCTCGACTCCTTGATCGACTCCGCGGGTACCCCTTCTCAGCGAAGCAGGGTCAGCGACTGTCGGAGCACTCGACCCTCGGCCTCGAATCGTGCGAAGTAGATTCCCGGTGATGTTTGCCGACCCGAATCATCGCGACCATCCCAGCGCACCGCATGCATGCCAGCGGCCTGTCTGCCCGCTTGCAGCCCTCGCACGAGACGTCCACTCGCGCTATAGAGCGCGAGGCGGACGGGGGTGTCGCGCGGGAGCGCGTAAAGCAGGGTCACTCCGCCGCGGCTCGGATTGGGTTGTGGCCGGGCGAAACTCAGCTCGGTCACGCCACCGGGCACATCGAGCACCCCGCATGCAAGCGTGACGCTACAGGTGTCGACCAGACCGGGAACAGCATCGTCCTGAACGAGGAATCGCACCGTCGTGGAGGACGGCGTGCAGTTGGCAGGCAGGGCGAATGCTGCAGAGATGCCGGTCGAGCCACTTGCTGCCAGAGTGGTGCTGCCAGTCGTCGAGGGGGACGCGGTCGTGAGCCAGCCGGCCGAATCCTCGACCCGCCAGGCCAGGGAACTCTCAACGTTGCCGGCGTTCTGCAGCGTGAAGTTGAGCACCTTGTTGGAGCCGCCCGCGGCCAGTTGTGGCGAACTGGGGCACGTCGAAGCCGCCTTGCTCAGCACGGCCTCCGTGAATACATCGCCATCGCCGAAGCGCGAGTCCGCCCAGCACGGCATGACGGTCTGCCCTTCGACAGTGATGCCTTGGTAGTCGCCCTGGTTCGCGCTGCCGCAGGCGTTGATTGACCAGAACGAGGTGGCGTCGCTCACGCGACGATTCGCACCCCAACTGAGTCCGCCGGAACCCGATTGCACCATGTACTCGGTGGAGAGGGCGCCGCACGCCGGGTCGTCGCGCCAATCGTGCCAGAAGACCGTGACACGGCCGCGCGAGTCCACTGCCACTTCGGGGAAGATCCCATCGACTCCCGCGGGGCTGTCGTTCACGCGGATGGGAGCGCTCCATGAGGTGCCATTGTCGGACCAGACGACGAACTGGTCGCGCATGTCGCGCGCCCGCTCACCCGCCGTCGGCGTGTCGAACGAGGTGGCGATGCGGTAACTCGCCGCGGCCCCGCTGCCACGGAACATGCGCAGGTAGTAGGTCGCGGTCTTGGGCAGTGTGTAGGCGATCGTTGGGAAGTTGGCCTGGCTGAATGCCAGGAACTTCATGTTCTGAAACAGCGTGGTGTCCTGTGAACATTGGATACGCATCTGAAAGGTCGCGGTCGAGGCAGAGTCACACGCGAACAGAACGGTCTGGCCCGCGGTGCCGGAGAAGTTCCACAGGTCGAGGGTGTCCGGGGCGGTCGCGTTCGTGGTGCCGCGCAGCACCTGCCCGACGCTGAACGAAGTCGAGTTCGCGAAGTTCGCGTTCTGTTCGATTTCGTTGCGCGAGCCCAGTGCTGGCACCGGCGCATCGTAGAAATCGACCGATTCGTCATATGCGAGATAGACCCGCCCGCGATGCGGACCCGCGCCACGATCCACGGCGATGCTTGCGAACGTCGGGGCGAATCCCCGGCGGTAACCGGCGCCGCCGGTGGTTCCGTTCTCGTAGAACTGCGCAGCCACGATATCCGGCCCGAACGTCAGGCCACCATCGTTCGACCGTCGCACATGTTGGAGACTGAGCGGCGAGCCATACTCGTACCAGTACAGGTAGACCTCGCCGTCCGGACCCACGGCAGGACGCGAGCCCTGGACATTGCCATCCTGGCTCGCAGGGTGCATCAGCATCGGGATGCTCCAAGTGTTGCCGCCGTCAGTCGAGCGCATGAACTCGATGCGCGATGTGGACTGGCTATTGAAGAACCTCGAATAGCTCACATAGATGTTGTGCGAGATGGGGTCCACCGCCGCCCATGGTTTGTCGATGAAGTCGGGGCCGCCAGTGATGAACTTGCGATTTCCATCCACCACCCAGGTGTTGCCGACGAAGTGCCCATCCAGCAGGGCCAGTCCCGAATTGGCAGCGATGGTTTCCTCGTAAAGGCCGAGAACGAAAAAACGCCCCGTGCTGGAGTCGACGAAATGGACCGGGTCGCCACGGTAGCGGCCACCGGCAGCCAGGGCGGGCGGATCGCCCAAGTCGGTGAAGCTTGCGCCTCCGTTGGTGGAGACGGCGTATCCTTGGACCGCACCGGTCGAACTGCAGAAGCCCCGACTGTCGTTGTAGCCCGCCACCGCGTAGTTGGCCCAGGCTGCGATCGTCGTCTCGGACTGTGTATTCGGACGTCCGAGACATCCGCTGCAGGAACCTGCGTCCACACTGCGGTCGTTCACCGGCGCGTCCGGCCCCAGGCCCACCGCGTTCGCACGCGAGGTCCCGAACGGGCCGGTCTCTCGCGTCAGTACGCCGTCGCCCCATGGGTGCGAGGCAGCCTCATCGGTGATGTCAAGTTCCCAGAAGCGCACCACCCTTGGATCGATCGCATCTCCCTGCGCCAAACGATCGCGAAGCATGCGCTCGTAGGCGGAACTCAGGCGGGCGCCGCCGCGTGGTGCACTCGGGCGTGGCGCGGCGGTGGAGAACGGGGCGGCGGCGATAAGTGCAACCGCCGTGGCCGCGAGCATCGAGAACAGGAGGTGGCGTCTGATCACGTCGATTCCTTGGGCGGAGGGCGATGAATGGAATGGCCAGTGGGGCAGGGGGTCAGGGCGAAAGTCTAACGGAATGGTCCCGGTGCGGGGTAGAACCAAACGAGGGGCCGATCACGACGGGGCGGCCCGTTCCCTTCCCACGGCCCCGAGGAGGTTTCTGCTGCCCCCCAAGCGAGTCGTATCCCTGATCGCCTCAAGCACCGAGATGGTGGTGGCCCTGGGTTGTGGCGATCGGCTGGTCGGGCGCTCCCATGAGTGCGACCACCCCGAATGGGTCCGCAAATTGCCCGCGGTCACCGAGCCGAAGTTCGCCATTGACCTGCCCTCCGCCGAAATTGATGCGCGGGTGCGCGCACTCGTCGAACAGGTGGTGTCGGTGTACCGGGTGGACATCGAGGCGCTTGATCGGCTCGTCCCCGATCTGATCATCACCCAGACCCAATGCGAGGTCTGTGCGGTGAGCCTCAAGGATGTGGAAGCGGCGCTCTGCCAGTTGCTTTCGTCGCGTCCGAAGCTCGTGTCACTTCGCACCGACACACTCGTTGACCTGTGGCGCGACGTGCGCAAGGTGGCCGATGCGCTCGGTGTTCCCGAGCGCGGTGTGCAACTCGTGACGCGGATGCAGCACCACATGCGCGGCATCGCCGAACGCGCTCGCACCGTGGCCGCCTGCCGAGTGGCATGCATCGAGTGGATGGATCCACTCACGGTCGCGGGGAACTGGACCCCCGAGCTGATCCAGATGGCTGGCGCTGAGGACGTGCTGGGACGGGCCGGCACGCATGCCGGACGGATCGAATTCGCGGAACTCGTGTCCGCCGATCCGGATGCCATCTTCGTCACGCCATGCGGCTTCGACCTTGCGCGCACGCGCAGCGAAATGCCGGCGCTGACGCGACAGCCCGGCTGGAGCACGCTGCGCGCGGTGCGCGAGGGACGAGTGTTCCTCGGGGATGGCAACGCGTTCTTCAATCGCCCCGGACCACGAGTGGCCGAGGCGCTCGAGATTCTCGCCGAGGCACTGCATCCGAAAGCCTTCCGCTTCGGGCACGAAGGGACGGGTTGGCAGCGACATCTCTAAAGCAGCTTGGCCGCCCGCGCTGGGCTGGCGCGTGCAAGTGCTTTGCTCGTAGAGTGGCCACGAGATCAGTTCCATGACCGGGGCCCTGCCCCGCCGGGGGGAACGCCATGACCAAACCGAACAAGCCGATCGTCACCGAGCACGAAGCCCGCAGCGTGGCCGAAGCGGCCCGCGAGACCACTTGGGAACAACCCTCCTTCGTGCGCGAATTATTCCTCGGAAAGCTCGATCTTTCGCTCATCCATCCGTTCCCGGAGCCCGATCCCGAGGAGCAGAAGCGAGCAGAACCGTTTCTGGCGACGCTCGAGCGCTTCCTGCTCGAGAAGGTGGACGCCGAGCGGATCGAGCGCGATGCGCGTATTCCCGCCGAGGTGATCCAAGGCCTGCGTGAGATGGGTGCGTTCGGCATCAAGATCCCGCGTGAGTACGGCGGGCTGGGGCTATCGCAATACAGCTATTGCCGCGCCATGTCGATGGTCTCGACCGTGAATGCATCGTTGGTGGCATTGCTCTCGGCGCACCAATCGATCGGTGTTCCCGGCCCAGTCAAGATGTTCGGCACCGACGAGCAGAAGAAGAAATACCTGCCGCGCCTGGCCAAAGGCGCGATCTCGGCGTTCGCACTGACCGAGGATGAAGTGGGCTCCGACCCTGCACGTATGACCACCACTGCCATGCCGGCGCCTGATGGTGATGGCTACATCCTCAATGGGCAGAAGCTGTGGATCACCAACGGGACCATTGCCGAACTCATGGTGGTCATGGCGCGAACGGCGGGTAAGGAGGGCAAGCCCGGCCCAATCAGTGCGTTCATCGTCGAATCGGCCTGGCCGGGCGTCGAGGTTGTGAATCGACTCGAGTTCATGGGCATCCGCGGCATTGAAAACGCTGTGTTGCGATTCACGGATGTGCGCGTGCCCAAGGAGAACCTGCTCTGGGGCGAAGGCAAAGGCCTGAAGCTCGCGCTCATCACGCTCAACACGGGGCGCCTGACGCTACCGGCCACCATGGCGGCGCTGGGCAAGTGGTGCCTGGGGGTGTGTCGTCACTTCGCGAATGAGCGGGCGCAATGGGGCAAGGTCGTGGGCAAGCATGACGCGATCGCGCAGATGCTCACCAAGATGGCCGCCGACACCTACGCCATGGAGGCGGTCGCCGACCTGGGTTGTCTGCTCGCCGACCAGGGAAAAAGCGACATCCGGCTTGAGGCGGCCCTGGGGAAGTTATGGAACACGGATCTGGGGTGGCAATTATGCGATGACGCCATGCAGATCCGCGGCGGTCGTGGCTACGAGACCGCGCCCAGCCTGGCCTCGCGGGGTGAAGCCCCCATCGCCCTGGAACGCGCTATGCGGGACCTGCGCATCAATCGCATCTTCGAGGGCAGTAACCAGGTGATGCGCCTGTTCATCGCGCGCGAGGCCCTCGATGTACACCTGAAAGTTGCCGGCGATGTGGTCATGCCGGGCGTACCCCTCAGCAAACGACTTTCCGGCCTGGTGCGTTCGGGGATCTTCTACGCGGCTTGGTATCCGACGCGCTGGTTGGGCTGGGGGCACTGGCCGCAGTACGGCGAGTTCGGGCCATTGGCCGGACACCTGCGCTGGGTGGAACGCATGTCGCGCCGGCTCGCCCGCCAACAGTTTCACCTGATGGCGTTGAACGGTCCTGCGCTCGAAAAACGCCAGGGGCTGCTGTTCCGTTGCGTCGACGTCGGCGCTGAGTTGTTCGCCATGGCCACGACGATCGTGCGCGCGCAACGCGACGTGAAGCGTGGTGTGGCGGGAAACACGCCCTACGAGTTGGCGGATGCGTTCTGCAAGAGCGCACGGCGGCGTGTGGAGGCCCTGTTCGCGGGCGTCGTGAGCAACGATGACGAGGAGCACTACCGAACCGCGATGGGAGTGCTCGCGGGCCGATACCAGTGGCTGGAACAGGGCGTCGTGCCAGCCCCTACCCACGGTACCGGGGTGGACGCGAACGAAGCCCGGCACGCCGCCGCCGGGAACTGACGCGGGCGGGCCCGCAAGCCCCCCATTGCTCCAGCCGGGTCGCTCGTGCACAATCCCGGCCGGCTCGCCAGGGAGGCGGGCAGGCAGGTCCGCTCAACCCCGATCGCGGGGCCTGCCGCGTAAGGAGTCGCGCTGACTCCAACGCATGGATTGCGGGGACTTTGGACGCACCCACTCACGTGGCAACTTCCATCTCGGACAAGCGTCAACGCCAGATTCTGGCCGTCGTGCTCGGAGCCTTCGCCGTGCTCGCCGCGGCCAGCATCGCCACGTTCCGTTTTCCGCTCGCGGACGAGTCGATCTGGGAAACGCACAATGCCTGCGGGCCGGTCGGTGCCGGGCTCGCATATGGGCTGGCGCTGGCCTTCGGTCGTGCCGCCGCATTCGGCGTGCCGTTGCTATGTGGATCGTGGGCGTGGAACCGCCTGCGCAATCGGGCAGTGCGACCTCTGGTCGTCACCAGTGTGATGGGTTCACTGTTGGTGTTCGAACTGTGCACGATGTTCGGCCTGGGGCTGGGTGAGGCGGGTCGCTGGAACTGGTCCGGGGCATGGGGCTTCGGAACCGCAATGGCGCTCGGGGCTTCAATGGGGGCAGTGGGCTCGTGGGTCGTGGCAGGGACCGTGCTCTTCGTGACTGCACTTGCCGCGAGCGAGATGGGCTTCCATTGGATCAGCCATCTGGCGCACCGCATGTTCCTCGATCCCGCCAAGGGACTGGCCGGAGGCGTCGCCGGTGCCTATGGCCAGTGGCAGGAACGGCGCACGGAAGCCGCACGGCTGGCGGCCAAGCAGGGGTCGAAGGTCAAACAGAAGAAAGCCGCCCGGCTCGTGCCGGTCGTTGCCTCGGTCGAGGAGGCCATTGCCGAACCAATGCCACTCCGCCCCGATGCCAGGGTCTCGCGCGCCACGATCCTCGAGAGCGAGGCGGGCGCAAACGGCGCCGCGATGCCGCTGCGCCCGGCGCCAGCCCCTGTGATCAAGCAGGCGCCCAAGCCCAAGATGCGTCTGCTCGATCCGCCGCTGCCCAGCGGTCCAGTGCCAACCGAGGCGCTCCCGCCGCTTTCGCTGCTCGAGATGCCCACCCAGCCTGCGGATCCCGTCACCCCGGCCGATCTGCAGCTGCAGGCGAACCTGCTCGTGGCCAAGCTCGCCGATTTCGACATCGATGGTCGCGTGACCGAGATCCATCCGGGCCCCGTCGTGACGATGTTCGAGTTCGAACCGGCCGCGGGTGTAAAAGTGGGGCAGATCGTCTCGCTCGAGGACGACCTGGCACTGGCGTTGCGTGCCAACAAGATCCGGGTCATCGCCCCGCTCCCGGGCCGGGGAACGGTGGGTGTCGAGATTCCGAACCCGCGCCGCCGTACGGTGTATCTACGCGAGGTGCTTTCGTCCCAAGCCTATGACAAGAGCGAGGCCGCACTCAAGGTGCCGCTCGGGGTGGACGTGAACGGACAACCATTCGTCGCCGACCTCGCCAAGATGCCCCATGTGCTCGTGGCGGGCGCGACCGGCGCGGGAAAGAGCGTGTGCCTCAACTCGCTCATCACGGGTCTATTGTTCCAACACGACCCCTCGACGCTGCAGATCGTGATGGTCGATCCCAAGATGGTCGAGTTGTCCATGTACAACGGCATCCCACACCTGGTGCTCCCCGTGGTGACCGAGGCCAAGAAGGCGGCCAAGGCGCTGCGCTGGGCGGTGGGTGAAATGGAGAAGCGCTACAAGCTGCTCGCCATGGTGGGGGCCCGCAACATCATGACTTATAACGAGCGTGTCGCGGATGGCCGCATGCCGGCCCCCGCGGAGGGCGAAAAGGCGGTCGAGCGCCTGTCCTACGTGGTGGTGATCGTCGACGAGTTCGCCGACCTCATGGTGCAGGTCCCGGGCGAGGTCGAGGAACCCATTGCGCGACTCGCGCAGATGGCGCGCGCGGTCGGCATTCACCTGGTGCTCGCGACCCAGCGGCCGTCGGTCGATGTCGTCACGGGGGTCATCAAAGCGAACTTCCCATCGCGGATCGCGTTCCGTGTCGCAAGCAAGACCGATTCACGCACGGTGCTCGACCACAACGGGGCCGAGAATCTGTTGGGCATGGGTGACATGCTCTATCTCCCTGCTGGCAAGCCCGAACCGCATCGTATCCACGGGTGCTATGTCTCGGAGGAAGAGACCGTGCGGGTGGTGGACTTCTGGCGCGCCAAGGCAGCCGCCAACCAGGCGGCCGCACCGCCGCTCGCTACCGAGGTCGTGCTGCCCGAGGGAGACGATGACGGCGGGGGCGACGACTTCATGGACGATGAACTCATCCCCGAGGCAGCCAAACTGGTGGTCATGCATAATCAGGGTTCGACCTCGCTGCTGCAGCGCCGTCTCAAGGTGGGCTATTCGCGCGCCGGCCGACTCATGGACCAGCTCGAACAGCTGGGCGTGGTGGGTTCCTTCAACGGCAGCAAGGCGCGCGAGGTATTGGTGGACCAACACTGGTTGCAGCAGAAGGGGTTCGAGTGAAACGGTCGCTCCCGGTTGCTGAGGCACCGACGCTGGCGTTCGTCACGCTCGGCTGCCCCAAGAATACGGTGGATTCCGAGCATATGCTCGGCGCACTCGTGCAGGACGGATTCCGCACCGTGGCCGACCTGTCCGATGCCGACATCGCGGTCGTGAACACCTGCGCATTCCTGCAGAGCGCGGTCCGAGAGTCCAAGGAGATGATCGCGCGCGTGGCCGAGCTCAAGTCACACGGCCGCTTGAAGGGACTCATTGTCACGGGCTGCCTCGCGCAGCGCTCGGGCGCCCGACTTCTCGAAGAGTTCCCGGATGTCGACGCGGTACTGGGCACGGGACAGTGGAAGGATATCGTTTCCGCTGCACGGCATGTGTTGGGCGACTCCCATGAGCGCATCGTGAACCGCGAATATCCGGGTGGCGCACTCGATTCGCTCGCGCCGCGGGCCTTGAGCACACCGCGACACCTCGCCTACCTCAAGATCAGCGAGGGCTGTGATCATCGCTGCACTTTCTGCATCATCCCGCAGCTGCGGGGTGACCAGAAGTCCAAGCGCATCGAAGCGATCGTCGCCGAGGCCGAGCGTCTGGCCAAGCAGGGTGTGAGGGAGCTGAACCTCATCGGTCAGGACACCACGGGTTTCGGGACGGACCTACCCGGCAAGCCGGAACTCGCCGACCTGCTCGAAGCCCTCGATGGCGTGAGTGGAATCGAGTGGATCCGCGTGCAATACACCTACCCGCGACTCTGGAGCGATCGCCTCATCGAGACCTGGGCACGTGCCAAGCGCGTGGTGCCCTATGTGGACATGCCGCTGCAGCACATCGCGCAGGAGATGTTGCGCAAGATGGCGCGGGCCATGACCGAACCGGACACGCGGGCCTTGGTGCGCCGTATCCGCGCGGGGATCCCGGGAGTGGCGTTCCGCACCAATTTCATCGTTGGGTTCCCCGGGGAGACCGACGCGCATTTTCAAACACTTCTGCGATTCATCGAAGAGGAATCCTTCGAGAATCTCGTGGTCTTCAACTTCGAGCGCGAACCCGAAACGCCCTCCCATGCAATGACTCCGCGGGTCCCCATCAACACGCGTCGCTCCCGCCGGGCACAGTTGTTGGGAAAGCAGCAACAGCTCTCGCGGGACCGGCTTGCACGCCGGATCGGCGAGGTGGTGAATGTGATGATCGACGGCCCGGTGGAACGCGGGCAATACGCTGCTCGCACGGCGGGTTCGGCATTCGAAGTGGATGGCGGTGTGGTGGTGGAGGGCGAAGGGCTCAAGCCGGGACAGGTCGTACCTGTGCGCATCACCGGCTCGGCGGCCTACGACCTTTTCGCACGCGTGGAATCGCAGTCGGACCCCGCGCTGAACATCATCGGATAGAGAGGAGCAAGATGCGTTTTTCAGCCATCGGGTGGATGTTCGGGCTGGTGTTGCTGGTCGTGACCGCGGGGCGGGCCGAGGCGAAGAAGTTCCGGTACGCGAGCGGTCCCAAGGCTCCAGCGGATACCGTCCTCACGGAAGCCAACACGTACCTGAACCCGGTGATCCGCAATCGCGGCCCTCGCGTGCCGTACACGAACCTGCAACTCACCCAGTTCGTGGCATCGCAGGCGGTGACGCGTGCGCTTGCCAGTGCCCCGATCGATTCGGGCACGCATGTCGTGCTCGCGCCTGCGCGCGACCATCCACTCAATTTCGTGCTCGAACACGCCATGGTCAAAGCCTTGGCGGCGCGTGGAGCCGAGATCGCGGTGCGCCGTTCCCCGATTCCTGACGACAGTCTGCAAGTGCTGTTCGCGAATCCTGGCGATCCACTGGTGGAATATTCACTCGGCTCGGCCAAGGTGACTTATGTCCGACTCGTCGGATGGCTGCCGGGCCGTGTCAAGATCGAGCGTCAGGGATTGGTCGAGGGTTCGATCGGGATGCGGGACCCGGCCAGTTCGCGAGTGCTGTGGACCGGTGACCTGGCCCAGAATCTCGTCGACCGAATCCCGCGCAGCCAAATCGACCTGGTCGAGGATGATCGCTACACGGACCTCAAGTCGGCTACCCCAGGACGCAGTGTCGACAAGGTGCTCGAGCCCATCATCGTGGTCGCTGTGGTCGGCGGCTTGGTTGCACTGTTCTTCCAGAACCGCCCATGAGGGCGATCATCCCCGCTCCCCGCGAGGAGGCTGTTCCAATGCGTGATCCCCGCCGGGTGCTCGTGAGCGCCGTGCTCTTGATGTCGCTCGTGGGCTGTGGCGCGGCCGTGGTGCCGCAGATCCATAACGACAGCGAGCGCATGAGCGTGGCGCGCCGGATGTATGATAAAGGCGACTATGCGATCGCGGCCGAGATCCTGACGCCATACATCAGCAGTGCGGCGGGTTCCGCAGATGTGGATGAGGCCATCTACCTGCTGGGACTATCGCACTTGAAGGCCAAGGATTGGGCCGGCGCGCAGGCCGATTTCCAGCGCCTCCAACGCGATTATCCGGAGAGCGACTCCGCGCAGTCTGGGGCATTCCGTCTGGGCGAGGCGTACTTCGGACAGTCGCGAGGCCCGGATTTCGATCAGGAGCACACCCTCAAGGCGCTCGAGCAGTGGATGTCGTATCGTCGCGACTTCCCCGAACACTGGCTCGCCTCCCAAGCGCAGGCTCGCATTGCGGAATGCCGCGCGCGGCTCGCGACAAAGCTTTATCGCACAGGCGATCTGTATGTGAAGCTCAAGGAATACGAGCCGGCGCGGACCTATTTCAAGAATATCATGACCCAGTACAGCGACACTCCAATCTATGGCGATGCCATCCTGGGCATGGCGGTGGCCGACGCGCGCTTGGGTCATCGCGATACCGCACTCGTGATCCTGAAGTCGCTCGAAGAGGAGTTCGCGGGGCGTCCGCTCGCCGAGCGGGCCGCCAAGACCCGGACGATGATCATGGGTTGGCCTGCAGTGGTGCGTGCGCCCAAGCGTCGCGCGGAACCCAATGAGCCTCCGCCGCCTGCGGCCCAGCCCGGAGCGGGTGCCGGCATCAATCCGTGAGGGCTGCGCGCGGTCGCGTCCGGCCCTCCGGCCCCCGCGTGGGGTTGTTCGGCGGCACGTTCGACCCGCCGCATCTGGGGCACCTGGCGTTGGCGGAATGGGCGCGGGTGCGGCTCAAGCTGGACCGCGTGGTTTTCATCGTGGCAGGTGAACCACCGCACAAGCGCGGTCGGGTCCACAGCGGTCCGACGCATCGACTCGCGCTCACACGCCGTGCCGTTCGCGGGAATCCCGGGTTCGAGGTGAGCACGGCGGAACTGCGGCGCAAGGGTCCCTCTTACACGGTGGATTCCGTGCGAGAGTTCGTCGAGGATGAACCTGGCGCACGCTT
This sequence comes from Candidatus Eiseniibacteriota bacterium, assembly GCA_039917105.1. Classification (GTDB taxonomy): domain Bacteria; phylum Eisenbacteria; class RBG-16-71-46; order RBG-16-71-46; family RBG-16-71-46; genus CAIXRL01. The sequence continues at coordinate 11,246 of JBDSKE010000033.1, read as the reverse complement.
TTTCCTCATCATGGGCTCCGACATGTTCGAGACATTCGGCACGTGGGTCCAGCCGCACGAGATCCTGCGGCGCGCGACTCTTGCGGTTGCATTGCGCCCCGGCGCTCGGGCGCCACGACGAACGCCTTACGATACGATTGGGAAAGGCGTCGTGTGGCTGGACAATCCCGGCCTCGAGGTGTCTTCGACGCGATTGCGTGAGCAGGCCAAGAATGGTGTGGGCCTGCGCTATCTCGTCCCGGATGCCGTGGCGCGCTACATCGGGTTGCACCGTCTCTATCGGAGGGGCCGTTGAGTTACAAGCCACAAGAGTTCTGGGATCAGCGCCTGTCCGATCAGTTCGACTTGCGTGGGACGGGTGAGACCGGCCTATCGCTCGCCTATAATGAGGCCTGCTACGCGCTTCGCCGCGAGGTGCTCGACCGGGCGTTGCGCGAGGTCCGCTTCGATCCGCGCTCCCACCGGATTCTCGACGTGGGCTGCGGCAGCGGATTCTGGGCCGATTATTATCTTCAGCGGGGCGCGCTCTACACGGGTATGGACATCTCCTCGGTCTCGATCGATCGACTCTCCAAACGGTATCCGCAGTCGCGATTCATCCACTCCGATGTGAGCGAGGTGGCGCTCGAGGAGCACTACGACGCGGTCAATGCCTTCGATGTGCTCTACCACATCACGGACGACGCCCGTTGGGAGACGGCGGTGCGGAATCTTGCCAGCGGGGTCACGCCAGGGGGTCTGTTCCTGGTTACGGATGTCTTCAGCGATCTTGGCCGTGTCGCAGAGCACAACGTTATGCGGCCACTGGCGCGCTACATGGAAATAATCGCGCCGCTCGGATTCGCCAAGGAATGGTTCCATCCCACGCACGTGCTGCTCAACCACGAACTCGGCGTACTGCGTTTCCTCAACCGCATGCCGGCGCTGTTGTTGTCGCTGGATCGCGCTCTTCTGGGGATGGGCGCGGGCCAGGACGACCGCCACAACCGCCTGCTGGTCGCGCGGCGTACGCGCTGAGGCTCCGGCATGGCGAACATCAAGGATGTGGCGCGGGAAGCTGGAGTTTCGGTTGCAACCGTATCGCGGGTGTTCAACGGGGGCACACAGGTCGCCGAGGCAACTGCCCAGCGGGTGCGCGAGGTGGCGACACGACTGGACTATGTGCCGGATGCCGCCGCGCGCAGCCTGATCACCGGCCGCACTCACGCGCTCGGCGTGGTGCTGCCGGAGTTGCATGGCGAGTTCTTCACCGAAGTCATCCGCGGACTCGATCGTGCCGCTCGCGGACAGGGCATGCACCTCTTGGTGAGTGGCTCGAACACGGATGCCGCGTCCTTCGAGGCGGCGCTGCGTTCCATGCGCGGGCGCGTCGATGGGCTCGTCCTGATGACCCCGGACAGGGTCACTTCGGTTGCGGCGGAACGCTTCCGTGATCAGGTGCCGGTGGTGTTGCTCAATCCGGCGACCGACGCGGGGCGATGCGACTCGATCACGTTCGACAACGCAGGTGGCGCCCATTTGATGACGCAACATCTCTTGTCGCTCGGCCACCTCCGCGTGGCGACGGTGACGGGCCCGATCGACAATGTCGACGCGAACCAGCGACTCGCGGGCTATCGGCACGCGATGCGCGATGCGGGCATGGCCGATCCGGCGCTCGAACTGCAGGGAGATTTCACCGAAGTAGGGGGGCGCCACGCCGTCGGCGAGTTATTGGCGTTGACGCCACGCCCCACCGCGGTTTTCGTTGCGAACGACCACATGGCGGTGAGCCTGATGGCGGGTTTGCAGGAGCGCGGCGTCTCGGTTCCCGGTGAGATCGCCGTCGGCGGATTCGACGACATCGCCATGGCGCGCTACGTGACCCCGGCCCTTTCCACGGTCCACGTCGACCTCGATACCCTGGGGCAGCATGCCGTCGCTCGCCTCTTGGAGCGCGCCCGGGGTGAAGCGCCCCCGGAGGGGCGGGTTGAACGATTGTGCGCCGCGCTCGTCATCCGCAAGAGCTGCGGCTCATGAAGCGCGGGCTCCTTGTGGTAGTTTTCCCGTAGCGCCACCCCGTGCCCTGAGGAATCCGGACCATGCCCCGCCTCGTCGTTCTCGATGCGCTAGGCCTTGCGTACCGCGCGTACTATGCGTTCATCGGCCGGCCGCTCCGCAACAGTCGGGGGGAGAACACCTCCGCGATCTTCGGTTTCGGCAACATGGCGCTCCGCTTTCGGCGTGAGTTGGCGCCGACATCGTGGGTACTGGCATGGGACGGTCCCGGGCCGACGTTCCGGCACGAGCTTTACCCTGAGTACAAGGCACATCGCCCACCGATGCCCGAGGAGCTCGCCTCACAGCTGACGCCGATCGAGGAACTCTCGCAATGCCTGGGTCTGCCCGTTCTCGAGAAAGCGGGGATGGAGGCCGACGATGTCATGGCGACGCTGGCGCGACAGGGGGCGGAGGCGGGCTACGAGGTCTATCTGGTCACCGCGGACAAGGACATGCTGCAGGTCGTCAACGACCGCGTCACGGTCATGGCGCCCGCGGGCAAGGGTGACGACCTGATCCGCATGGACCCGGCTGCCGTACGGGCAAAGTGGGGGGTGGGCCCCGAACACATCCGCGACGTATTGGCGCTCATGGGTGACTCCTCGGACAACATCCCGGGCGTGCCGGGCGTGGGCGAGAAGACCGCGGTCGAACTCATGAAACAGTTCGGCTCGCTCGAGGCGCTGTACGAGCAGGTGGAATCGATCACGAAGCCAGCCCTCAAGCTTCGGCTGATCGAGCATCGCGAACTCGCCTATCTATCGCGTGAACTCGCCACCTTGCGCCTGGACCTCGATCTGGGCCTCTCGCTCGATGCACTCGCGCTGGCGCCCATCCGGCGCGATGACCTGACCACGTTCGCGCGGCGCTGGGAGATCCGTCGGCTCGAGCAGGTCGCCTCCTCGCAGGGCGAGGCGGATGCCGGCGCCGCCGTGGCGGCGCGCAGTCCTGAGCGCCGCGGGCTCGCGGCCGAGCAACGCGGCACCGGCGTGAAGTTGCGCGACGATTCTTCCTCCGGCGCGGCGGCCCCCGACCTCTTCGGCGCCCCGGTCATCGCGCCGCCAACTTCACCGCTGCCCTCCCTGCTCACGAGCCAGCCGCAGGGCGACCTGTTCGCGGCGGCGACGGTCGAAGCCGGCGCCGCGGGCGGACCCTCGATCGAACAGATCGCCGCCCGGGTGCACGCCGTGCGCGCGAGGTCATGGCACGGACTGGCGGTCTTCCCGGTCACTTTCGGGGCCGCTCCTCGCACGGCGTCGCTCATCGGGCTCGCACTTGCGTCCCGTGATGGGACCACCTGCTATGTGCCATTGGCACATGAGGCCGGGCCCAATGTTCCGCTCGATCAGTTGCGAGCATGGTTGGCGCCTGCCTTGGCGGACGCACAATGCGAGAAGGTGGCCGTCGACCTGAAGGCCGTGGCGCACGTGCTGGGCTCTCATCATGTGGGATTCGCGGGCGGGCGTTTCGACCTGCACCTGGGCTCGTTCCTGTGCGACCCCTCGCGCACGCATTCGCTCGAGGCGCTCTCGGCCGAGGTGCTGGGCGTGGCGCTGTCGCCACTCGAGCCCTCGACCATGCGTGGGAAGTCGCGCGCAGGTCCGGCGGCGCAGCCCGTCACTGCGGTGATGCCCGCGGCCGAGCGCATGGCGGCTGCGTGTTGGCCGCTGGCCGAAGCGTTGCGGGCACAGCTTGAAGCGCGCGAGCAATGGGGATTGTATGCCGACCTCGAACACCCGCTGATCGACGTGTTGACGGGAATGGAGAAAGCCGGCGTCGCCCTCGATGCATCGGTCCTGGGCGAGATGTCGAAGAGTGCCGGTCGCGACATCGCGGAGCTCGAGTCACGCGTCCTTGAATCTGCGGGCGAGCCCTTCAACATCGCGAGCGGAGCCCAACTCGGCAAGATCCTGTTCGAGAAGCTCGGGTTGCCGGCCGGGAAGAAGACCAAGACGGGCTACTCCGTGGACTCCGAGGTGCTCGAGGGACTCGCTGGCTCGCACGCATTGCCGGCGCTCGTGCTCGAGTGGCGGGCGTTGAGCAAGTTGAAAGGTACCTATCTGGACGCATTGCCGACGAGCATCGATCCGCGAGATGGGCGCGTGCACACCACGTTCGAACAGACCGGGGCGGCCACGGGTCGGCTGTCGTCGTTCGATCCGAATCTACAGAACATTCCCATGCGCACACCGCAGGGCCGCGCCATTCGCCGTGCATTCGTGGCGGCGCCGGGGTGCACGCTGGTCGGGGCGGACTACTCGCAGATCGAACTGCGCGTCATGGCGCATTTATCCGAGGATCCGCAGTTGATTGAGGCGTTCGAAGGGGGCGAGGACATCCATGCCAGCACGGCTCGCCGCATCTTCAAGGTGACAGGCGAAGTTCCGGCCGAACTGCGCTCGCGAGCCAAGGTGGTGAACTTCGGCGTCATGTACGGCATGGGTTCGCGCAGCTTGGCACAGCAGATGGGGATCGGGCTGCAGGAAGCCAAGGATTTCATCGAGGGCTACTTCTCGGTGTACTCCGGCGTGCGTCGCTTCCTTGATAGGACGGTCGAGGAGGCGCGCGAGCGCGGCTATGTGCAGACGCTTCTGGGGCGACGCCGTTATCTGCCCGCGTTGCGCAGCGCACGTGGTCTGGAGCGGAGCATGGCGGAGCGAGCCGCGATCAACACCCCCATCCAGGGCTCGGCGGCGGACCTGGTGAAGCTGGCGATGTTGCGCGTGCACCAGGTCCTTGCGCGCCGTTCGGGCACGCGGTTGTTGTTACAAGTGCACGACGAACTCCTATTGGAGTGTCCCGCGGGCGAGACCGAGAGTTTGACCGAGCTGGTCCGTCGCGAGATGGAGGGGTGCTACGCACTGCGTGTTCCGCTCACGGTGTCGGTCGGGCGCGGTCCGACCTGGTTCGAGGTCCACTGAGGGGCATGGGATGACCGATCCGGTCTGCTCACGTCGATCGCATCCGACTGATGCGCTACTGATCATCGGCCTGGTGGGTCGCGCCGGCAGCGGCAAGAGCACCGTCGCGCGGCTGCTTGAGGCGCGCGGAGCGCACGTGCTCGACGCCGACCGGTTGGGGCATGAGATCACCGATACGGATCCCGAGGTGCGTGCGGCGCTTGTCTCCGAGTATGGCGAGGGGGTGTATCGCGGGGATGGCCATCTGGACCGCGCGCAAGTTGCCACTCGCGTGTTCTCGGACTATGCCGCATTGCAACGGCTGAACCATTTGGTGCACCCCCGCATCCTGAGTCGCTTGCACCACCAACTCCTCCAATTGAGTCAACGGCACGAACCCACGGTCGTCGTGGTGGATGCCGCGCTCCTCCTGGATTGGGGGTTCGATGCAGCCTGCGACGAAGTGCTTGCAGTGACCGCACCCGAGGCCCAACAGTTGACTCGGCTGGTCAGTTCGCGGGGTTGGACGCCGGAACAGGCGCAGGCCCGGCTGGCGAACCAGCAGCCACATGCGTACTTCGAACGGGCCGCGGATGAAGTGCTGGTCAATGATGGAGGCGAGGCGCAGCTGCGCGAGGCCACGGATGCCGCGCTCGCGCGCATGCTCGCTCGCCGACGTTCGCCCAGGGTATAGAATGGATCGGTGCAGGGGAGTCCGGTTCCGGACTTCGCCCGCGACGAGCCCTTTCCATCCGGAGGTCGCAGTTGAATCAGCTCGCCGTCCTATTGTTCGTGATCGTCGCCATCGCGCTGCGCGCGATCGATTCGCGCAACAAGCGTGGCGGCTCGCTGCCGCCGGTCGCTCAGCCGCCGTGGCCGCACGCGCCCCAACCCCAGGGATCGCCCAAGTCGGCCTCGGATCGCCCGTTCGTCCAGGAGACCGACAAGCACCGCCCCGCCCCCCGAGAGGCACACGCGCACGCTCCCCAGACTCACGATCGGCACGCGCCCGCACCCGCGCATACGGAATCACGACCACGGACCGACCGTAGTCCGCACCAGATCGCGGAGCGCGAGCTCACCACAGCGGGTGAGTTGAATGCGCCGGTGGGCTCCGCTCTTGCGCGGCTGCAGGCCAGCATCGAGGAGCGGCGTTTGGCGTTGGAGCGCCGCCACGCCAAGGGGGTTTCGATCCGTTCCGCGGACCGAGGTCCGTCCGCATGAATGGCCCGTGGGCGGACTGGTCCGCCCGGCTGCGGCGATGGTTCGGCCTCGCTCCCGCTACGCCCAAGGCGATCCTCGACGCGCAGCGCGCGGGGGACATGTTGGGAGACGCGCTGGCCGAGGACGACCCGGCGCTTCGCGTCGAGAAGTTGCGCGAGGCGCTTGCGCATGGAGAACAGATGCAGGGTGAGAGCGGCGACATCGTGGTGATGGAGGCCTCGCTGCATCTGGGCGAGAAACTCCGCACGCTGGGTTCCAACGAGGAAGCGCTGCTGCACTTCGGCCGCGCGGTCGAGCGCAGCTACCGGGTGCCCGACCCGGTCGGACGCCACCGCCGCGCCGGTGTGCTCTCGCGCCTCGCGATCCTCGATCAGGAGGCAGGCCAGTTCGAGCGCGCGAAGCAGCGCTACGAGGAGGCGCTTCAACTGGGTGGGGATTCCGACGCGCAGCTGCTGCTCGGTATGCTCACGCAGGCGGCGTTCAATCTGGGCATCCTCGAGAGTGAGAGTGGCGACGCCGCGCGCGCGCGTGTCAGTTGGGAGCGAGCGATCCAACTTGGCGCCCGTTCGGGGCACCCCAGCGGCTGGGATCCGGCTGCTGTCGCGGCGTTCAACCTGGGTCACCTGTTCGTCCGGGACGGTTCCACCGAGGCCGGCCGCCGCATGCTCGAGCAGGTAAGCGTCATCGGTGAGCCGGCCGGAACGCCGCTGGGACTGATGGCCTCTGCCAAGGCCGCGCTGGCACTGGCGACGCTGGCCGAACAGGAAGGACTGCCAGGGGGGCCCGAGGCAACGCGTCAGTACCGGCGCGCACTCGAATTCGGTCGGGCGTGCGCGATTCCCGAGGGCCGGCTGGCTGCGCTGCAGGGCGCGATCGGCCTGGGTGAAGAGGCTGCCGCCTCGGGGCGCATGGCGGAGGCGGTCGGGCACTATCGGACCGCACATACGCTGGCGCCATCATGTGAGCCACATGCCGCGGCTCGCTTCGGAGTCCTGTGTTCGCTGCGGCTGGGGCAGGCGTTGGCCGAGACCACCGAGCGCGATGAAGCGGCCATCCATCTGCAACACGCCTTCCTCGCCGGGCGTGAGAGCGACGAGACCTGGGTACGGGAATGGGCGGGGCAGGCAGCCTGCAACCGACATCGGGTGTTGTGCGCACTCGACCGTTGGGAAGAAGCCCGCGCACTGGCCGAGGAGGCGCTGGCGTTCACGAGCACACTCGACTCGGGTCTGGGACGTGCGCTCGAGGCGGCCGCACTGTATGCGCGCGCATTCCAACAACTGCACGACGGCGATTCCCAGAGCGCACGGGCCGCGCTGAGCGAAGTCACCACGCGCGGGCTTGCGAGCGGTGTCGAGGTCGGCGAACGCATCGCCCTGGACGCGCTGATGCTTTCGGGGCACCTCGATCGTCAGGCCGGAAGAGCCGAGCCAGCGCGCGCTGCGTTCAAACAGGTGGTAAGCGTGCTGCGTGGGCGTCATGGACCGGATGCCGATGCGATGGCGGCCATGGCGTCGGTCAACCTGGGGCATGCTCTGGTTGCGCTGGAACGCCAGCTCGAGGCGCGTTATGCGTATGAACAGGCGCTCGAGCGGGGGCGCACCTGCGGGCTGCCGGCGGGGCGTGCCGCGGCCGCGAACGCGGCGCTCAATCTGGGCGCGATGCGCGAGGACGAACTCACGCAAGATCAGCGGCGGGAGTTGTTCACGCTCGCCGGCACGCTCGGGCGCTCCAGTGGAACGGCGCTCGGCACCCAGTGCGCAGCGCAGTCGGTGCGTGCGATCGCACAACTCGAATCGGGCGAGGAGGAAGGCGAGGACGGCTCGGACGAGGAAGATGGCCCTTTCGCCTGAGCCTGTGATTTCACATCGCTGCTTCGCTCCCGTACCCTGACTCGCTGCTCCCTGCCCTGCCGATCCCTTCCGCGCGAAAGGTCCCCATGCTCACGACTGCTGAACTGCGCAAGCGCCTCGACACCACCCAGGAGAGCCTCGAGGGTCTGCGGAGGTACCTTTGACATCGATTCGTGCATCCGCGAGATCCCTGAGATCGAAGCGCGGATGGCCGAGCCGGGTTTCTGGGATCGGCAGGAGCAGGCGCAGAAGACCGTCGCCCAGTTAAAGGGATTCAAGCGGACCTTGGACGACTTCAAGAAACGCGATTCCATGCGGGTGAGCCTGTCTGAAATGCTGGACATGGCCGAGGAAGAAGCCGACGAGTCGATGTTGCAGGAGTTGCAGACCGAGCTGAGCACGCTCGAGGCGCAGGTGACCGAGCTCGAGACGCGAAGCCTGCTGTCGGGGGAACACGACCGGTTGGGTGCGATCATCACCATCCACCCCGGCGCCGGCGGCACCGAGTCCCAGGACTGGGGCGAGATGCTCATGCGCATGTACCAAAGGTGGGGGGAGCGGCACGCGTATAAGGTGACATTGCTTGACTACGTGGCGGGTGATGAGGCGGGCATCAAGGATGCGACGCTCGAGATCGAGGGCGAGTACGCCTACGGTTATCTGAAAGCCGAGACCGGCGTTCACCGGCTGGTTCGGATCTCGCCGTACGACGCCAACCAGCGTCGGCACACCTCGTTCGCCAGTGTCGCGATCATGCCGACCATCGACGACACGGTCACGGTGAATATCGCCCCAGGCGATATCCGTGTGGACACTTTCCGCGCAGGCGGTGCGGGCGGGCAGCATGTCAACAAGACCGAGTCGGCCGTGCGACTGACGCACATTCCCACGAACATCGTGGTGCAGTCGCAAGGCGAGCGCAGCCAGCATCGCAACAAGGATGCCGCCATGAAAATTCTCATGTCGCGCCTGTTCGTGCATTACGAAGCGATCGAAAAGGCAAAGACCCAGAAGATCGCCGGCGAGAAGAAGGACATCGATTTCGGCAGCCAGATTCGTTCGTACGTATTGCAGCCCTACACCATGGCCAATGACCACCGCACCGAACTCAAGATCGGCGATGTGCACGCGGTGCTGGACGGGCAGATCGACCCGTTCATCGACGCGTGGCTCAAGAACAAGGAGAAGGCATGATCGCGCAGCACATCTTCCGCGAGTATGATATTCGCGGACTCCACGCGAGCGAGTTGACCGACGAGACCGCCGAGGCCGTCGGGCATGCATTCGCCAGCGTCATCCGCCGCGAGGGCGGCAAGCGCGTGGCTATCGGTCGCGATGTGCGCCCCAGCAGCGTGCGCCTGGCCATCGCCGCCGAGCGCGGGATGATTGCCGCGGGGCTTGCGGTGGAAAGGGTCGGCACGGTTCCGACCCCGGCGCTGTACTACGCGGTCGTCGCGCGCGGGCTCGATGGCGGCATGCAGGTCACCGGCAGCCACAATCCGCCCGAGTTCAATGGTTTCAAGATGGCCAAAAAGAAGCTGCCGCTCTACGGAGCCGAAATCCAGACCATGAAGCAGATGATCCTCGCCGCAGACCTCGAGCAGGGGCAGGGTTCGTGGACCGACAAGCCCATCCTGGACGAGTACGAGGCCATGCTGGTCGAACGCTGCAAGAGCCCGAAGGGGCTGCGCGTGGTCATGGACTGTGGCAATGGCTGCGCGGGCACTGTCGTGCCCAAGGCATTCGAACGCATGGGGCATACCGTCATCCCGCTCTACGCCGAGCTGGATGGAAACTTCCCCAACCACCTGCCCGATCCCACCGTGCCGGCGCTGTTGGTCGACCTGCAGAAGAAAGTGGCCGAGACGGGCGCCGACTTCGGCATCGGCTTCGATGGCGATGCCGACCGCATCGGGGCGATCACCGGTTCGGGCCGAATCGTCTGGGGGGACCAGTTGCTGGCGCTGTTCGCCCGCGACGTACTCACCCGCGTGCCGGGCGCCGAGATCATCTTCGATGTGAAGTGTTCGCAGGCTCTGATCGAGGATATCGCCGCGCACGGGGGCAAGCCCTCCATGTGGAAGACCGGGCACTCACTGATCAAGCAACGCATGCAGGAGACCGGCGCACCCATTGCCGGCGAGATGAGCGGCCATATGTTCTTCAGCGAAGGTTTCTTCGGATTCGACGATGCACTGTTCGCCGCGGGTCGGCTGCTGCGTTACGTGGCAGCGTCGGGAAGCACGCTCGACGAACTCGTCGAGAGCCTGCCGCAGTATTTCAGCACGCCCGAGACGCGTCTGGACTGCCCCGAGGACCGCAAGTTCCTGGTGCCCGAGGAACTCAAGCGCGAGTTCGCGTCCAAGTACAACGTGATCGACATCGACGGCGCGCGCGTCGAGTTCGGCGATGGGTGGGGGCTGGTGCGTGCGAGCAACACCCAGCCGGCCGTGGTGGTGCGCTTCGAGGCTCGCACGGCTGCGCGCCTGGCCGAGATCCGGGAGATGATGATGACGCCGCTCGCCCGACTTGGTGTGGGAGAAGCCGTCGGCCACTGACGCCCGCATGCGACCCTTGCCGCGCGCGTTCTATGCGCGGCCCGCCCCGATCGTGGCGCGCGCGCTCCTGGGCCGGGTGCTGGTGCACGACTCACGCGAGGGCCGGCAGGCCGGCCGCATCGTCGAGGTGGAGGCTTATCGCGGAGAGCGCGATCCCGCCAGCCACGCGTTCCGGGGTATCACGCCCCGCACGCGCGGGATGTTCGGGCCGCCCGGCCATGCGTATGTGTATTTCACGTACGGCATGCATCACTGCGTCAACCTGGTGTGCGAGGCGCAAGGCTCCGCCGCTGCGGTGTTGATCCGCGCGCTGGAGCCGATCGAGGGGCTTGAGGCGATGCGCGCGCGCCGCGCGGTGCAACAGGACGCCCGGCTGGCGCGTGGGCCGGGATGTGTGGCGCAGGCGCTGGGGCTCGACCGCAGCCACGACGGGCTCGATCTCACGCTCGGACCCTTATTCGTCGCCGACCTGCCCCGCGCGCGAGGAGGGCATCGGCTGGCGGTGGGGCCTCGTATCGGGATTCGGGTGGGTCTCGATCGTCACTGGCGTTTCTGGCTGGCCGGTCACCCGTGTGTCAGTGTTCCGCGTGGCGTTCCAAGAGTTCCGCGTTGACACCCAACGTGGGGCATCCCTAGTATCCCGCCTCCGTGCAGCGCGCACCTCGTTGACC
>JBDSKE010000032.1:0-28031 GCA_039917105.1 Candidatus Eiseniibacteriota bacterium | reverse complement strand
GTCCCCCGAGGGCACGGCGTCGCCCACCAGCGAGCGCGCATAGCGCAGTTCGTCGTGCGCGGCCTCATCGAGCATGAACTGCACCGCGAATCGACCGGGTGAGGTCGGGGTCACGCCGGGCCGCGGAGTCGAGGAGGCGACCGGACCGGGTGCGGATGGTAGTGAACATGCGGCAACTGGTTCCGGAACCAGTTGGTCGGTCATGGGGGCTCCCAGCACATCTCGGATGCCCGCCGGCATATCCGGACGCGGACAGTACTGTGCGAGCACCGCCGAGATCCCCGCCTTGGTGCCGTGCGTGGCGGCGGCGAGCAGCCCCTCGGCGTTCTCCGCGGTCAGGTGCGGGGCGAGCATGAGCACGGCGGTCAGGTGCAGCCGACCCTGGGCGATGGCGGGGATGATGGCGGGGAACCTTCGAGCTGCGCGGGCCACCTGGATTCGCTTGTACGCGGTGTCCTCGGACATGTGCAGGTCGTGCACGCAGAACAGGTACATGGACGAGTACCCTTCGGCCACGGAGAGCCCCCGGGCATCTACCTCGGCGATGAGATTTAGCAGCTGCGCGGTGCTCTCGTTCGACTTCGCGGCGGCGGTCCTCAGTTCGCGCATGACGACGTGGTCGGGGGCGAGCGTAAGGGAGTGCGTGTTCATGGCATCCATCCGCGGGGGCGGGTCGCGGGGGCGATGGTTCAGCCCGCGATACATATCACGCGACATTTCGAAGCCCGTGCGTGCCCGCCATGCGCTGAATACACGTCAGCGCGAGAACTTTCGCGCGAATGATGCCGACAGGCCGTAGGCCCACGCGAGGGGCTGATGAGCATAAACATAGGCAGGGATCGGCGACCTGTGTCTGCTTCGCCCCGAGAAGCCGTCAAGTAAAATATTGGGTCCAGACCGGGCACACTGGTGACAGATCGGACCGGCCACATGGGTGACACCACGCAGGAGCATCTTCACGGTTGGTCCAGACCGGGCACAGTGGTGACAACGACCGGGCATCATCCGCGATCAAAGGAGGATCGCACGATGCCAGCTTCTCCGACCTGTGCTGCGACTTAGGCGTGAGGCGGAAGACGGGCTGCGGTCGCGGATCGTGCTGCCCGCCGCGAGCACGGTCGGCGACATCCTGAAGCGGAAGACTAGTTGGTGCGTTGGTCACAATCGGCCCGGAATCCCACCACCAGCCATCAATCGGCGCGGAATCCCCCACCGCCCCGGCGACTTCACCGCGCGCCGAGATACTCCAGCACCCGCCCCGCGTCAGCATTGGTGGGAAAGACCGGGTAATGCACGCGCTCGATCACACCGTCCCGCGCGATCAGGGTGAAGCGCCGCAACAATCGCATGCCACCCACCTCGAACGTCGGTAGGTGCATCGCCTGGGTCAGCGCGAATGCTTCATCGCTCAGTAGTTCGAACGGCAGATGCAGCCGCTCGGCGGCCTCGTGCTGATACGCCGGCGGGTTCGTCGCGAGCCCGAACACCAGGGCCCCGAGCGCGCGCAGTTCCGCGTGTTGGTCACGATACGCACACGACTGCGGCGTGCAACCACGCGCCCCAGGGATCAGGTCCCAGCCGGCGGGCGGGTCGCGGTCGGGCACCCCAGTGCGCGGATAGGCGTACACCACCACGCGGCCAGCGATCGCGGCCAGGTCCACCAGGCGGCCCTGCGATGACATCAGCGATACGCGGGCCCATCGCGCGCCGAGCAGGTGCGCGCAGGCACCATCGTCCTGGGGCACTGGCAGGTCCTCGGGCAGTGAATGCAGATCGTCCGACCGGGCCATGCTCAGGTCTTCTGCTTCTTCTTCTCGGCGGCGGGAAATAACACGTTGTTCAGGATCAGGCGGTAGCCGGGTGAATGAGGGAACTGGTCCAGCTTGGTCTCGGGATCCCCCACCATATGTTGATAGTCCTCGGGATCATGGCCGCCATAGAAAGTGAACGTGCCGCGCCCGAACTGGCCGTGCAGGTACTTCACTTCGTCAGTGCCTTCGACCTCACCCAGCACGATCACACCCGGCTTGATGCGGTTACGGCGGAAGCCGGTGCTCTGGCCCAGGAACTCCGGCACGGCATTGACGTGATTCTGGGTGAGCATGGTGGGCACCGGGTCGTTCTTGGCGCTGAAGTCGAACAGGGTGAACACCGTGTTAGGGCCGCGCTGCGATGCGTCGAGCGTGATATCGATGTCGGAGAACCGGTACGCGATGGGGTCGAGTTCCAAGCGAAAATCGGTGAACGCCATGGTGCGAGAGAAGTCGAGCTTGCGCTGCGCGCCGAAGTCGGCCGGATCGCCGTCGTAGATCACGTCGGCGATATCGAGGCCCTGCGCAGCCAAGGCGATATCGTAAGTGTCCGTGGCCGAGCACATCGCGAACATGAACCCGCCCCGCGCGACGAAATCCTTGATGGTCACCGCCACGGCGCCCTTCAACTGCGAGACCTTAGCGAATCCCAACTTGGTGGCCATCGCGTTCTGCACGCGTTCTTCTTCCTGGTACCACGGAAAGGTGTGATAGGCGGCCCAGAACTTCCCGTGTTGGCCGGTGAAATCCTCGTGGTGCAGGTGCAACCAGTCGTACTTGGCGAGATCTCCGCGCAACACCTCTTCGTCCCAGACCTTCTCGTACGGGATGTCGGCGTACTGCAGCGCCATGGTCACTGCGTCATCCCACGGCGGGGCGTTCGGCGGGATGTACACGGCCACGCGTGGCGCCTTCTCGAGCTTGACCACTTCCATATTCTCGTCCGCGATGGTCGCGCGCATCGTGGCTTCGGCCGAGCCGCTCACCGCCTCGGTCGCCACGCCGCGGATATTCGCCTCGCGTTCGGTTGCGGCGTCGTCGGGCAGCAGGAACGAGCCGCCGCGGTAGTTGAGCAGCCATTCCGCCTGCACGCCCTTGGTGAGCGCCCAATAGGTGAGGCCGTAGGCTTTCATGTGGTTGGTCTGCGAATCATCCATCGGCACCAGCAACTTGGCATGCGCCGTGCCGGCCAGCAGCAGCAGCGCCAGTGCGCTGCCCGCGACGAGTGGAAGCGCATCGACCACCTCGGCGTGCGAGCGCTCCGGGGTGGGTGTGGGTGCGGGTGGGTCCTTGGGCTTGTCGAGGCCGCCGAAACGGAACACCTTCACACCCTTGCGTGCGCCGGGCAGGAAGATCATGGCGACCACCAGCGTGAGCAGTGCGATCAGCGACACGGCGACAACGCTCACCACGGTGAGCAGGCCAGTCACCGCCGTCAGCGGGTTCATGCCGCCAGGCCGCATGTCCCGATGTCCCCTCAGATTTCGCATATCCCTTGAGTCCTCATGAGCGGCGCGCCTTGCGCAGTTGTTCCACCCGGCGACGCACCTCGGGAGCATTCCAAGCCTTGGGATAGCGCGCCAGACATTCTTCGTACTGTGCCAACGCGTTCCCGGCATCGCCCAATGACAGATAGGCATCGCCGGCGCGTTGGCGGGCGCGCGGGGCGAGACGGTCGTCCGGTAGCGAATCGGCAACGGCGAGCAAGGGGCCGAGCGCCCCGCGGGCATCGTTGCCATCCATGCGCAACTCGGCCAACTCGAGCGCGGTGTGAGCCCCAAGCGGGCCCGAGCGGGGCGTCACCCGGTAGAGCGAGTCCGCCAATGCACGTGCGCGCGCCGCCTGCCCGCGCCAGCGTTCCCATTCGATGCGACCCAGCACTCTCACGGCCGGCGAGGTTGGGGCCTCCTCGAGCAGATAGAGCCGGTCGAACGCGGCGCCGGCCTGGGGATGGCGCGGGTCCTTCGTAACGCGCCCGTAGTTCGCGAGCGCCGAATCGATGGCCCCAGTGAAGAACTGGGCCTCGGCCAAAGGGAAGCGCGCAGGCGACCACCGGGAGGCGAGCGAATCGAGTGACGCAACCAGTTGCATGGACGGATGTTCACGCAGGTCGCCCAACAGTGTCTCCAGACGCAACTCGGGGACGTTGCTGGCGAGCGACGGCTCGGAGTTGAGCAGTGCGCGCGCCTCGACGGTTCGTCCGCCTTGGCGCAGGGCGCGCGTGACCGATAGAAGCAACCCGCCGCCCCAGCGCGATGCCGGAATGTCACGCAGTGCCTGAGTCAGGCGCGGCGCCAGGTCGATCTCGCGTCCCGAGCCCGCCGCCAGATCGAACGCCCGGCGCGCGCTCGCGACGCGCATCTCGGGTTGGGCTGCAGGGTCGGAGGTCAGATCCAGCAAGGCTTCGACCGCGGCTGCGGAGTCCGCGCGCACGCCCGAAGTAATGACTTCTTCGGCGAACAGGAAGCGCTGCGGCGTGCGATGCGGTGAGGCAGCATCCAGCCGATGCAGCACACCAGCAGCTTCAGTGGGAGCGCCGACCCGCGACAGCACGAGCGCTTCGGCGCGTGCGAGGTCGGCGCGCATAGGCGCGCGCAACGTGGCCGCCCGCATCAGTTCGCGCGTCGCGCGCGGCTCGATGGCGGCAAAGCGCAGCATCTTCGGGGCCGTCCACTCGGCCTCATCAGCCGAGGCGCTCCAGACGTCAAGCATGGTTGCGAGCGCCTCACGCGGCTTGGCAAGTCGTTCATACGCCGTCACCAGCTCGCGACCGCCCAGGAGGGAGTCGTGCGCTGCCGCGCGCTCGGATCGGAGCAGTCGCTCGACGCTCGCCGGATCGTTGCGCCCCAGATGCACGCGTGCCAGTTCGGTCAGGAGCCATGGGTGGTGCGGCACCTGCTTTTGCAGCACCTGCAGCGAATCGCGCGCACGCTCGTAGAGGCCTGCCAGGCGCAAGTCCTGGGCACGCCGCAACGCCTGCGCCTGCTGCGCCGTGAGCGGGGGCATGGGATGCTGGCTGCGCGGCGATTCCAGCGCCTCGTTCAACGCCATGCGTCGACCCGGGTCGTCCTCGAGGATGAGCGCCTGGGTATTCCCTCGCGAGGTGCGGAACTGCACCTGCGCATGCGCGGTGCCCACCATGAGGAGGCCCGCCAAGAGGAGCCATCGTGCGGTCACCTGGAGTTCCCGCCCAAGGTCCGCAGGTAGGCTTCGATGAATGCGCGGTACTGCGCGGGGTAGCGGTCGGCGCCAACCTTCATGAGGTCCTGGCGCAGTCGATCGTTCTCGCGCAGGAGGTCCGTGGGTAGCGCAGCGGGCGAGGGGCGCGAAATATCCTCGGCCCGGCGCGCCTCGCGTTCGGGGTCGAAGTCACGCCGATTGAGCGATCGCTGCGCATCGAGCAGGCGCGAGAGGATCTTGGTCTGCTTCTCCTCGAGCGCGCCGTCGGTGCTGCCTTGGCGCAGTTGCTCCTCGACTTCTTTCATCTCCTTCTGCGTTTGATCCAGCCGTCCGAGCAGGCTCTTCTTTGCTTCCTCGTCGCGCTGCACGTTGGCCAGTTGCTCGCGGATGCGCTGTTGCTCATCGGCCAGACGGCGGATCTCGGCCTGGTCGCCGGCGTCCATGCGCATCTGTTGGCTCATCTTACGGGCCATCTCACGAGAGCGCTGGTTGAGCTGACTCTGCTGCTCGCCGATGTCGCCCACCTTTTTGGCACCCGTTTGCCCGGGCTTGCCCATCCCCGGCTTGTTGCACATCTGCGATTCGGATTCGCGCAACGATGCCACGGCTTCGTTGAGCGCCGCCGACGCCGCCTTGGCGCTCATCTCACCTTGGTGGCGGTTGCCGCCTGACATGTCCTTGCCCGATTGAGCCAGGCCCTGCTGCGCCTTGCCGAGCGCCTCCTGCGCCTTCGGGTTCAACATCGGCGTCTCTTTGGCAAGCGCCGAGAGCGAGTCCGCAACGCGCGCGACCCCCTCGGACAGATCGGTCTGGCGATCGGCCTGCTCCTTCTGCGAGCCGCTCGTCTTCATGTTCTGCTGCGTCGCGCGTTCGAGCGACACCAGATCCTGCGCCGCTCGCCGTACGGCGGCGACATTCTCGGACTGTTTCCGTTGCTGCTGCGATTCGCTGGCTTGGCTCATCATCTGCGCGGCCTGCTCCAAGCTCTGACTGGCCTGCTGGCCGGACTTGGTCGCTTGTTGGCTCTGCTGCTGCTCCGCTTGTTGCGCGGCCTGCTTCTGTTGTTGGGCGGCTTGCTTCTGCAGTTGTTCGCTGGCCTTGGCGAGCGCCTCCTGGGTGGGCGGGTTCTCGGATTGTTCGGCCGCCTGTTGCGCTTCCTTCGCCAGCTGCTCGCTCTTCTGGGCCGCGGCCTGTTGTTTCTGCGCCAACTGTTCGGCCGCCTGCTTCTGTGCCTGGGCGTTCGGCTCCGCCTTGGGGCTCTGACCCGCGGGCGGTTGTTTGGCGTTGGCTTGGTGTTCGCGATTGAGCGCGTCCTGCTGGGCCTTGAGCTCTTCCGCTTTCTTTGCCAGCGCTTCGAGCCGTTCCTCCTCGCGGAGCTGCTTGAGTTGCTCGATGCTGCGCTCAAGGTTCTTCATCATGTCCTTGTTCTCCTGACGCAACTGCGGCAGCGTCTGGTCCATCTCGCGCCGGTCCATCTTCTCCATGGCCTTCTGCATGCGCTCGAGGGCGTCCTTGAACTCCTGCGAGCGGATCTCCTTGAGCAGTTCGGACATCTGCTTGAGCTTGTTCTGCAGATCCTCGCGGAACGCCTGTCGCTCGGCCGCCTCGTCCAAGTTGCGCTTCATCTGTTCGGCGGCATCGTCGAGTTTCTGCGCCAGGTCTTTCTGCCGTTCGATTGCACGCTTCATCTCTTCGGCGCGTTCGAACTGGGGCGAGGGGGCAGCATTGCGCTGGGGCTGCTGGCGCTGCATCTGGTCCATGGACTTCTGCAGCTCCTTGGCCTGCTCGGCCACCTTCTCCAGCGCCTTCTGCACGTTCTCCTGTCGCTCATCAAGGTTCTGGTAAAGATCGGCGAGCGAGGGGAAGCGCAGTCGGAACTCGGAACTGACGGTGCGCTTGCGACCGACGACGCGATCGTTATCCCACACTTCAAAGCGGAAGGTCCCCACTTCGCCGGGCAGCAACGCAAGCGTTGCCGCATCCCAACGCGCACTCACGCGGGCCTGCCGGGGTTCACTCCTGAACGCTGCGAGCGGCACATCCCGCCACGGCGAACCCGCTTCCTTGTGGAACTGTAGCCTCAACTCCGACAGCCCCAGGTCATCCTCGACGAGCACGTCGTACGGGATGTTCTGCCCCGTGGGTAGGTCCTGATCGCCAAGTGGCGCGGCCACGGTCACCACAGGCGGTGCGTCAGTCAGCGCGGTGATCCGGTAGCTCGGCTGCCCACGGCCACTCGCACTACTGGCATCCAAGCGGTATTCGCCGTCCGAGGCGACGGGCACTTCGCCGCGCCAGCGCCGGGGCGTGACCGCCTTCCATGCACGGGCCCCGCCGCCACCCACGGCAGCAGTAAGTGATTCGAGGTCGCGGTCGAAGGTCACCTCGACCTGGGCGCGCGAACCGCGCAGGGCCGACAGGTCGCCACGCGTTGCCGCACTGCTCTGCACCGGCAGGCGCGCATAGGCAGGTGCGGTCATCTCGATCCGAAAGCTCACGGGCAGTGGCTCCCCCGCCAGGGCGATGCGATAGCGCGGACTCTGGGCGCGAACGGCGCGCACCGAGTAGTCGCGCGCGCGCGTCACCGGCGGCAGGTCGAAGCGCCAACGACGCACCCCGGCCGCTTCGCTCTCGAGCGTTGCCACCGGCGCGGGCCCATCGCCCAGCAGTCGCGGCGCAGACGCGGTTCCACTCACCTTGGCGCGTACGGCGAGTGTGGCACCCGGGGAAACCGTGACGTCGCCTGGTTCCACCGTGAGCGATACCGGGGGAGCTGCGCTCTCGGGCGACCACAGCGTCTGCCACGAACGCAACGCGGCCAGGGGCGCGAGCATCACGGTGGCGGCGATCGCCACGGCGGCTGCGCCGCTCCATAGCATCGCTCGGCGCGGAGCCAGCGGGGGGGTGAGTTGCGCGAGCGGTGTCGCGGCCAAGCGCTGCGAGGCCTCGGCGCGAACCGCGCTCGCCAGTTCGGTGGAAGTATGCGCATCGCCGTGATGCTCGAAGTCGAGGGCATTGCGCAACAGCGACCGCACCTCGGGGAAGCGCTGCTCCACCGCTTCAAGCCAAGAGTCCCAGCCCGGCGCATCAAACATGAACGCGCGCGTGGCAAGGATCAGGGCGGCCAGCAAACCGAGCACGACCAGGCTCAAGCGTGTCCACGCAGTAGCGGGCGAGACCGGCAGCAGCGTTCCCGCGACCAGTCCCAACGCCACCATGACGATCGCCTGGGCCGCCGCGCGGCAAGCGTGACGCGCCACGAGTGCGAGCCGCACGCGGCGATAGGCCGGCTTCAGTTGGGCTTGGAGTGATCGTGCGGGCGCGCGAGCGGTCATGAGGGTTCCCGGCGGCCCGGTCAGGTGGAGTTCAGTGCGTGAGGGCGTGATGGACGATGTTCATGGCCATCCTTAACGCCGCCTCGCGCTTCTCCGGAGGATCGTGGTGGACGGTCTCATCCTCGAGGCCGTCACCCAAGTCGCTGTCGTAGGTAAAGAGTACCGCGAGCCTTCCGTCCCGGACAATGCCGAACGCACGCGGCGGCCCCCCATCATGCTCGTGGATCTTCGGCAGTCCAGCCGGGAAATCATACAACTGGTGGAACACCGGATGGCGGAAGGGCAACTCCAGTAACTGCGCGTCAGGAAACACTTTCTTCATCTCGCGGCGCAGCGATGGCTCGATCCCGAAGTCGTCGTCGACCCACAGGAACCCGCCGGAATCGAGATAACGCCGAAGGTTTGCGGCTTCGGCTTCGGACAATTTGATATTCCCATGACCTGAGGCGAACACGAACGGGTACTGGAAGAGCGTGGCCGAACCAGGCTCGACCACCGCCTCGACGTCACCGGCGATGGCGATGTGGGTGCGGCTACGCAACCCCGCGAGCAGGTTCCTGAGCGAACTCTGGTTGCCGTACCAGTCGCCCCCGCCGGTGTACTTGAGTCGGGCGATGCCGAACTCGCGGGCGCCGGGCGGGGTGGGGACAGCGCTGGCCGCCGATGCCGTGAGCACGAGCGCGAGTACGAGGAGTGGGACCGGGTTTCGCATGCCCATCAGGATACGCGAAGAGGAGGGGCCTGTGGGCCTCTCCCCTTACCGATGCGTATGCGCTTGCGACCAACGCCGAGGGCAGTTCAGCGTTGAGGACGCTTGGGTTGAATGTCGAACGACCCCTTGGCGTACTTCTGGTAGGTGGTCTCGCCTGCCACGATTGCGGTATCGCCATGGCTGAAGCCGATGAGTTGGCCCTCGGGATTCACCGCCGAGACGCGCACCTGATAGGTCTGCCCGAAAATCGTGGTCTGGCGCATCAGGACTTCTGCGCCTGTGCCCGCACCCAAGCGGTACGAGTTCGCCGGCGCCGGGACATAGGCCACCAGATAGTCGCGCACCTTGCCGTTGAACACCGGCGAGGGTGAGCCGGCCCGGATCCGTTCGCTCGTGGTGACATCGGGCCGGTACTGGAACACGTGCAGCCAGTAGCCGACTGCCCCATCCACGGGAGTCCAAGTCATCCGAAAGAGCGAGTCGTTCGGTTCAAGCGTGTCCGAATAACGGATGTCGGCCAATGCGGCCGTCGTGATGCGGACCAGATTGGACAGCGGCGACTGCTGTGAGGAGGTACCCCCGACCACGCCACGAGCCACATACGAGGCTGGCGTGAAGCCCGAGGGGTACGGATCATCGACCGTGTACAACTCCCAAGTGCTCGTGATCAGCGAATCGCGCCACTTGCGCTCCGGGTTGATCACGTAATCCCGCAATTGGCGGAAGCCGCCATTGCCTTCGCGGCGGAACACCTGGAAGCCGGTGGCCAGCGAAGCATCGAGCAGCGACGTCTGAATGGCACCGGGGCCGGTCACGAACCGGTCCTCGGTGGCGATCACGAAGTCGTCAGCGTCCTGGTTGTTGTCGGTGCCAGGGGTGCCGTTCTCGTCGAGCGTGAAGACCCGCGTGGGCGAATCAGGCCACCCCACCAGGCGTACCGAGGCCGAGGGCGTGCCCTCGACTTGGGTGTAGTCCGCGTCGGCCTGGGTGAGCTTCTTGGAACAGCCCGCAAGCGTGGCCATTGCGCACATCAGCGCGAGCGCTGCGAACCGGAACCGGATGTGTTGCGTCATTCGTCTGCCTTTCATCGCTCGGCCTTGCCGCCCTTTTTGTTGCGGTCAAGGCTGACCCAGATGTCGAGCGCAACAGCGCTCGCGACATACACGGACGAGTAGGTGCCGAACACCACACCCACGAGCATCGCGAAGGAGAAATCCCGCAGCACCTCGCCACCCCAGATGAACAGGGCCAACGACGACAGGAACACCGTGAAGGCGGTGATCACCGTGCGCGACAGGGTCTCGTTGACCGCAATGTCCATGACGCGATCGTGCGGCTCCTTGCGGAGCGCCTTGGCGCGTTCGCGGATGCGATCGAAGACGACGATCGTGTCGTTGATGGAATAACCGGCGATGGTGAGGAGTGCGGCGACCACAGTCAGCGAGATCTCACGCCCGGTCAGCATGAGTGCGCCCACGGTCACGAGGACATCGTGCAACAACGCGGCGATGCCGCCAAGAGCGAACTTGAACTCGTAGCGAATCCCCACGTACAACAGGATGGCGCCCATGCTGGTCAAGATGGCCATCAGGGCCTTCTTTCGCAGGTCGCCGCCCACCTTGGGGCCCACGGTCTCGATCCGGCGCAGCTCGACGTTGATTCCGGGATGGGTGGCCTTCAGGGCCGATTCGACCTTGACGAACGGGTCGCGGTCCTCGGTGCGGAAACGCAGGAGATACTCATTGGCTGCCTCACCGCCCATTTGTTGGAGCTCGGGCTTGATGCCGGCCGATTCCACCGAGGCTCGCACCTGGTCGGCCGGAAGGACCTGGCTGGTGCGGATCTGCAACATCGTGCCGCCCGTGAAGTCGACACTGTACTTGGGCCCCTTGGTCGCCAGGGCGATCAGCGTGGCAACGATCAGCGCGCCCGAGAACATATAGGCGATGCGCCGGTATTTCATGAAAGGGATATTGGTTCCGATCAGGAACTGGAGCATGTCGTCCGCCTCGCTTTAGATGCTCAACCGCTCGACCTTCGAGCGGCTCAGCCAGAAGTCATAGATCATGCGGGTGAACACCACGGCCGTGAAGAGGTTGGCGATCAACCCGATGCTCAGCGTGACGGCGAATCCCTTGATGGGGCCGGTGCCGAACTGGAACAGGAACAGCGCCGAGATCAGCGTGGTGCTGTGCGCGTCGAAGATGGTGCGGAACGCGCGGTCGTAACCCAGGCGTACCGCCTCGCGCACGCCCTTGCCGCCGCGAAGCTCTTCGCGGATGCGTTCGAAGATGAGCACGTTGGTATCCACCGCCATACCAATGGTGAGCACGATGCCGGCGATGCCGGGTAGTGTCATGGTGGCGCCGAAATAACTGAAGGCCGCGATCAGGTATAGGATGTTGAGCAACAGCGCGGCAATCGCGATCAGGCCCGACAACTGGTAATAGATGGCCATGAACGCCACCACCATGACAGTGCCGATCAAGCCAGCCGTCACGCCCTGTTGAATCGAGTCGCCGCCCAGCGACGGTCCAACCGTGCGCTCCTCGAGGATCTTGACCGGGGCCGGCAGGGCGCCCGCGCGCAACACGATGGACAGGTCGCGCGAGGTGTTCATGTCGAAATTGCCGCGGATCACCGCGCTGCCGCCGGGGATGCGTTCGTCGATCCGCGGCGCCGAGCTGACCACGCCGTCCAGGACGATGGCGAGTTGGCGGCCCACATTCGCCCCAGTCACTCGCGCGAAGTCGGCGCGGCCCTTGGGCGTCATGGTGATGTTCACGCCCCATGCGCCCGGGTTGGAGGCATCGACGCCGACGTTGGCCTGCGCCGCCGCAATGGAGCCGCCCTGCATCTCGGACTCCCGTTTGAGGACATGCAGCATGCGGCCCTCGAGGCCCTTGGACGTGATGTCGTCATCGCCCCAACGGATCTCGGAGTCGGCCGGGATGATCGAATCGATACCTGCCGTGGCCAGAAGGCGATCCACCGTGGGGACGTCCTCCTTGCGCACGAAGCCGAAGTCGACCATGTGGCCCGTCAAGGGATTGCGGCTCAGGAGTGAGTCCATCCCGGCACCGGCACCGCGCGCGGCGAGGTAGCCATCGAGTCGCTGGTAGAGCGCTGCCTGCTCCTCGGGCGTGCGCTCCAGCTTGAACTCGAGCAGTGCCGTCTTGCCGATCAGCTCGATCGCGCGGGCGCGGTCGGTCAGTCCCGGTAGCTGCACCGCGATGCGGTCCTCGCCTTCACGCTGGATCAAGGGCTCGGCAACGCCGAACTGGTCGACACGGTTGCGGATGATCTCCATCGCGCGGTCCGTGGCGTCCTTGGATTCGGCAACGCTCAGGCGCGATTTGTCGACCTCGAGCAGTAGTTGCAGGCCGCCCTGAAGATCGAGTCCGAGGTGAAGTGCCCGCTTGCGGAGCGAGGTGAGCTCCTTGGGGGGCATCGCCTCGCGCTGGGCAGGCGTCATCGTGTAGTAGCGGTAGGACGGGATGAGCTGCCAGACGGACAGAGCCGTCACGATCAGCACCCCGGCCAGCTTCCACTGGTCCGAGCGGGTCATGTGTTCCCCCAAACGATCGAGCGCCGAGAAGCGGTAGGAACCTTCCGGCGTGCAGGCGCAAAATGAGGGCGGGAGTCTAAGGGCCGCGTGAGCGGAGTGTCAACGAGCGGTCGGGGCGACCCGATGCCGCAACCTGTTGATTACGTGGCCGCTCGAGGGGGACGGGGGTCGGTTGGCTGGCGACCCCGGAAGTGCATCTGTCCGTCTTGTGACTGAGGTGGGATCGGGGTGAGGAGATGGGTGGGGAGTGTGGGGCGGGATCCCGTTCGAGCGGCCCCGCGCGCTGCGTCCGCAAGCTCGGTGCCGAAGGGCAGCGGCCGTACTTGCAACGCATTGCGCCCCGTGGCCCGGGCACTGCCGCGTCGCCTGCGTCGCGCCATCGACGGTACTGGCCGAAATGGCGCGGATTCTTGACACCCCCCAACGCCCTCCCTATAGTGCCGCGCCTACCGTACCGGGCCCACCTGTTCCACGCGGAATGAGGAGCTTCCAACGCATGAACTCTCGCATTCGCTTGGCGAGCGTCGCGGTACTCCTGCTGCTCTCGACCCATTCGGCGAGCTCTGCACAGCAGGCAGATTCCATCGCCATCGCGAGTCCCGTCCTACAGGCTGAACCCACCGCCATCGCGAGTCCTGTCAAGCTGGCTGATACCACCTCCGTCGCGCGCACCGGGGCGGTGCCGGGCCGCGGTTCCGTCGGCGGGCAGGTTGGCGTCTCGTCGTTCCTGGCCGAGAAGGACTATTCCCAGGGCGCGCTTCCCCGTATGTCGTTCTCCGGGCATTTCCGCTATGTCATCAATAAAGGGCTACGCTGGCAGGTGAGCCCGTACTTCACCTGGTCGGCGTACAAAGTCGATGCCCCGCTGCCCTTCACCGACATCAACTTCCCTGCCGACCGCACCAAGGACCACTTCCTCACCCAGATCGTGGGCGCCTCCAGCCAGTTGCAGTTCACGGGAGGCAAGGGCGCGTGGCGTCATCACATCGGTGCCGGCCCCGCGATCTACCGCGTCGTGGTGCAGAACCGCCGCAAGGTCGTCAAGGACCCCGTTACCTTCAGGCTCCACCAGGGCACCTATTTGGGCGCCACAGCCGAGTTCGGGATCGAGCGCTTCTTGAAGGGCCTGGCCAACACCTCCCTGGAATGGACCGCGGCCTATCAGGGCGCATTCGCCAAGCGCGACGAACAGTTCCCGTCGGGATTCAATGGTTCCGTGCACGCGTTCGAGCTCCGTTTTGGCGCGCACTATTATTACGACTTCAAGAAGAAGCCCAAGAAGCCCGAAGGGATCAAGAAGCCCTAGCGACCCTTGGCCGCAGCGTCTCGCGCTGCGGCTTCGCGTTTTCAGGAGGATGCCCTCGTGAACGACCGGGTCACATGGACGGACAAGGTGGGCCCCGAGGCCCTGACCTTCGATGATGTGCTGCTGGTGCCGCGCTATTCGGCTGTGCACCCGCGCGATGTGCAGACGCGTTCACGCTTCTCGCGCCACATCACCATCAATATCCCCATCGTCAGCGCCGCCATGGACACCGTGACGGAATCCGCCATGGCGATCGCGCTCGCCCGCGAGGGTGGCATCGGAGTGATCCACAAGAACCTCTCCATCGAGGAGCAGCGTGCCCAGGTCGATCGGGTGAAGCGCTCCGAGAGCGGGATGATCGTGGACCCGGTCACCCTTGGGCCCTCGGCCACGCTCGCCGAAGCGCGCAGCATCATGGCGCGCTTCCACATTTCGGGCGTGCCCATCACCTTGGACGGCAAGTTGGTGGGCATCCTCACCAATCGCGACCTGCGCTTCGAGGACGATCACACCAAGCGCGTGTGCGATGTGATGACCAAGGACTCACTCGTGACCGCGCCGATCGGCACGACCTTGGTCGAGGCCCGCGATATCCTTGCCCGCCACCGGATTGAGAAGCTTCCAGTCGTGGATGGCGAAGGGCGCCTGAGTGGCTTGATCACGGTCAAGGATATCGAGAAGCGCATCCGACATCCGCACGCCTGCAAGGACGAATTGGGCCGCCTACGCGTGGCCGCCGCGGTGGGCGGAGGAGGCGACTTCCTGGAGCGCGCTGCCGAACTCGTCAAGGCGGGGGTCGATGCGCTCGTGATCGACAGCGCCCACGGGCATTCGATCGGCGTGGTCGAGGCGACCCGTACGCTACGCCAGGCCATTGGCACCACCGCCGACCTGGTGGTGGGCAATGTCGGCACCGGCGAGGGCGCCCGCGCTATGGCCGACGCCGGCGCCGATGCGGTCAAGGTGGGCATGGGCCCGGGCGCGATCTGTACCACGCGCGTGGTGACGGGCGCCGGCATGGCACAGATCACGGCGGTCCTGGAAGCCGCGCACTCGCTCGAAGGCACCGATGTGCCGATCATCGCCGATGGGGGTATCAAGTATTCCGGCGATATCGTCAAGGCGCTGGCGGCTGGTGCGCACTCGGTCATGATCGGCGGCCTTTTCGCCGGCACGGAGGAAGCCCCCGGCGAGACCGTGCTGCTCGAGGGCCGCCAGTACAAAGTCTATCGCGGCATGGGCTCGCTCTCGGCGATGGCCGCCGCCAAGGGCAGCCGCGAGCGGTACTTCCAGGAGAACACCGACGAGCTGGCCAAGCTGGTGCCCGAAGGGATCGAGGGTCGCGTTCCGTTCAAGGGGCCTCTCGCCTCGAGCGTGTTCCAGATGCTGGGTGGGTTGCGTGCCGGCATGGGCTACTGCGGTGTGCGCGATATCGAGGAGCTCCGCACGCTCACCCATTTCGCCCGTATCAGTTCAGCGGGCCTGCGCGAAAGTCATCCGCACGATGTGCGCATCACGAAAGAGGCGCCGAACTACGAAGTCCGCTGAAGGCCGGCTGTTCTCACGGCCCCCCATTGTCAGAGACGACCCTTCGCGTGAGGAGGAGAGTGTGCGTTCCATTGGAACCCTTCCCGGCAACTCCGTCCTGCGCTCGATGATCCGACAGGCCGCACGACGTCGACTGTATGCCGAGCTCACTCCTTCCCAGGGTGGACCCTCGGGCGAGGCCGATCCACGCGAGGCGCGATGGTCGCTCGCGTTCTTCGAGCGGCTGCGCCAGGTGTTGCTTCCGCGCACGGCCGCGGTCGCGTCGCTCGAAGTGGGCGAGTTGCGCTACTTCGAAAGCAGTGCGTCGAAGTGGTGGGTCCTGACCTCACCGCACGATCTGGTGGTGGCGTATGACTACCAGGACTCCCCTGAACAGCTCCGTGACCGCGCCCGCCGCTGGATTGCCTGCTTACAGACGCGCACTGCTCCGGGACTGGCATCGCAGCATTGGGGGCATCCGGTCTATGGCGCCAGGTTGGATCCGCGCTCGGGCAAGCTCGATGTGGTGTGGGCCACCCCCGGGCACTGGCTCGACTTGGTGCTGGGTGACGGGTTGCTCGAGCGCGAACCGACCGTCAGCGTTTCGGCAGCTGGAACTGGAATGCCGGATTGAGTTGGCGGATCTCGCCGACCACACGCTCCAGATCCTCCTCGGCCGCGCGACTCGGTTGATCGCGCCACTGCGTGTACAACTCGAGCAATTCGTCCTGCTTCACGCGCAGCAGTTCCATCTGCGAATGCGCGTCGATGCTCCGCTCCAGGTGATAGACCTCGCCCTGCGAGAAACGCTTCATGAGGTCGAGGTACTCACCCCGCATGTGCGACAGGATGCGCAGGTACTTCTCGAAGCCGGTTGAGAGTTTTTCGAGCACTTCGGAGACGCCCTGATTCTTGCGGTGCATCTGCTGGGAGTAGGTATAGGCGAAGTGGTAATAGGTCTTGCCGCGGCCGATGTAGGCCTCCTCGCTCGGCTGCAGCCGCGAGCGCGAGGTGCCGGAGGTGGTCGGATGATCGAAGATCCCGATCGAGACCAACAGGAAGTCCGCGTTGGTCTTGTAGATCTGGTATTTGAGCCGCGCGTCGGTGGACGTGGATAGGCGGCGGAACACATCGGTGTCGTACTTGGAGAGGAACTTCCGGGACTGCTCCACGTACTCGGGATTGATGAACGAGTGCAGCAGGTGGGCCAGATAGACGTTCACATCCTCGTCGTAGTAGTCCTGGTTCGACTCGAGCCCCGTCTCCATACGGCTGTAAAGGAGACAGTTGATCATGAAGTGATAGGTCGGCTGCAGGTCGCGGCTATCGTCCTTCAGGTCCACATAGTGACGGGGGTTCATCGATTCCCTCAGTCTTGCGGGGCCAGCTCCGCCGGGCTGCATCCGGCTGTACGACGTGTCTCCACTCCCAGAGGTTTGTGCATCGGTTGTGCCACGCACGATTGGATGCGGCGCAAGAGGCATGGGTGCTGCGGGCGGTCAACTTGCAGGTTCAGCGGCCGGCTGCGAACGCTTGTCGTCACTCGGACTTCGCGCCATCGGAACCATGTGCTGGGCTGGATGACCCGAGCCAGCTCTCGAGGGCGATCCTTGCAGGGCCCCGGGCGGAATCGGTGTTCCTGCCCGACCCACATTGCAGGATGCGAGGGGTGTGGGTGAGGCGGCGCGGAACCCAACATGCGGGAGCCATCCACTTGCCTGCCCCGCAGCGGGATAGACCGGATATCCACCGTGCACTCATGCGGCGCATCCCGCACGCAGGGTGCAAGGGTTAGCGTGCGAGGGCGCGTTAAGTTCGCCGGAATGAAGGAAGCACTTGCGGGGCATGTCACTTGCGTGTCGATATAGCGACGGCTACGCGCATCGCGTGGCCATCCGGGACCCCTCATGACCCTGCGAAGTGATATCGAGACCCAGATCCCGGAGCCGCGCGAGCCCCGCGCGGGCTTCCTCTCACTCAAGCTCCGCCTGTGGACCGCCTGCATCGCCAGTGGGGTGGTGGCGGGGCTGGGTTCTCTCTGGGTGCTGGGCACCCAGGGTGGTCCCGGAGTGGACGCGGCCACGTTGGTGGGCTGGCTCTCGGTCGTGAGCGTGGCGTCGGTGATCACGGGATTCGCCATGGCGCTTTGGCTTGACCATCACGTGGTCGGGCAATTGCGCGGCCTGTTGCGGGGCGTGCACAACGGCCGCGTCTGGGAATTGCGCGGCTTACCCGCGGCCTCGGGCTGGGGCGAACTGTCCGAGTTGGGCGACGCGCTGCAGGGCATACTCGCGACGCAGCGCCACAGCGCGCGCGCGCACGAAGAATTGGAGCACGTGCGGCGGCAGATGATGCTGGTCCAGGAAGCGCTCGAACATTGGGTACGTGAGGAATCCTGGGTGACGCCCGCCCTCGATGAGGGCGCGGTCAGCGATCTGGCCGTTGCGCTCGGCACCGGACTGGCGCGGCGCGGCTCAGTGGAGCAGCAGAACCGCGAGGTCGCGGCGCAGGTCGCGCGCGAGCTACTGGGCTCGCTGGCTGATGCCCGGGAATCCGCCGAGCAGAGCGAGCGAGGCTTCGTCGAGGCCACAGCATTGCTCACCACGGTGCGGGAGCTGCAGCGGCTCTCGGGCGAACTCACGCAAGCGCTCGATGCCTTGGGCCAGTCGCCGGCCGCAAGCGAAGTTCCATCCGCCGGCCCCCGCGAGGCAGCGCGTGATGCGCTCGAGGAGCTGATCGCGGCTTCGAGTGGCAGCGTCGAGGCGTTAGGGCAAGGCTTGATGCGCGTCCAGGACATCCACGAACATGTGCAGACCATCGCGAATCGATCCACGCTCATCGCCATCCAGGTGCTGACCGGGGAGCGACGGGGAGACGCTGCGAGCGAGTTGGTTGCACGGGACCTCAAGCAATTGGCGCTGGAGGTACGAGAGGCCACCGACCGTACCGGCGGGTTCGCGCTCGACATCGAGACCGCAGTGGCCGAAGCCAGCGCACGCATGCGAGGTGTGCGCGAGCGTGCGCTGGCCAAGCTGGACGCGTTGCCCGAGACCGCGGCGAGCGTGCCCATGGCGAGCCGCACCTACGATGACGCACAACGATTGCTCGAGCGCGTGCGCGAAATGGTGCAGGACGCTGCGCGCAAGGGGGAGCGCCTTTCCGCGGCGGGCGAGCGCGCCTCGCGCGCGGCCGAGCGGCTGACGCGCCGTCTCGATGAAGAGGGCGTTGAGCTCGATGCGCTGGTGGTGCGGCTCACCCCGGTCGGGGTGCGCGCCGCGTTCTCGACGTCGGGCCCGGGGCTGCGCTTGATCGCCGAGGAGCGCTCCGCCGAACCGGTCCCCGAGGATGACGCCGGGGGAGACGATGAGGACTCGGGTTCCCGCGGCGGCGCACTGCGTGAGGAGGATCGCCCATGAGCAGCGGCGCGACCCGTCACGGAGACCGTGAGATAACCCGCGGGTTCCTGGAGGCCCTGCGGCCGGCGCTCGCCGCCGATGCCATGCCCATCGCCCGCCTCGCCGCGCGTGATGTTTCGCAATTGTTGGGACTACTCGGGCTCGAAGCGGCCCTCCTGGTATGTGACGCCCATGCAGGCTCGCGGCGTCCGCTCGAGGTGGGGCACCTCGCCGAGCGGATCGCACGGGTGGCCGATCAAGCCGAGGCCGAGGGCTCGCTGGTTCCATTCCTCAAGGTGGATCGCGAACTGCGGGCGCTCGCTTCACAACTGGAGCTCATGCAATGGCAGGCAGCGACCGAGGCCGCGCCTGCCGCGACGCATGGGGTGATCGAACAGTTGGCGGGACTCACGCTCGAGGGAGCCGATGGACTGGACGATGTGCGTTGCACCGCGCCGGTCGCCGGTGCGCTGCGGGCCGTGCTCGATTGGTTAGCCGTTGATGCGCGCTCGCGCACTCGGGTGCAAGTGCAGGACTCGGCGCTCGAATTGTCGATCCGCGTGTCCTTTCCCGGCGGGCTGGCGGCGGCCGGAGCGGTGCTCGCCTCGGTCGATGGTTGCATCGGCGCAGGCGCGGACGATCGCTGGGCCTTACGAGTGCCGCTCGCCAGTGCTCGCCCTTCGTTCCTGTTGTTGCGCCAGGGCCATCTGGGCCTGGCGCTGCCATGGCATGCCGTCGCCCGATTGCGCATGCTGCGCAGCGGGGAGCACACTCAACTCGACGAACCGGTGCTGCCGCCGTTCGCAGCTTCCGGGGATGTTTCGGGCGACCGGCCAGCAGCGCTGCTCGCGCACGGGCTGAGGCGCGCATGGTTCGTGGCGGATCGCATCATCTGGCGCATCGCAGCAGAACCCGAGGAGCCCGAAACCGCTGCGCCGGTCGCGGGTTTGTCGCAGGTGATCCGGGTGGAGGGCGGGGAGTCCTATTGGATCATTGATGCGGCGTGGATGCTCCGCGGCGTGGATCCCGCGCCGGTGCCAGCACCAGCGGCACGGTCTCGCCCGTCGTTGTTACTAGGCTCAGACGCGGTGCAACCGATCACGGCTGCGTCCGCACCGACGCCAGAATCCGAGGATCCGTTCGCGGCGCTCGATGAGCTTCTGCCTTCGCTGGCGCCGGACGAGCCCGCTCCTGCCAAGTTCACGCCAACCGTGGAGGTGGTGCGCTCCGAGGCCGCCATGCAGGGCAAGTCCGACCCGGACCCTGTGGATGTCCCACGCGTCCGTCCGCGCCGCGCGCTCGTGGTGGACGACTCACTCGTTGCGCGCATCTTCCTGGGCCGTCTGCTGGAGCAACGCGGGTTCCCCGTCATCAGCGGCGAGAATGCGGCCGAACTGTGGGCCGGGCTCAAGTCACAGGAGTTCGGCGTGGTCTTCGTGGATGTCTGCTTGCCCGACGCGCGCGGCCGCGCGCATCTGGAACGAGTACTCGAGTTGCGCGCTCGTTCGCCTCGGCCATTCGACGTGGTGGTACTCACGCGGGACGCCGAGGACGAGGAGCTTGCGCGGGCGGCAGGAGCTTCGTTCACACTGCGCAAGCCCTTCGAGAGTGCCGCATTGGATCTCGTGCTCCAGCTATTGTCCCGTCACTCGGAGGATCTCCATTGAGCCAGCTTCGCACGGGACCGAACCGCCTGCCGCAGCCACCCCTGGTGCTGGTCGCGGACGAGGATACGCGTGTGGTCGAACTTCTGCAGTTGGCGCTCACGCAACAGCACCTTCGCGTCATCACTGCGCATGATGGCGACGAAGCGATTCGCCGCGCATTGGCCGAGCACCCCGACTTGGTGGTGCTGGACGCGCGACTGCCGCGTAAGAACGGGCTCGAAGTGTGTGATTTCCTGCGGCACGATCCCGAGGACCCACAGGTCCCGATCGTGCTGTTGTCGACTTCGTGCGATACCGAATCCCGCTTGGATGGTCTGGCGCGAGGGGCCGATGATTTTCTGGCCAAGCCATTCTCGCCCAAGGAACTCATTGCCCGTATCCAGCGCTTGCTCACCCGCTCGGGTGAAGCGCGCGTGCATCGCCGCCGCAGCATCGAACTGGAACACGAACTCGCGCGCGCCCAGGACGAGACCCGCCGCGCGCATGGCGACATGCGTCGCGAGCAGCGCCTGCGCGAGTTGGCGTTCGGTTTGGGGCGGGAGTTGCAACGCACGCTCGATCTCGACGCGTTGGGCGAGCGCGTGCTGGTGGCGGTGCAGCATCAGTTGGGCTGCAGTTCGGTGGCCCTGCTGGCGCCTGCACATGAAGGCGCGGATGCAGATTTCGTCCATCGCATCTCTCGCGGCGATGCTCCCGATGCGTTCACGGAACTCTCGTTGTCGAAAGTCAGCGAGTTGCGCACGCTCCTTGCCGGATTGGGTCGGCCGGTGTCGTGCGATGCGCTCGTGCGCTTTCCCGAACTACGCGAAGAACTGCCCGCGTTCGTCGCAGCGGGCGCGGCGCTTCTGGTTCCGCTGCGCCACGCACAGGGGGTCGAGGGCGTGCTCTTGTGCACGGACCGCCGCGACGGCGTGCCGATCACCTCGGCCGACCTCGACGCACTCACCGCTTTTGCCGAGTTGGCCGCCTCCGGGTTCCTCAATGCGCGGCGATTCCGGGCGCAGCAGGACCAGACCCTGCGGTTGCTCGCCGAGCGAGCGGCGCCGCGCGCCATCACGGCCGCGGCGATTGATGAGAGTGCGCGACTGATCGACCTTGCCGCAGAACGCTTGGCCCTGCCGGCGCGCGAGGTGTCGTTGTTGCAGCATGCGATGCGGTTGTCGGCGTGGGGCTGGAGTGAGGACGGGCGTAAGGCCCTCGCCTCGATGCGACCGCTCGACCCCACCGGGCGCATCGGCTCACTCGCGGCGCTGATCGCCGAGGGCGAGTCACTCGAGATGGAAGGCGCCACCGTCGAGCGCCGTCGCGCCGCGGTATTGCTTGGCGTCGGGGTGCGCCATGCCATCGCGCGCATCGCGGGCCGGAGTAGGCAGGAGGGCTGGAGCACCGCACTGGCTTGGGCCGGTGTGGCGCTCGATGGCCCGACGCGCGATGCGCTCGGCGACCCCCTCAACCTGCCGCGCCAGGAGCCGCACGGCCGCGCGGCCTGAACGACGCGGCCTTACGGCGTCAGCGGTTGCAAGTGAGACGACGAAAACGAAACCCCGCGCCTCATGACGAGGTGCGGGGTTTCGTTTCCAGCGATTGTCTACTTCGTGGCCGGCACCGGAGTCTCGCCGCTCACGGGCCTGCGCATGTCCTTGAAGTCCACCTTCGGCGCCGCCTTCGCGGACTCGGGCACCGGGTAGTAAGGCGACTCCTCGAACCCGAACATGCGTGCGAACAGCCCCATGGGGAATCGCTTCACCAGCACATTGAAGGTCTTCACCACATCGTTGTAGCGCATACGCTCGGTGGCGATCCGGTTCTCAGTCCCGGCGACTTCATCCATCAATTGCGAGACGTTCTCCTGGCTCCGCAACTGGGGATAGTTCTCCATCACCACGAGCAGTCGGCCTATTGCCGAGTCCATGCCCTGCGCGGCTTGGATTCCCGCTGCGGGGGACTTGGCGCCCGCCATGGCGGCGCGAGCATTCGCGATGGCCCCGAACACCTCCTGCTCCTGGATCATCATGCCCTTCACGGTCTCGACCAGGTTGCCGATCAAGTCCGCACGGCGCTGCAATTGGTTGTCCACCTGCGCCCACTTGTTCTTGACCTCTTCTCTCTGCGTCACCAGTTGGTTGTACTGCCCGGCCACGCAACCACCGAGCATCAGCACCGCGATGACGACCACCACCAAGCCGATCATGTTGCCTTTCATGGTCTCTCCTTGAGATAGGGGTCCGACGCGGTCTGCACCGCCTTGATCACGTGTTCATTGCGCACGGGCATCGCGCTGTGGGCGCAATGCGTTCTTACCAATTCCCACCACCACCGCCACCGCCGCTGCCGCCGCCACCGAAACCACCGAAGCTGCCGCCGCCGCCACCGCCGAAACCGCCGCCGCCGCCGCCAAAGCCGCCACCCCAGCCGCCTCCCATCCACGGCCCGCCCATGCCCGGTCCCCGGCGTCCCCGACCTCCGGCCGAGCGCATGAGGACGGAGAGGATCAGGAAGAACACGAGCGCCAGGAGTTGCGGGGGAAAGCGGCTCCTGCGCGTTTGCGAGTAGCGCAGTTCGCGTCCGTCCCACTCCAGCGTGACGCCTTTGTCGGTGGCAATGCGCTCCGAGGCCTGCAGCACGGCCTGGGTGATCCCGTCTGCCGAGCGTCCCTGTCGCATCAATGGCACGGCCACCTGACGGATCATGCGCCCCTGCCAGCCATCGGGAAGCACGCCCTCCAGGCCGTAGCCGGTCTCGAAGCGCAGCGCATGTTCCTGCATGGCCACCAACAACAGCAGCCCGTCGTCGCGTTCCTTGTTCCCGATGCCCCACGCTTGAAACACGCGGGTCTTGTAACTCTCAGGCGCTTCGGGCGCGGTGGTCTCCACGGTCAACACCGCGAACTGCGCCCCGGTCTTCTCATGCACCTGATCCAGAAAACTCTCGAGCTGCGCCCGCGCGGGATCGCTGAACACATGCGCGCGGTCGGTGAGGTAGCCCTCGTAGGCGGGGATGGCTGCCAACGAGGAGTCCTGGGAGCGCACCGGGCTTGCGAGTGCGGTCGTGCCAAGGAGCACGGCCACCACGCACCACCGGCGCGCGAAGGCGCGCCGAGCGATCATGGGATCAGGAGCCCGTCGATCGCCGCGACCAAGGCTTCGATTTCGCCAAGGAAGCGCAGGTAGATCGCACCGGCCTCCTTGATCGAGGGCGCCGGATCGGCATGGCGCACGACATGAGCGCCCAGCAGTCCGCGCGCGTCGAGCGCGTATAGCTCCGCCACGCGTTCGATCACCGACTCAGCGCTCGACGGGGGAGTTTCGCCACGCAGGCGCAAGAGCGTGCGGAACAGGGTGTGAAAGCCACTCGCCAGGTTCATCAGGGCGGCACGCAGGCGCTCGGGATGTTGAGCCGCCGCCAGGTATTCCTGCCGCAGGCGCAGGTGCTTGCCGCGCAGCTCGTGTTCGCATTGCAGCCGCAGGTTCGCGCGAGGCACTTCAAGTGTGGAAAGGAAGTCCTCGCCCTGAACCAACAGGTGGCTTTCTTGCAGGTCGAGCCACTCAATCGGGAACACGTCGAGTGAAGCGTCAATCTGGCGACGCGTCACGAATAGCGGCTCGAAGCGCACGAGTGCCTTGGAGTCGCGATCGATGGAGGCGGACAGGGGGTCCAGCAGCGAACCGGGCAATTCGCGCGCCACGACCAGCAGGTTCACGCGGGAGCGGCGCGGATCGAATCCTTCCGCCAGTACGCTCCCGGTGAAGTAGGCGGCGAAGAACTCGGTGCCCAACGCCGCGCGCACGGGAGCGAGCCAGGTAAGCGCGGCGTCCAGGACTGCACGGGGCGGCTCGATCGGGGATGCCGGAGTCGTCATGCACCGGACAGTGAGGCGAACCCCGCCGGTGGTCAAGAAGACCCGGCGCCGCGGCACTTGACCCTGATTCCATGCGCCCCGTACCGTGCCCGGGTAGCGACGCATCCCTTCACGGAGGTTCCTTGCACGAGGTGCTTGTCATCGGTGGTGGCCCAGCCGGCCTCACCGCGGGCATGTATTGCCGCATGCGCAAGATGTCCGTCGTCGCTGTGGACGCCGGCCGCTTGGGGGGACAATTGGTCTCCTTATATGGCGACAAGCCGGTGCATGATTGGCCGGGGTACATGAGCGTGATCGCGGGAACGCTGGCGCAGACTCTCATCGACCACGCCCGGCAATTGGGTGTCGAGCTGGTGGAACACACCAAAGTGCTCGACCTCACCCGGCGCGAGGACGGCATGTTCGAGCTAGTCACGCAGCATCAGGTGACGCGGCAGGAGTCGCGTCTTACCGCGAACAGCGTGGTGATCGCCATCGGCGGGGGTGCGTTCGAACCGCGTAAGCTCAAAGTGCCCGGTGAGGAGGGGTTGTCCGAGGATCAGCTCACCTACCGCTTGGTCGACAAAGCAAAAGTCGCAGGCAAGCGGGTGGTGGTCGTGGGCGGCGGGGATTCGGCGCTCGAGAGCGCTCAGACCGCGCATCAGGCCGGTGCCCAGGTGCAGATGTTGCAGGTGCTCGAACGCTTCACCGGCATGGAGAGCAATATCGACTTGGTCTCCGACTACTCGATCCCGGCACGATTCAACACGCGGGTGAAGGAACTGGTCGTCCAGGACGGCCGGGTGCGCGCGGTGATGGCGCAGACCAAGGGCGAGGACGGGCTGATTCGTATCGAGTGCGACCATGTGGTGGTGAACATCGGGGCTGCAGTCAATCTGGATGCGGTGAAGCGCTGGGGAATCGAAGTTGAGGGCAACCTCATCCGAGTGGACAACCACATGCGGACGAATCTCGAGGGCGTTCTGGCCTGCGGGGACATCGTCACCTATGAGGCCAAGTACAAGCTGTTGCTGACCGCTTCCAAAGAAGGCGCCGTGGCCGCGAACTCCGCGTATGCGTTCGTGCGCAAGCCCGCACGCATGACCATGGGCGACCTGTATACGTGAGAAGGAGCGGACCCCCCCAAGGGTCCGGATACCATGGATCCCGTCTTCAATGACTTCAGCATCCATATCGCCACCGTGAATGGCTCCGGCAGCCAGACAGCGAACAGCGTGCTCCTGCGTGCGATCTTCCAGATGGGCATTCCGGTGACGGGCAAGAACCTGTTCCCCTCGAACATCGCCGGGCTGCCCACCTGGTTCACCATCCGCGTGAGCAAGGATGGCTACATCGCCCGGCGACGTCACAACGACATCCTCGTGGTGATGAACCCCGAGACCGCTGCCGAGGATGTCGAGGCGATGGGGCCGGGCGCAATGATCGTGATGAATGACAGCATCAAACTGCCCGAGCTCCCTCCGGACCGATTCGTCTACCGCGTGCCCATGGCCAAACTCATGGAATCCATCACCACCGATGTGAAGCTCCGTCGGCTGGTGGTGAACATGTTGTACCTGGGCGTGCTGGCCGAGTTGCTCGGCATCGAGGAGAAGGAGATCGACGCGGCGCTCACGGGGCAGTTGGGCCGCAAGCCCAAAGCGCTGGCGCTCAACTTCTCGGCGGTGCACGCCGGCAAGACATACGCGCGCGAACACTTCGAGCAGAACCACTCTTTCCGCATCGCCCGCATGAACAGCACCCAGGGCAAGATCCTGATCGATGGCAATACCGCTGCCGCCCTGGGGGCGATGTTCGCGGGCGTCACGGTGGTGAGTTGGTACCCGATCACGCCATCCAGTTCGTTGGTCGAAGCCCTGATCGGGTTCCTCGAGCAGTACCGTCGCGATCCCGTCACCGGCAAAGCCACCTTTGCCGTGGTGCAGGCCGAGGACGAGATCGCCGCGATCGGCATGGTGCTGGGCGCCGGTTGGGCGGGTGCCCGCGCCATGACCTCGACCTCGGGCCCGGGCATCTCGCTCATGGGGGAGTTCGCGGGTTACGGTTACTACGCCGAGATCCCCGGCGTGATCTTCGATATCCAGCGGGTCGGCCCCTCCACCGGGTTGCCCACGCGCACAGCCCAGGCCGATCTCGATTTCGTCGCGAACATCTCGCATGGCGATACCCAGTTCCCCGTGCTGCTACCGGGAACGGTGGAGGAGTGCTACGAGTTCGCGCAAGCCGCGTTCGATCTGGCAGAGCGTCTGCAGATGCCCATTTTCGTACTGTCGGACCTCGATCTGGGCATGAACAACTGGATGAGCGATCCGTTCGAGTACCCCGAGCGGCCGCTCGACCGGGGCAAGGTGTTGGATGACGAGGCACTGGCGAAGGTGGAGAAGTTCGAGCGATATCGCGATGTCGATGGCGATGGAATCCCGTACCGGACGCTTCCCGGCACGCGCGATTGGAAGGGCGCGTATTTCACGCGCGGTTCCGGCCACGACGAAGCGGCCCGCTACACCGAGAACCCCGAGGCATACATGCGTGGGCTCGACCGCCTGAAGAAGAAATACGACACCGCACGGAACCTGGTGCCGATGCCGGAGTCGCTCGAGGCGCCAGGCGCCGAAATCGGCATCATCGCCTTCGGCTCCTCGCACGGTGCCGTGCTCGAGGCTCGCGACCAACTGCTGGCGGCAGGCATCGCGACGTCGTACCTGCGCATTCGCGCGCTGCCATTCCATGAGAGCGTGGCCGAGTTCGTCCGCAGACACGCGCGTGTGTATGTGGTCGAACAGAACCGCGATGGTCAGTTGGCCGATCGCGTGCGACTCGAAGTCCCCGAGCGTGCCGCGAGCGTGAAGTCGGTGCTGCACTATCTGGGATTGCCGCTCGATGCGCTCTCGGTCACCGAAGGCGTGCTTGCTTACGAGCAGACCCCGATCCCTCAGGGAGCCACACGATGAGCGCCCCCAGCACGCCGCCGGCGAGCCCGGTCAATCGCATAGGGTTGACCCGCGCGGATTACGACGGAGCCAAGACCACGCTGTGTCCCGGTTGTGGTCACAATGCCATCACCGGCGGCATCATCCAGGCGGCCTACGAAGCCGGGCTCCAACCGCATCAGGTCGCGAAGCTCTCGGGCATCGGTTGTTCGAGCAAGACGCCAGCGTACTTCCTTGGGCATTCGCACGGCTTCAACTCGGTGCACGGCCGCATGCCCAGTATCGCCACGGGTGTGCACGTGGCCAACAAGGACCTTTTGCTGATCGGGGTCTCGGGCGACGGCGACACGGCCAGCATCGGCATCGGTCAGTTCATCCATCTCGTGCGGCGCAACGTGCCAGTCGTTTACATCATCGAGAACAATGGTGTGTACGGACTCACCAAGGGGCAGTTCAGCGCCACCGCCGATATCGGCAGCACGCAGAAGAATGGCAAGGCGAACTCGCTCATGCCCATCGACCTGTGCGCGTTGGCGATCGAGCTGGGCTGCGGATTCGTGGCGCGCTCGTTCTCGGGCGACCAGAAACAGCTGCGTCCGCTGCTCAAGGCGGCATTCGCGCATCGCGGCACCGCGGTGATCGACGTCATCAGCCCGTGCGTCACTTTTGCGGATCACGAGGGTTCGACCAAGTCGTATGCCGCGGTCAAGCAATCGGACAATCCGCTGCATGACATCGACT
>JBDSKE010000031.1:0-5388 GCA_039917105.1 Candidatus Eiseniibacteriota bacterium | reverse complement strand
GATCGAGCAGTACAACAATCGCTATCTGGCCTCCCGCGGCTACGAGGGCCTGCCCAAGATCGGCTTCTCGTGGATGTTCGACGGCCAGCTGCGCTACTTCGTGCGCGAGAACTTCTCGGTCAATGTTGGCGTGGGGCAACTCCGTGCCAGCCAGCATAAAGAATTCCTGCCCGCGCTCTCCCAGGCCATCGATGTGCGCGCCGAGATTCTCACCGTCCCTGTGCACGTGGGCGGTGCCTACTATCTGCAGGCGTACAATCAGGGCGACTTCCGCGCGCGCATGTTCGTGGGTGCCGGGATGATCCAGTACACGCACTCACGTGCCACCTTCGAACAGGTGCTCACCAATGCCGACACGACGCTCATCGATTTAGGCCCATCGTTCCGCACCGTGCTCACCCAGGATGCGCCGGGCTATTAC
This sequence comes from Candidatus Eiseniibacteriota bacterium, assembly GCA_039917105.1. Lineage (GTDB taxonomy): Bacteria > Eisenbacteria > RBG-16-71-46 > RBG-16-71-46 > RBG-16-71-46 > CAIXRL01. The sequence goes on along the minus strand of JBDSKE010000031.1, from coordinate 4,967 downwards.
CTCGAGGGCGGCGTCAACCTGTGGTTCGCAAGCCGCTACGCCGTGCTGCTGAGCGTCATGTATCGCAGCGGCGAGCTGCGCAATGTCATCGAGGGCGAGCGCTACATCGGGGGTTCCCCCGCGCCAGGCTTCGTGCCGGGGCCGGTGTACAACTCCAAGGGCCAGCCGTTCACGCTTGATGTCGGGGGCGTGGGGTTGAGATTCGGAGTGATGATCGGATTATAGCGAGAGTCTTTCCGCTCACCGCCTCGACGAATCCCTCGCCGCGCCGTTTCGGAAGCGATAGATGATCTCGCCCGGCATGGCCCAACCGTTCCGCCGCTGCAGCGCTTCGGCGTGCTCCTGCTTGGCGCGAGGGCTCGCCGAGCGCTCGTCCAGTGCCTGCGTTTCGAGTTGGATCCGCTGCGTTTCGGACTTGGCACTGGCCAGATCGCGCTTGAGCTGGGCGATGCGCCACAGGCTCTGGTCCGACATCACAACCGCCCACAGCGCCCATGCCCCTATGAGGATCCAGAACCAGCGGCGCTTGTTCGAACGCGAGTGTCCGGGCATATAGGGCGAGTGCAGCGGGCGGCGCATGACACGCCCGGTGATGTCCTTGGGTTCCATGGCACCTCCGTGTGGTGCTGCGTGCCCCCATTCCGTGGGCGGCACACGCCTACCCTACTACACTACGCCTTCGAGCCGAATGCGCTATGACCCGGGTAGAAGGCGTTCGAACCGAGTTGTTCCTCGATCCGGAGCAATTGATTGTACTTGGCCACGCGGTCGGTACGGCTGAGCGAGCCAGTCTTGATCTGTCCTGCGTTCGTGGCCACAGCGATATCGGCGATCGTGACGTCCTCGGTTTCGCCCGAGCGGTGCGAGATGATCGTGGTGTAGTTCGCGCGTTGCGCCATCTGCACGGTGGCGAAGGTCTCGCTCAGCGTGCCGATCTGATTCACCTTGACCAGGATGGAGTTTCCCACGTGTTCGTGGATGCCGCGCGCGAGGAATTCCACGTTGGTCACGAACAGGTCGTCACCGACGAGTTGCACCCGGTCGCCGAGTTTCTGCGTGAGCAGCGTCCAGCCGGCCCAGTCGTTCTCGTCGAGCCCATCCTCGATGCTCACAATCGGATAACGCGCGCACAGGTCGGCGTACCAGGCCACCATCTGCGCCGAATCCAACTGCTTGCCGCCTTCGCCTGCGAGCACGTAGTGGTCGCCGTCCTTTTGGTAGAACGTGCTCGAAGCCACATCCAGTGCGAGCGCGACCTCGTTGCCCGGCTTGTAGCCCGCCTGCTCGATCGCTCCGACGAGGATCCGCAGCGCTTCCTCGTTACTCTTGAGTCTGGGCGCGAAGCCCCCTTCGTCCCCGACCGAGGTACTCAGGCCCTGCTTCTTGAGCACCGACGCCAGTGCGTGGAACACTTCTGCACCCCAGCGCAGTCCCTCTTTGAACGAGGGCGCGCCCACCGGCACGATCATGAACTCTTGGAAGTCGACGTCGTTGTCCGCGTGCTGGCCGCCGTTCACCACGTTCATCAGCGGCACCGGCAGGGTGTGCGAGTGGATGCCGCCCAGATGCCGGTAAAGGGGGGTCCCCAGCGCGCCGGCGGCCGCGTGGGCCACCGCCATCGACACGCCCAGCAGGGCATTCGCGCCCAGCTTGGCTTTGTTGGGGGTGCCATCCAACTCGAGCAGGCGGGCGTCGATGTCGGCCTGATAGTAGGCCTCCATGCCGATCAAGGCGGGAGCGATCACCTCGTCCACATGGCGCACGGCCTTTTGCACACCCTTGCCGCCGAAGCGGGCCTTGTCGCCGTCGCGAAGTTCGATGGCCTCGTGCTCGCCGGTCGAGGCACCCGAGGGGACCGCGGCGCGGCCCAAGGTGCCGCCATCCAGATGGACGTCGACTTCGATGGTGGGATTTCCGCGGGAATCGAGGATCTCGCGGGCGTGCACTGCGTTGATGGTCATCATGGTGCGCAGGCTAGGCGGGGTGGCGAGGGGCGTCAAGGATGCACGCTCCGATACCTTTTGGGCCCCAACTGCTTACCATGAAGGGGCGCACATCCTTGACCCTGACCGGACCCCGGCCTCTATAGTGCGCCGCCATGAAACCTTCTGTCTCGACCTCGCGTAAGCGAGACCATGGGAAGCCCCGGCCGACTTGAGCAGCGAAGACGCTGACCTCGTCCGCCGGTGCCTGGCAGGGGATCAGAGGGCCTATCGCGACCTGGTCCGCCGCTATCAGCGCCCGGTATTCTCCGTCCTCATGCGGGTGGTCCGCACGGCGGAGGATGCCGAGGATCTGACCCAGGAGACATTCGTCCGGATGTTCCGGGCGCTGGATCGCTATGACACCGAACGTCCTTTCACCGCTTGGCTTTTCACTATCGCCTCGCGGCTGGCAATCGATCATTTTCGACGGCGCCGCATCCAGACAGTCTCGCTCACGGTGGGCGAGGCGGGTTCATCGGAGGAACACACGCTCGATGTGGAGGACACGGGCCTCAAGCCCGACGAAGTCACTTCGAACGCCGAAGAAGAAAAGCATAATCAGGAACTCATCGATGGTCTGCCGGAGCATTACCGAATCGTTGTTTTGCTGAGACACCAGCAGGATCTCTCTTACGATGAGATCGCCGAGGCGCTGAACCTCCCGCTGGGCACCGTCAAGGCGCGCATCCATCGGGCTCGGGCACTATTGAAGGATCGCATCGGGGGAAGTCGCCCATGACCGTCTGTCACGCATCCACGCAGATCCAGGACTTCCTGGACGGCCTCCTGACCGACGCCGAACGCGTCGGATTCCAGGCCCATCTGGCCGACTGCCCGCACTGCGCCGCGGATGTCGCCGTGTATCGTCGCGTCTTCCGCGAGCTCGAGTCGTTGCCGCTGCTCGAACCCTCGGCCGGCCTTGAGGCGCGCATCCTTGCCGAGGTGCTGCCCAAAGCGCAGCCCGGGTGGGTGCGCCGCATTGGCTTCGCATACGCGGCCAGTCTCATCGTCACTCTGGGCGGACTCGCGGGTGCCGCCCTGTTGCCGGCCCCTCGGGCATTCCTACAGGTCACACTCGCCGCGGGCATGCGCTCGGCTGTGAGTGTGATGCTGTTCGTATTCGATGCTTTCAACGCGACGGCATTGCGTGTCGTGGATGCGATCGGGGCGCTGGATGCGGTGGTCTCCCGGCTCGCGCCGTTCGCTCGCATGGTGGCGGGTCCACTGGCGCATCCCGCGGTGCTGCTGGCCGTCTGGGGCGCACTGCTCGCCTGTGCGGTGGTGTTGTGGTGGATGCGGCCGCGGGATGGTCGCTCGGTCAGGGGGATCCGTAATGTCGGGCTTCTCGGTCTCTAGTCGCTCGCTTGGGGCCGTTGTGGCCTGTTCTGCACTCGCCCTGCTGGTGGCTGTCGCGGACGCAAAAGTGCACGTGCGGGGCAACCTCACCAATGACACGGGTCATGTGGTGGGCCGGGTGCATATCTCCGACAAGGGCGTTGTGGTCACGCGCACCAGCTCGCCGGACAGCATGTTCGACGTGACCGAACCCGATAGCGCCAGTGGCATCGTCGTCGACGAAGGTGGCACTGGCATGGTGCGACTCTTCTCGGACGCTCGCGTGCACGCCGGAGAGAAGATCCAGGGCGATGTCGTGGCGGTGTTCGGTTCGGTCGACGTCGAGGGGGAGGTCAAGGGCCACGCGGTCGCCGTGTTCGGTTCGGTGCACCTGGGACCGCAGGCCAGGATCAGCGAAGACGCCGTTGCAGTGGGCGGCCAACTGGAAGCGTCCGAGGGCTCGCGGGTCGGTGGCGAGAGCGTCTCGGTGGGCTTCCTGCCGCTGCTGTCGCTGGGACTGCCGGCAGTTCCGGTGGTGCTGTTCACCGTCGCGCTGGGCTGGCTGGTATCGCTCTTCTTCGGTTGGGTGCTGGGCGCCCTGTTCCCCACGCGCATGGCCCGCACAGCCATCACAGCCTCGCGTCGCACCGGGCTGTCGCTGGCATTGGGCCTGCTCTGGGGTCTGTTCACGCCCGTGATCCTCGTGCTGTTGGCGATCACGGTGGTCGGGCTGCCACTGGTATTCCTGGTGCCACTGCTGGGCTACGCAGGCTATCTCACGGCCACCTACCTGTTGGGCTGCAAGCTCACGCGTTCGCATCCGGGTCAACGCGAGCGCGCGCTGACGGCCAGCGCCGCCGGCCACCTCTTCGTCGCCATGTTCTTCATCGTGGCAGCCCTCCTGTGGGGGTCGCCGGGCGGTATGCGCTCGATCGGGGTGTTCTTCCTGTTCTCCGGCCTCACCCTGATGCTGGCGCTCTCGACGCTCGGGACAGGCGCGGTGCTGTTGTCGCGGCTAGGGCTCCGTCCCACCGACCACATGGGGCCGACGGAGCCGGACGTGCCGCAGGCTTCCGCCACGCCCCCGGCCGCAGGGCCGATGCCTGCGGTCTGATCGCCCGTAACCGCCAGTGGCCGTTCAGGCGGCCGTGGGTGATGCCACCCCCGGCCGCCGTATCGTCAGGGTGGGACCCCCACTCGCGCCGCATCCGGGAACCCTTCAGGCCGCAGCCGTGCACACCGGCCAGGCGCGTGCGGTCCCGTAAGTTGCGCACCGGCGGGCACTTGGTTCGGCCCTGCGAAACGCGGGTTCTGCGCAGGGCCAGATTTCCCAAAGTGGCACGGATTTCGCCTTACGAAGTGAATATGGACCTGCATCCCCGCACACTCGCCCAGACGCTCGCCGTGCTCACGGTCGTGACGCTTCCGATGAGCGCGCGTGCCAATGAGTTGGATGCGCGGGGCGGCCACAGTGCCGGGTTCGTGATCCACGATGCGGCCGAGGTCGAGCGCGATTTCTGTCGCTGGGAGGATGGTGTTTTGTACTTCCTGCTTCCCGGCGGGGCCCGCTATGAGCTGGCCCCCTCCACGAGCGACCCGGCGATCACCAACGCGGGCGATGGGTCATTCCATGTCTTTGACGCCACC
>JBDSKE010000030.1:0-25462 GCA_039917105.1 Candidatus Eiseniibacteriota bacterium | reverse complement strand
GGTTGAGGGAGGCTGACAGTGGCTCGTATTGCGGGAATCGATCTTCCGACCGAGAAGCGTATCGAGGTCGCACTCACTTACATTTACGGGATTGGCCCGACCACGGCCAGGAAGCTGGTCGTTGCGGCCGGCCTGAACCCCGACACACGCGTCAAGAACCTCAGCGATGAGGATGCCGGCAAGCTGCGTAGCCTGATCGAGCGCGAGCACAAGGTCGAGGGCGCGCTGCGCAGTGAGATGGCGATGAACATCAAGCGCCTGATGGACATTGGTGCTTACCGAGGGTTGCGTCACCGTCGAGGCCTGCCGGTGCACGGACAGCGTACAAAGACCAATGCGCGTACGCGCAAGGGTCCCAAGAAGACGGCCGGCTCCAAGCCGAAGCCGAAGGTCAGCGGCAAGAAGGGTTGAGAAGGCGGCACGCGTGAACGCGTCCCTCCGGGAGGTCTCGAGTGGCTGAAGTCAAGAAGGGCAAGAAGCGCGACCGCAAGGTGGGCACCAACGGTGTGGCCCACGTGCAGGCGAGCTTCAACAATACGATCATCACGATCACGGACATGGACGGCAACGTCATCAGTTGGGGCTCGGCCGGTAAGGTCGGCTTCAAGGGATCGCGCAAGAGCACTCCGTTCGCTGCCCAGGTGGCAGCGGAAGGTGCGGCGAAGGAAGCGATCAATCTCGGTCTCAAGCGCGTCGAGGTCTGGGTGAATGGCCCCGGCGCAGGTCGTGAAGCCGCGATCCGTGCGCTGCAAGCGACGGGTCTCGAGATCTCAGCGATCAAGGACGTCACTCCCATCCCGCACAATGGTTGCCGCCCGCCCAAGCGGCGCCGCGTCTAGGAGAACCAGCACATGGCGGTTTATCACGACGCTCGGTGCCGGCTCTGCCGGCGCGAGGGCATGAAGTTGTTCCTGAAAGGCGCCCGTTGTTTCTCGGACAAGTGTGCGTTCGAGAGACGCGGTTACGCCCCTGGCGAGCATGGCAAGAGCCGTCGCGCCAAGGAGACCAACTACGGTACGCAGTTGCGCGAGAAGCAGAAGGCTCGTCGCATCTACGGGCTGCTCGAGGCGCAGTTCCGGCACACATTCACCAAGGCCAGCGAGGCCCACGGTGTCACCGGTGAGGTGTTGTTGCAGATGCTCGAGCGCCGTCTCGACAATGTGGTGTTCCGCCTCGGCTTCGCGCCGTCGCGTAGCGCCTCACGTCAGCTCGTGCGGCATCGGCATTTCACGGTGAATGGCCGCACGGTGGATATTCCGTCGTTCCAGGTGAAGCCGGGCGATGAGATCCAGGTGCGTGAGAAATCCAAGGAGATGCTGGTGTTCAAGAGTTCCCTCGAGGCTCGCAAGGGTCAAGGGACTCCGGATTGGATGGAACTGAATACCGAGAAGCTCTCGGGCCGCGTGCTTCATGTTCCCACGCGCGCCTCAATCGGCGTGCCGATCAATGAGCAGCTGATCGTCGAGCTTTACTCGAAGTGATGATGATCGCCTTCTCCCAATGGGAGGCTTGCCGATGAAGTGGAAGAATCTCCAGATGCCGAAGCAGCTTGTACCGGACTCCGGTAACACCGAGCGGTACGGTAAGTTCACGCTGGAACCGCTCGAGCGCGGTTTCGGTATCACGCTGGGCAACTCGCTCCGTCGCGTGCTGCTGTCGTCGCTCCAGGGTGCGGCCATCTCGGCTGTACGGATCGACGGCGTGCTGCATGAGTTCTCGACGCTGCCGGGTGTGATCGAGGATGTGACCGAGATCGTGCTCAACCTCAAGCAGGTGCGCCTCAAGCTGCACGGCGATGGCCCTAAGAAGGGCGTCTTCGAGCTGCGCGGCAAGGGCGAAGTGAAGGCGGGGGACCTGCAGGTCGACGCCGAGGTCGAGGTGCTCAACCCCGATATGCACATCGCTTCGCTCAACCGTGATGGAGACCTCCGCATGGAGGTCGAGATCCAGTCGGGTCGTGGTTATGTGTCGGCGGACCAGCATTCGCAGACCGATCGCCCGATCGGGGTCATTGCGATCGACTCGTTGTTCTCGCCCGTCACCAAGGTCAACCACACGGTCGAAGCGACCCGTCTTGGCCAGCGCATCGACTACGACAAACTGACTCTCGAGGTGTGGACGGATGGCAGCATCCTGCCCCACGACTCGGTGGCCATGGCCTCGAAGATCCTGCGTGACCACTACAGCCTCTTGATCCGCTTCGAAGAGGAGCCGATCCAGGAGGACGAGGAACAGGTCGATGAGGAGCTTGTCCGGGTTCGCAAGTTGCTCGACAAGAGTGTCGAAGAGCTCGAACTGTCGGTCCGTTCGAGCAACTGCCTGCGCGCCGCCGAGCTCAAGACCATCGGTGAACTGGTGCAGCGCGGGGAAGCGGAGATGCTCAAGTTCCGCAACTTCGGCCGAAAGTCGCTCAAGGAGATCCAGGACATCCTGGGTGAGATGAACCTGCACTTCGGCATGGATGTGACCCGCTACTACGAAGCAAAGACGCCGGCGAAGGCCGAGAACTGACGCAGTGCCCAACCGGGCGCCGCGGAACGGCTGCCGGCTGAGAGAGGACGAGTAGACCCATGCGACACCGGAAAGACCATCGAAGGCTGGGCCGCAAGGCAGAGCACCGCCACGCCCTGCTGCGGAACCTGGTCACGGCGCTCTTCGAGCACGAGCGCATCGAGACCACCGTGGCCAAGGCAAAGGAGACCCGCCGGCTGGCCGAACGACTCATCACGTTCGGAAAGCGGGGCGACCTCGCGGCGCGGCGCCATGTGGCGCGTTTCCTTTACAAGCCCGAGATCCTGTCGAAGCTGTTCGAAACGATCGCGCCTTGGTACTCCGAGCGGAACGGCGGGTACACCCGCATCATCCGCATCGGTCGTCGCCTGGGTGATGCGGGCGAGATCGGGTTCCTCGAGCTCGTGAAGTCAGACGAGCAGAAGGAAGCGGATCGTCAGGCACGTCAGGCTGCCGCGGAGGCCAGGGCCCTCGCACAGACCACCGACAAGGCCAACAAGAAGAAGGCGGAGAAGGAAGAGTCCGCCGAGACAGCTTCGGCCTCGGAAGAGAAGCCCAAGCGTGCCAAGAAGAAGGAAGCCCCCGGTACGGGTGGCGGAGCCGCCAAGCCCCGTCCCACGCGCCGCAAGGTCGGCGGCGGCTGATCGTCCGCTTCCGTTGGCCTGATGCTCACAACGTCGCGGGCGGAAGGTTCACCTTCCGCCCGCTTCGCTTGATTCCGGAGTGTCCCCATCGTGTTTCCCCGATTCGCCACTGTGCTGCTGGCAGGGGCGCTCGCACTGCTCGCGGGTCGTCCGCGGGCCGCGCATGCCCAGGCCAGTGCGCCGGGTGGGGAACCCATCCCGATGCTGGCCGACTCACCCTCGGTCGCGCCCTATGTGCCGCCGTTCGGGGGGCAGGCCGTGGATTCGGCCGGTACCGACAGTCTGCGGTCGGCAGGGATCGACTACCTGTGGGTGGTGCGCACGGCGCTGGTCAAACGCGAGGACATTCCACTCATGGTCGAGCGGGCCCGCCGCATGCGGGTCAAAGGCCTACTGGTCCAGGTGGTGGGGCGAGGGGACGCCTATTACCGTTCGGCCATCCTGCCTCCGCCCGAGGCCATTGGCGAGAGCGGGCGCGATCCATTGGGCGAGTTGATGCCCCTGGCCAAGGCGGCCGGTCTCGAGGTCCATGCGTGGGTCAACTGTTGCCTCGTATGGTCCACCGACAAGCGTCCGCGGCATCCGTCGCATGTCGTGAACGCTCACCCGGAATGGATCGCGCGGATGCAGGACGGCCGCGCCATGACCGCCTTGTCGGCGCGTGAGCGTGAACGACTCAGGGTCGAGGGCGTGTTCCTCTCCCCCTCGCACCCGGGCGTGCGCACGCACCTGGCCCGCGTGGCCCAGGAGATCGCAACACGTTACCCGGTGGATGGCATCCACTTGGATTACATCCGCCAACCCAGTGTCGCCATCGGTTTCGATCCTACCTCGCGCGCTCGTTTCGCGATCCTCCACGGTGCCGATCCGCTGTTCTTCAACCGCCTGCCTGCCCGCGAACGCGCATCGATGGACTCGACATGGGCCGCCTTCCAGCGCGACCAGGTCACCGCAATCGTCCGCGAGGTGAGGGACTCCCTCGCGCGGGTGCGACCCAACCTCATGTTGAGCGCCGCGGTGTTGGCAGACACGATCACCGCAGTGAACCGCAACAAGCAGCCATGGAACCGCTGGCTGCGCGAGGGTCTGCTCGACCGCGCTTTCGCGATGTGTTACGCCCCGTCGGTGCAGACCGTCATGAGCCAATTGCTCGCCATGTCCACGCAGGTGGGCGTCGAGCGGCTCGTGCCCGGTATCGCCGTCTACAATACGGCCCCGTCCACGGCGGCCGCGAAAATCAAAGGTGCCCGAGCGCTGGGCTATCGTGCCATTGCGCTCTATTCGTATGACTCGCTCTATGAGCAGGCTGACCTGTGGACCCGGCTGAAGGGATATCTCGCCGACCCGAATGCCTTGGAGGACCGTCCTTGAACCCCATCGACACCCGGGACCGCGCGACTGCCGTGCGCGAGGACCTGAGGAACATCGCCATCATCGCGCACGTCGATCATGGCAAGACCACGCTCGTCGACAAGCTGCTTTGGCAGAGCGGCATCTTCCGCGAGAATCAGGAAGTCGTGGAACGGGTCATGGACTCCAACGATCTCGAGCGCGAGAAGGGCATCACCATCCTCGCCAAGAACACTGCCGTGTGGTTCGGCAATATCAAGATCAACATCGTGGACACCCCGGGCCACGCTGACTTCGGCGGCGAAGTGGAGCGCACGCTCAAGATGGTCGATGGCGTATTGCTCTTGGTGGACGCGTCCGAGGGCCCGCTCCCGCAGACGCGCTTCGTGCTCAAAAAGGCGCTCGAACTGCGCTTGACCCCCATCGTCGTGATCAACAAGATCGACCGCAAAGACGCACGCGTCCAGGAAGTGCTGAACGAAGTCTACGACCTGTTCATCGATCTCGATGCCAGCGAGGATCAACTCGAGTTCCCGGTGCTCTATACCATCGCGCGCGAAGGTATCTGTCGCTTGGAGCCCGAAGGCCCGGACCACCAGCTCAAACCTCTCTTCGAACAGATCGTGAAGAGTATTCCGGCACCGCGTTACGACCCCGAAGCGCCCCTGCAGATGCTCATTCTCAACCTGGCCTATTCGGACTATGTCGGGCGCCTTGCGATTGGCCGCATCATCAACGGCAGCATCAAGAACCGTCAGGATGTCATGCTGATCCGTCGTGACGGCACCCAGGTGAAGTCACGCGTCACCAACCTGTATACCTACGAGGGTCTGGAGCGCACCGAGGTGCAGGAAATCGGCCCCGGCGACATCGTGGCACTGGCCGGCTTCGATGAGGTTCACATCGGTGAGACCGTGACCGATCCCGAGAATCCGCGCGCCCTGCCGCCCGTGCTGGTCGACGAGCCCACGGTGAGCATGATGTTCAGCGTGAACAACTCCCCATTCGCGGGAACCGAGGGCAAGTATGTCACCTCGCGCAATATCGGCGAGCGCTTGGAGCGAGAGTTGCTCACCAATGTGAGCATCAAGGTCGAACAGGGCGAGACGCCGGACCAATTCAAGGTTTCGGGCCGCGGCGAGCTCCAGATGGCCATCCTGATCGAGATGATGCGCCGCGAGGGATTCGAGTTGTCGGTCGGCAAGCCCGAGGTGATCACGCGAGAGGTGAACGGGAAGCGCGAGGAGCCGATGGAGCGGCTCGTGATCGATTGCCCCGAGGAGTTCGTGGGTGTAGTCACTCAGAAGATCGGTACCCGCAAGGGGCGCATGGTCAACATGGTCAACCATGGCACCGGCCGAGTGCGCCTGGAGTTCCGCATCCCCTCGCGCGGGCTCATTGGTTTCCGCAACCAGTTCCTCACCGACACGCGTGGCACGGGTCTGCTGAACCACCTCTTCGACGGTTACGAGCCTTGGATGGGCGAGATCCCGCACCGCATGACGGGTGCGCTCGTTTCCGACCGCATGGGCAAGGTGACGGCGTACGCGATCGAGCACGTGCAGGATCGTGGCGATATCTTCGTGGAGCCCACCGAACGCGTGTACGAAGGCATGATCGTGGGGGAGAACTCACGCGAGCAGGACATGGACGTGAACGTGGTGAAGGAGAAGAAGCTCACCAACATGCGTTCCGCCGGCGCTGATGACGCCGCCCGATTGGTGCCCGTTCATCGCAAGTCGCTGGAGCAGGCACTTGAGTGGGTCCGGGAAGATGAACTCCTCGAGGTCACCCCGAACTCGCTCCGACTGCGCAAGCGGGTGCTGCAAGCCAATATGCGACCGCGTTACTGGCAAAAGCACGGCGGCTGAGCCGACTGAATGGCGCGAGGCGGGCCCCGATGGGGCCCGCCTTTCGCATTCGGGGCGGGCGCCCAGGATGGAGATGCAATGAGCCCTGAAAGGAGGGCGAAATGCCTTCATCTTGGGAACTCACGGGCCGACAACTCCGTCGAGCCCAACCATGACCCATACCCCGCCCGAATCATCCGTTCGCCGCGATGCGGCGCGAACCGAGTCTCCCGTGTCCAGAGCGGGAAGCGCGGTGAGCTTCCTGCTCAGCTCAGCCGGTGACTCGCGTCATGAGAGCCGTCGCATCTTCTTCGGTTTCGCCGGGCTTCTGGTACTCGGAGTCGTCGCGTTCAATGTGGCGTTCTATCGCGACGCCGAGACCCGCCTGCAGCGCGAGGGTTGGACACGGTTGTCCGCGACCGCGAATCAGCGTCGCGACGAAATCGTCCGCTTGATCGCGACCTTCGAGCGTGAGGCCAGAAGCCTGGCCAGTGATCCGGAAGTGGGACGACTGGCGCACACCCTCGTGCACCATGGCGAGACCCAGACCGATCGGCAGGCGGTGGACGTGGAGATCGGCGACGGCGCACGACTGTTCCGTTTCCAGAACGTTCAAGTGGTGAGCCCAATCGGCGAAGTGCTGGCCGAAATCTCTCCCAGCGGCGAGGCCGAACGGCGCCAAGTCTGGGGCGTCGGCCGCAGCGCGCTCGAATCCGGGCAGCCGACCCTGGCCGATCCGTTCGGCGGTGAACTGCTGTATGCCATCGCGGTGAGGGATTCCCATTGCACCGACGCGGCGGTGCTGGTGTTTCACACGCTGGCCGACGAGGTGCTCGCGCCGCTCTTGGCGCAGGCGCCCGGCCTCGGGCCATCGGCAGGCTCCTACCTGGTGCGCAAGGAAGAGGGCAAGGTCGCGGTGCTCACCAACCTGTCCAAGCGGAATGGCCTGCGTGCCGGGCAGCGGATTCCCATGGATGCGCCGAAGGTGTTGGCCGCGGCCATGGCAGCTTCCGGGGTTGAATCCCGGGCCGAGGTCCTCAATGCGCGCGGCAAGCCGACATGGGTGGCGACGCGCATGGTCGGCGATACCGGCTGGGGAATGGTGAGCCAGGTGGACGAGGCCGATATGATGGCCGGGCTCGACATGACCGCAAAGGCCCTGATGCTGTTGGACTTCGGACTCGTCCTCGCTGCATTGGTGATGGCGTGGATCTGGCGCCGACTTTACAAGAGCGGGCTCGCCAATCGCGAGATCGAGATCACCGAGAAGCACGCCCAACGCGTTCAGTCCGTGTTCGACAATGCATTCGATGCCATCTTCACCTTTGATCGCCGTGGCCGAGTGCGCACGGTGAATCGCGCCGCGGAAGCCCTGTTCGGCAGAACCGCCAACGACATGGACGGGCAGCCCGTACAGCGGTTCCTGCACTGGGGCGTACGCGGCGCGTTGCTTCCGCTGCCCGGCTCCGTGGGCAACGGCGAGGCGCTCCAAGCCGACGGGCAACGCGTGCAGGTGGAGTTCTCGCTGGGCTCCGCCGGCGATGGCGACGAGTTGCTTTACACCGCCATCGTGCGGGACATCTCCGATCGCGTGGAATCCGAGAACCGCATTCGCGCTTTCGCCGAGGGGCTCGAGGTATCGAATCGCCGGCTCGAGGAGATGAACGCGCAACTCGAGGAGGCGTCGCGCCTGAAGAGCGAATTCCTGGCGAACACCTCGCATGAACTTCGCACTCCGCTCAACGGGATGATCGGCTTCCTGCAACTGGTGCTCGACGGGATGTGCGACTCGCCCGAGGAGGAGCGCGACTTCCTCAAGCAGGCACTGCAGTGCTCACGTCATCTGTTGGGACTCATCAATGATGTGCTCGACATCGCCAAGATCGAATCCGGCAAGCTCATGCTGGAAATCAATCCGATCGATGTGCAACAGTTGTTTGATGAGGTTTACACCGTCACGCATGTGCAGGCAGCGCAGCGCGGCATCGAACTTTCCTTCGAGCCCGTCATCGAGGGTTCGGCCCGCGCGCGCGGCGATTTTGGAAAGGTCAAGCAGGTGCTCATCAATCTGGTGGGCAATAGCCTCAAGTTCACCTCCAAAGGAAGCATCGTCGTGCGGGGCAAGGCCCATCCCGAACTGGGCCACCTGATGTTCGAGGTCAAGGACACCGGCATCGGGATCCCGCCGGACCGCCAGAAGGTGATCTTCGACAAGTTCGTCCAAGCCGACGGCAGTACCACACGCCGTTTCGGGGGTACCGGGCTGGGTCTGGCCATCTCCCGCAGTCTCGTCGAGTTGATGGGCGGCATCATCGGTGTCCACAGTGAGGGCGAAGGCATGGGCACGCGCATGTATTTCTCGCTGCCCATGTACCGCGCCGATCCCGTGCCGTTGCCGGACCAAGTCGTGGCGAACGAGCGGATCGAAGGCCCAAGTGGGGGCTCCCTCGTGCTCGTGGTCGAGGACGATCCCGTATTCCGACGATTCATCACCGCCGTGTTGCAACGAAGTGGCTATCGCACGGTGGAGGCCGACCACGCCGAGGCTGGGTGGATGTTGGCGCGCCGCCTGCAGCCTGCCGTGGTGGTATTGGACTATGCGCTCTCGTGCGGGGACAACGCCACGTTGCGCACCGGTTGGGACCTGGCCGAGCGCATGGCCAGTGAACCTGAGACGCGACACGTGCCGCTCGTATTCGTGACCGGGTTCGACGGCGAACTGCGTCAGAAACTCAAGTCAACGGCCTTCGCGCGCCGCCCGGAACATCTGGTCAAGCCCATCAACGGGGACGTTCTCGTCGCCAAGATCCAGGAGTTGGCGGGCGCCGCCAACGGCCGCCAGGTTCGGATCCTGATGGCCGATGACGATCCCACGGTTGCGGCCTATGTGCGCAAAGTGCTTTCGCCTGAGCGATTCCACGTGGAAGTGGCGAACAACGGGGAGGAATGCCTTCATATCCTGCGCACCCAGCCCAACGGTTTCGATTTGTTGCTGTTGGATCTGATGATGCCCCAGGTGAGTGGTTACGACGTGCTGCGCGAAATGACGCTGACCGGGATTCGTCCAGACCTGCCTGTGCTGGTGCTGACGAACTTCCCCGAGGCGCGCAATGAAGAGGAACGCCGACTCCTCGAGCAGGGACTCGTGCTGGATGTGCTGTCGAAAAGCGCGGTGCATGACAACCCGCAATTGCTGCCGCACATGCTCGACTGGCACCTGCAGGCGGCCGCCGATGAGAGCGGCGGGGACCAGCAGGAGGCGGCATGAACGCGCGCCGCGTGCTTGTGGTCGAGGATGATCCGCTCAATGCGCGGCTGTTCCGCAAGGTGCTTGAGAATCGGGCGGCCTGCGTTGTCACGGTCACCGAGGATCCGCTCGAGGTGCTGGCGATCGCGCGCAGCGGGAGCGTTGACCTCGTCGTGATGGATGTCTCCCTGCATAACTCGAAGCTCGAGGGCAAGTCGGTCAATGGCATCGAGCTCTGCCGCTTGCTCAAGCAGGATCCGCGGACAGCCCTTGTTCCCGTACTGCTCGCGACGGCGCACGCGATGCGCGGTGACGCCGAGTCGCTGTTGGCCGAGAGTGGCGCGGATGACTACATCTCGAAACCGATCCTCGATCATCAGGCGTTCGTCGAACAAGCCTTGGGGCTCATGGAGCGAGCGGCATGAAGACAACTGCGGAGATCCGTATCCTGGTGGTCGAGGATGACCCATTCTTCCAACGGGTGCTGCACAAGCGCCTGTCATCCGAAGGCTATCAGGTGTTGACCGCCTCGGACGGCCGCGAAGGAATGAGGGCGATCGTCTCGTTCGAGCCGGATGTCGTGCTTTCGGATTGGATGATGCCGGAAGTGGACGGACTGGAGCTATGCCAGTCGGTGAAGACCGGTCTGCGCGAAGCTGCGCCTTATTTCATCCTGCTCACCGCCAAGGGCGAGATCAGCGACAAATTGCTCGCACTGGAGACCGGGGCAGATGACTACCTCGTGAAGCCGTGCGACATGGGCGAACTCATGGCGCGAGTGCGCGCCGGCTTGCGCATCGTTCTGCTCACGCAGGACCTGCGCCGAACCGCGACCGACCTGCGTGCAGCGAATGCCGAACTGGAACGTGCTCGCATCCCGGTCGGCGAGCGGCCGGACGATCGGGCGGCCTGAGGCCGCTTCGAGCGCTTCACACCAAGTCGATCCAGGGTTACGGTGCCGGGCATCCCCTTCATGGAGGCCCGGCATTGTCTTTGGATCCCTCGCACCCGCCCGCTCATCCAGGTCCTGCGCTCGAAGTCCTCCTACTGGGAGGTTCCGGACTGCTCTCGGGCGCAGCGGCATCAGCCTTCGTCGCTGCAGGCCATCACGTGACCGTACTCACGCGCGGCGAACGCCCATTGCCCAATGGCGTGCTCGCCATCACCGGGGACCGCCGTGAGCGCAGCTCACTGGCCGCGGCGCTGAAGGGCAGGAGATTCGATTTCACCGCCGACTTCCTCGCCTTTGATGCCGCCGACGTGGAGATGCTGTTCCACGAGCCGTACGCCTCGCTGGGCCGCTATGCGATGATCTCGACGGGGCAGGTCTACCTCGTGACCGAACGCGCCGCGCCCCCATGGCGTGAAGCGGAGGCCGATCGCCCGGTGATCCCCGAACCCGAGGCGGGAACCCGCGCCCACGCCAATTGGGTGTATGGCGTTGGCAAACGCAGGGCCGAGGCCTCGTTGCGCCGCCTGCGCCGTTCGCATGGGGTGCGCGCCGTGTCGCTGCGCCTGCCAGTCGTGCAAGGGGAAGCGGATCACTCGCGTCGCCTCTGGGCGTACCTCGAGCGCATGCTCGATGGGGGGCCCGTGCTGCTGCCAGAGGGCGGGCATGAGCCGGTCCGATTCGTGTACGCCGGGGATGTTGCGAATGCACTCGTGGCCCTGGCCCAGGGCGAGCCGGCCGAGACCTCGGAATACAACCTTGCGCAGCCCGACGAGCCGACGCTGCGAGAGTTCCTCGAACGCGTTGCCGCATTGGCCGGGGTGGCCCCGCGATTCGTGGATGTATCGACAGCGCAACTTGAAGCGGCAGGGCTCGAGCCCTCGGCCTCGCCGTATTCCGGCCCTTGGTGCTCACGCCCTGATCCGGCCCGCGCGGTGCACGAGTGGGGATTCCGTGCTCGCCGGAGCGACGAATATCTGCCGAGTGTGGTGCGGGCTCACCTTCAACAGCCGCGGGGGCCATCGCATCCGGGGTACAGCCAGCGCGCCGAGGAGTTGGCGCAGGCGGCGCGGTTCATGAAGGATTGAGCGGGGAATCTCGGGGATGCAACAACATTTGCAGTTGAGAGCAGTGGAAGGCATCTTCTGCAATCGTGGAGACCCTGCATGCGTGATGACGACTCGCACCAGAATAGGACGGGCGGCAACGATGCGACGAGAACTCCGTCGCATGGCCCCGACGCGCTCGCCCACGAGATGCGGGCGTTGCTGCAGGTGCTGGAGGCGATGAACCATCCGCCCGTGCCCGGGGAGGCATGGGAGGGCGCCCTTGCGCTGATCATGAAGGCGACTGGTGCGACCGTCGGGTCCATCTGGCGATTCGACGTGAACGGCCTGCCCTTTCGCGCGGCCGGGGTCGGGCTCACGCCCCAATACCTTCACGCGCATCAGCAGCTTCCCGACTTCAATCTGGTCCAACAGGAACTTCTCTCGCTGCCCGATGTGGCGCTCCTCAACGGCAACGACCTCGGGTTCGTGCCCGATGACCGGGCCGCGTTGCACGAGCTCATCGGCGTGCGCTCCATGGCGCTCCTGCCAATGCGCGCGCGTCAAATGCGCCTTGGGGCGGTGCTGCTCGGCCACCCCGAAACGAATGGGTTCAAGCACCATTCCATGGATTTCCTGCGTGCGCTCGCACAAGTCATGACCGGTGCGCTCGATCGCGCCCCGCGACCGGCCGGGTCGCGCATCTCGGATCCACTGGAGTTGGTCACGCAGATGCTCTCCCATCTGGATACGGGCGTGGCGCTGCTCGGGGGGGCGGATGCGCAGGTGCTGGGACACAATCCCGCATTCGCGCTTCTGGTCGCGGGGGACGCAGCCGCAGCGCTCTCTGGCCACCGGGTGTCGGATCTGGGCCTTGGTGGACGCGGCGAACGCTTGCAGTTGTTGGTCCGCAGCTCCCTCGCAGCGGATCGCGCGAAAGCGGTCGTCGAGCTCGAGGACATGACCCCGACTCGGGCGCCGATTCTCTGGAGCGCCATGGTGGCGCCTGTCACGGGCAACCCCTCCGGCGTGGAGCCGCGTGTCGTCATCGCGCTGACGGATATCACTGCACGGCGGGAGCTCGAGAATCAGGCGCGTCACGCACACAAGATGGAGGCGGTGGGCACACTTGCCGGGGGTATCGCGCATGAGTTCAATAACCTGCTCACCGCGATTCTGGGCAATGTCAGCCTTTCCCTGCTCGATCTGCCGTTCACCCACCCGCTCGTGCCGGGGCTGCGCGACAGCGAGACAGCAGCGCTGCGCGCGGCCGAACTCACACGCCAGTTACTTGGATTCGGCCGTCGCGCTCCGGTCATCCTGCGTGTCAGCGATCTTGCAGCGGTGGTGCAGGAGGCACTGGTGCGGGTCGAACATCTGTTGGACCACCGCATCCGCATCGAGCGCGACCTGCCAAGCGCCTCGGTACCCGTGCTCGCCGACCCGCTGCAGGTGGCTCAGGTCATCGCGAACCTCTGCCTGAACGCGCGCGATGCGATGCCCATGGGCGGCGTGCTCACCGTGCGCCTTCGCCAAGTGGCGGTCGCGCACGCGATGGCAACCCGGCACGGTGAGTTCGCTTGTCTCGAGGTCCAGGACACCGGTGAGGGAATCGAGCCCGAAGTCATGGCGCGAATCTACGAACCATTCTTCTCCACGAAGGGTCCCGATCGTGGTACGGGGCTTGGCCTCGCATTGGTGCACACCATCGTCGAGCAGCATGGCGGCTGGATCGAGTGCGAGAGTGCGCCAGGCCATGGCACCACATTCCGAGTCTACCTGCTGCGACGCATGGAGGCCGTGGTGCCGCACCCGAATCCGGCGAGCCCGGACGGGACCGTGCTGGTGGTGGAGGACGAATCCGCACTGCGTGGCTTCGCGCGATCGGTGCTCGAGCGGCTGGGTTACCATGTCGTATTGGCGCGCGATGGCATCGAAGCGTTGGATCTGGTGCAGCGCGGAATGCGCGTCGATGTGGTGTTGCTCGACTTGACCATGCCACGCCTGTCGGGACCCGATACGCTGCGACGGCTGCGCGAGATCGCCCCAGGACTTCCCGTGGTACTGACAAGCGGTTATGAGTCGGGGGCCGGACCCCCGGGCCCGGATGGGCTCGAGGTGGAAGCATTCCTGGCCAAGCCCTATTCGCCCGAACATCTGGGCGCTGCCGTGCGTGAAGCGCTGGACCTGAAGCGCTGACCGGCCGATCGCGGCTGCCGACATCGGCACCTGCCGCTCGGCTTGACCGTTGAGGCTGTCCCCGACTAATCTCGCCGCCCTTGCCAGACATCCACGTCCTGCTTCGCGGGCGCGCCCATATCGTTCCTCGGTAGCTCAATGGTAGAGCATTCGGCTGTTAACCGAAGGGTTGTAGGTTCGAATCCTACCCGAGGAGCCACTCCTCCTTCACCGCATACGACGGTGCTTGTGGCTGGCGACTGGCTTGATCCTGCAAGAGGTGGCTGACATTGAACCTTCGATTCGCGGGTGCGCTGTCTGCATTCGTCGCGGTCGCAGCCGGTGCATTCGGCGCCCATGCACTGAAATCCCGGCTCACTCCCGAACTGCTGACCGTTTTCGAAACAGGCGCCCGCTACCATCTGGTGCATGCGCTCGCCCTCTTCATGATGGGTGAGGCCGAGGCCCGCGAGCCGGGTCGAGGCTGGGCCAGTGCGGGGATCGCATTCTTGATCGGCACGATGGTCTTCGCCGGCAGCCTCTATGCCCTTTCGCTCACCGGTGTCCGCCTCTGGGGTGCCGTCACCCCATTGGGTGGTCTCGCCTTGCTGATCGGATGGGTTCTCGCGGCCCGCGCCGCATGGCGCGCGAGTCACTGACATGCGATTCCGATCCCGGCGCGTGCTGTTGCCCCAGGGCGAAAGCGCCGCTTGTCTCGATGTGCACGAGGGCCGCATCACCTCGATCGAGCCGTGGGATGCGCCGGGCGAGGTGACGCACGAGCTCGGCGAGCACGTCCTCATGCCGGGTGTGGTCGATACGCATGTGCATTGCAACGAACCAGGACGCACCGAGTGGGAAGGCTTCCGCACCGCAACCCGGGCCGCTGCTGCAGGCGGAGTCACCACGCTGGTCGACATGCCACTCAACAGCATCCCCGCGACGACCACGGCGGCGGCGGTCCGGGCCAAGACCGATGCCATGGCGGGCCAGTTGCATGTCGACGTGGGGCTCTGGGGCGGCGTGATCCCGGGCAATGCGGGCGACCTCGAGGAACTCCTGCGATCGGGAGTGCTCGGTTGCAAATGCTTCCTCTCGCCCTCGGGCGTTGACGAGTTCCCGCATGTCCACGAGGCCGACCTGATGGGCGTGGTGGACGCCCTGAGCCGATCGCAGGCCCCCCTGCTCGTGCACGCCGAGGACCCAGATAAGTTGTTGGCGATGCCTGTGTCGACTCGTCGCCACTCGGACTGGCTCGCCAGCCGGCCTCCCGCTGCGGAGGCGAGCGCGATCCGCATGCTGGGCCGCTTGGCCCGGCATGCGAATGTGCGAGTGCACATCGTGCACGTCGCCTCGCGCGCTGCACTCGACGCGATCGACGAAGCTCGCCGCGCGGGAGCGAGCATGAGCGGGGAGACCTGCCCGCACTACCTGACTTTCGCGGCCGAGGAGATCCCTGACGGCGCGACCGAATATAAATGCGCTCCGCCGATCCGCGGGCATGAAGAGCGCTCGGCACTCCGTCGAGCGGTGATCGAAGGTCGGCTCGACCTGGTCGCGAGCGATCATTCTCCCGCCCCGCCGGCGCTGAAGCGGCAGGGCACAGGCGATTTCGCATTGAGCTGGGGGGGCATCGCCTCGCTCGAACTGTCGCTCCCGGCAACCTGGACCGCATTGCAGGAGGAGGGTGCGAGCCTGTCATGCCTGGCCCGCAGCATGTCCGAGATGCCGGCACGTCTGGCCCGGCTCGAGCGGACCAAGGGTTCGCTCACAGTGGGCCACGATGCTGATCTGGTCGTGTTCGACCCCGACGCGAAGTTCGTGGTGGATTCGATGCAGTTGCACCAGCGGCATCCCATCACGCCTTACGCCGGGCGCACGCTCCGGGGGCGCGTTCGGGGCACGTGGCTGCGTGGGCATGCGGTGTACGACGGTTCGCGTTTGCTCGGGGAGCCACGGGGGCACTGGCTGCGAAACGAATGGCAGGTCTTGTCCCGGCCCGGCGGGGTCGCATAACTTCCGCCCATGCTGACCTCCTATCTGGCCACCCCCGAAGAC
Source organism: Candidatus Eiseniibacteriota bacterium (assembly GCA_039917105.1). Classification (GTDB taxonomy): domain Bacteria; phylum Eisenbacteria; class RBG-16-71-46; order RBG-16-71-46; family RBG-16-71-46; genus CAIXRL01. The sequence goes on along the minus strand of JBDSKE010000030.1, from coordinate 9,629 downwards.
CTGATTGCGCGGCTCGATGCGCTCGCCTCGTTCACGGGGCCAGGGCCGGGCTGCACCCGCTTGGTATACGACGAGCATTGGTGCGATGCGCACCGTTGGCTTCGGCGCGAGGCGGAGTCGCTCGGGCTCGCAGCGACCTGCGATGCGATCGGCAACCTGTTTGTGCACGATCCCGCCGTGCTGCCCGGCAGCGAGGTGATCCTGGTGGGATCCCATCTCGATACGGTATTGAACGGGGGGCGCTACGACGGGCCATATGGGGCCCTCGCCGCCTTCCAATTGGCAGCAGAACTGCGCGGGCTCGCCCGTCCGGTGGTGGCATTCGTCACTTGTGAGGAAGAGGGCAGCCGGTTCCCGGCGGCGCTCACAGGCGTGCGCGGCGTGCTCGGTCAACTCATCCCATCGCAGATTGCGGAACTCACGGATGCCGACGGGGTGCGGTGGTCCGATGCGCTGGCATTCGCCCGTGAGCGTGGCTGCACCGCTGCGGCGGTGGCCCAGGGTGAGCGCGTGCCTGTCCTGTTCCGTGCCTGGCGCCAACTCGAGTTGCACATTGAGCAAGGGCCGGTCCTGGAGGGCTCGAGCGAAAAGCTGGGGATCGTCGACCGGATCGCGGGCTACTGCCGCATGCAGGCGACGCTGACCGGGGCCGCGCGTCATGCGGGAACGACACCCATGGACCGCCGTCACGACGCCTTGGCATGCGCGGCCGAGGTGGTGATCGCGGCCGAGGCCCTCGCACTCGAGATGGGCGCGCCGGCGGTGTGCACGGCGGGGTTCGTCCGGGTGGAGCCGGGCCTCTACAATGTCGTGCCTGGCCGCTGCACGCTTGGCCTCGAGGCGCGGCACACGGAGCCTGCGGCCTTCGCACGCCTGTGCAAGGGACTCGAGGATGGCGTGCGCGCGGTCGCGGCTCGCCGCGGTATCACGCTGACGCTCGAGACCCGTTCGGCCGAGCCGCCCACGGCGCTGGATGATGCACTCGCGGCCGACGCCGATGCGCTCGCCCAATCCCTGGGCATCCCGCATCGACGCATGCCCAGTGGCGCCGGTCACGACACCATGGCGTTCGCGCAGGCAGGCGTGCCCGCCATGATGCTGTTCGTTCCCAGCCGCGGCGGGATCAGCCATTCGCCCGACGAACACACCGCCCCGAAGGATCTGTGGACGGGCGTGGCGTTCGCTCGCGAGTTGTTGCGGCGTTGGGCGAGCGAGGGCACGTGACGCTCTCGGGGCTCGACTCCGGTCCTGAGCCCGTTGTGGCCGAGGCACTGGAACGCTGCTGCGGCGCGCGCGCCTGGGTGCAGGGGATGTTGGCGCGGCGTCCGTACGGAACGGCGTTGGCATTGCATTCGGCCGCCGAAGAGGTGTTCGCCATGCTGGTGCGTGACGATCTGCTCGAGGCCTTTTCGCACCACCCGCGCATCGGTGAGGTTGCAGCCCTGTCCGAGCGCTTTGCCTCGACCGCGAAGTGGGCGAGCGGCGAGCAGAGCGGCACGGATGCCGCCGGCGAAGCCGTCTTGCTGCGGCTTGCAAGGGGCAATGCCGATTACGAAGCGCGTTTCGGTCATGTCTTCATCGTCTGCGCCACGGGGCTCACCGCGGCCGAGATGTTGGCGCGGCTCCAGGCCCGGATCGGCAACGACCCCTCGGTCGAACTCCGAAACGCAGCCGCGGAGCAACTCCGGATCACTCACCTACGTCTGGACAAACTCCTGGAGGGCGTCCCATGATCGCCATCACCACCCACGTATTGGATCTGGCACATGGTCGGGCGGCACAGGGCGTGCCCGTCGTGTTGGAGTACAAGTGCCCGGACGGCAGTTGGGTGCTCGTCGGCGCCCGGGACACCGACGCCGATGGGCGCGTCCGAGACTTCTACGTAGACGGGCATGTCCTGGCAGAAGGGGTGCACCGACTGACCTTCGCCCTGAGCACCTACTTCGCCAAGGTGGGGGAAAGGTGCTTCTTCCCGCAGGCCTGCCTCGAGTTCGAGGTTTTCGATGCCACCCAGCATCACCATGTCCCGCTCCTTGTCAGCCCCTATGGGTACTCGACCTACCGGGGGAGTTGAGGGCCTTGTAAGTAGCAGTGAACAAAGTATTCCCGGGCCTGCAGATCCCGACCATCAGGACATCGAGCGCAGCTGCGAGCGCCCTGATTTCGCTTTCCTTCCTCATCCGGATGAGGCAATCTGATGCCCAAGTATGAATGTCCCCGTGTTACATGCCCCTGTCGTCGTCATACATCCGTTGTGGGAGGGAATCCTGTGAACCGTTTCGCTACCCGAATGATCGTGCTGCTTGTTGCCTTTGTGGCTCTCGCGGCGTCCACAGGTGTTTCCTCGGCGGCACTCCGTGCCCCCCAGGTTGCTGTGTTGGGGGGGAGTCTGCAGGCCTATTTCAGCAGCATCGGTGAGACGATCAACGTCAATACCCAGCAGGATGCAGCGCAGACCTGGACGCGCACCATTTCCACCAACTCGGCTGTTTCGCTCCTGATCGAGCAGACTCCGAGCGCGGGTGTGAACACGATTGGTCTGTATAACGGCAGCGCGGCCGTGCCAACGCTTTACCCGGTGCTTCCAGGCGCCGCGGCGCCCGGTTGGTTCGCGCAGGTGTCGTTCCGTATCTCGCCGGACCGTGTGGTCGTCAATCTGTTCGACAACAACGCGCTTCCGGTCAGTTCGAACACGTATTTTGGAATCGATGCCACGAACTTCGGCTTCTACATCTCTGGCCCTAATGGCACATTCTACCAGCAGGACGCCCGCAATCCGGGAGCCAAGGCGCAGCTTCTTTCGTACGCTGGCAGCGGCGTGAATGCAGGAACCTGGTTCCTCGCCTTCGAAGAGGCAGCGGTGGCGCTCGGCTCGGACCAGGATTTCGACGACAGTGTCGTGCAGGTCGAGTCGATGAACCCGACGCCGGTGAGCAGCACCACTTGGGGCAGTCTCAAGTCGCGCTTCCGCTAGGCACTGGCGAAAGCCATTGAACAAGAAGCCCCCGCGAGCCATTCGGTTCGCGGGGGCTTCGGCATTCCGGGACTAGGCGGTCATGATCACCAGGTGCTTCACCGCACGGAACTGCGCGGCATCGATGATTCGAAGCATGATCTGCCCGTCCACCGCCGTCAGTTGGTAGCTGGAGGAAGGCTGGGCACTGATCACCGTTGCCTTGGCCGCGGGGATCATGATGACTTGCTGCTCGTCGGTATCGATCGCGGTGAACATCGAAGGGGCGATCACGCCGGATGGCTTGATGGTCTTGCCCAGGCCCAGAACCCCGCCCTTGGCGACCACGATGCCTGCCGAGGTCAGCTGCTTTTTGGAGCCGAACGCGTAGTACACCGTCCCCATCTCGCGGCGACGGGTCTCAAGCGCCATTCGCTGCGCGCGGATCGAGTCCTGATTGACCGCGACCTCGGCGGTGAGCCCGGTGACCTGGGTCTGCAGCATCGTGACGCGCCCAGTCAGCTCCGCAACGAGCGCCTCGCGCTCGGCCACGGTCCGCTTGAGGCTCGCCATCATCCGATTGAGCCCGGCCACTTTCGTACCGCTCTTGCTCAGGCTGGACTCCAGCTTCGCGATCCGCTCTTTCGTGCGGCTGATGCCGGCCTTGAGCAGCGCGATGCGAGCGAGGGCTTCGTCGCCGCGGTTCTCGGACAGCAGACGCTCACCTTGAGCTTTGTCCGAGAACAGCTTGAGCGAACCTTCGCCCAGGGAGACTGCAGCGAGACTGTCCTGGATCTCGGCGATCGCGTTCACTGCGTCACCGTAACGACTGCGAGCTTTGTCCTCGGAGGACTGTAGTTCGGTGAGGCTTGCGGTGGTCGCTTGGTTGTTGCGGTACATCACGACCGTGGAGACGAGCAGTGCTGCGGTGAGGACGGACAACGAGACGATTACGATCTTGCGCATATGTGCTCTCCTTTTGGTCATGGCTCTCATGGACGGGGATTCGCCCGCAGAGCCCGCCGAGTAGCCTGTTGGGTATACACCCGAACTCGCTCGATGCAGCGAGGGAGTTCCCAATGGAGGCGCTTTTGACCGGGGCGTGACTCAGACCGCCGCAAGATGCTGAGTTCCGGACATCGGTTCACTCTTTCAAAACCATGATTTCACTGCCGGCCCGTTTCAACAGGGGACACTTGCCAATGTATGGTGGCGATGGCTTGCAATAGGTCAGCGGCCGTGACCGCCTCACGGCACTGCGTCCCACCTGGGAAATGGACAAGGGCCAGGTTCGCGAGAGGAGCCTCGAGTGAGCACTGCGGACGCCGCAACAGAGCGACACCCCAAGGGCCTGTATGTGTTGTTCGCCACGGAACTGTGGGAACGCTTCAGCTTCTACACCATGCTGGCCATGTTCACGTTGTATCTGCGGGACAACACTGGCGAGGGCTTTGGCTGGACCGCGGACCAGGCCACAGGGCTGTATGCGAATTACCTGATGTTCGTGTATGCGAGCCCGCTCATCGGGGGGTGGATCGCGGATCGAGGGCTCGGCTACCGCCGGGCAGTGATGGTCGGTGCGGTCTTCTTCATGATCGGCCACCTCTTGTTGTCGTTCCCCTCGCTGCCGGCGGTGTACGCAGCGCTCACCTGCCTGGTCGTTGGCAATGGCTTCTTCAAGCCGAACGTCTCGGCAATGGTGGGCGGACTGTATCCTGAGGGCAGCCATCTCAAGGACCGTGCGTACAACATCTTCTACATGGGCATCAATGTCGGGGCGTTCCTGGCACCGGTGGTGGCGGAGTACATGCGCGGCAGGTTCGGATTCCATCCCGCATTCGCCGTGGCGGCCGCGGGCATGGCGATCTCCCTGTTCATCCTCTGGCGATTCCAGAAACACGTGCTGGTGAACGATCCGCGTTCGCAAGGCACCGCATCCTCCCAGCCCAGGACGGTGCAGGCGATCGACGCGGTGCCGGACTGGAAGCGCATTTCGGCGCTGATCGTGATCTACCTGATCGTGATCGTGTTCTGGATGGTGTTCCACCAGAACGGTTCGACCCTGACCTATTGGGCCAACGAGAACACGGATTGGAAGGTCTCGGGGATCATCTCGATCGCGATCAATCCGGGCTGGGTCATCCTGCTGACGTTCCCGCTCGTCGCGTTCTGGAGTTGGCTGGACCGCAAGGGGCGAGAGCCTTCGACCCCACTGAAAATGGCATTCGGCATGTTCGCCACGGCGCTGGCGTTCTTCGTCATGTTCGTCGCCGCAAGGAGTGGCGAGGCCCATGCAGGTCCAGGCGGCATCTACGACTACAAGGTGTCGCCCTTGTGGCTGGTGGGGGCATACGGGGTGCTCACAGTCGGCGAGTTGATGCTCTCCCCGATGGGGCTGGCGCTGGTCTCGAAGGTGGCCCCGCGACGCTACCGCGGCGTGATGATGGGCGGATGGTTCGTGGCGACCGCGATCGGCAACAAGCTCACCCAGATCGGCCAGCTATGGGACGACATGCCGCATTCGCAGTTCTGGCTGATGCTCTCGGGCGCAGCTGTGGTGATGGCGCTGGTGCTGTTGGTGCTGCTCAAACCCCTTAAAAAAGCCATGCCTGGGGCTTGACCCGGCACCTGTCAGATGCATTACAATCCTGTATCGCGTCGCCGTCACCAGCGGCGCCGGCAAAACCGCCTGTCCGCCCCCGGGACACCGCTCCTTGGGCCATTTCATCTGCTTTGCCCCCGGGGCCTGCCACCATGCGAATGCATCGATGCTGCTGGCCCGCCCTCCTTCCCGTGCTGATTGCCATCGCCCCGGGAACGGCTTTGGCAAACCGGGTCACCGGCGTCGCAGCCTTGGTGCATGACGGCCAGACATTCATCACATGGAACTGTCCCTCCGACACCGGGTGGACCTATCGCGTTTACGTTTCCAACTCTGCGATAGCCAACTCTGGCGGCCTTACGAACAGCCAGCGTATTGCCACGGTGGGGGATTCCACGTGGTGTGACCATCGGCTCTCGGTCCTATGCGGCAGTACGCTGGGCTTCGCCATCGATTCGTCGGCTGCCCCGCTCGGCCGCACCAAGGGTCTGTTCGTCACCACACCCATCACGCCCGGCCAGCGATGGTACGCGGTGACCGCCCAGCAGCGCGGCTCGCTCGAGGACCGAACGATCAGTCCGGGAGTGAACACACTCGCTCTGCCCGTGACCGAGATCCTGGCGCGGCCGCGCCCGGTCTACCAGCGCACCATGCAGGCCGGGGATTGTTCCGCGGCGATCTACACGTTGTGGACGAGCGACCGGGCGACGCCCGACTTCCCCGCCATGTGCAATCGTCCCGGCCAAGCCTATGACTGCAGCGTGCGCATTGGCGCGCCCGACTCGCCGCACGGATTGATGGTCATTTCCCATCAGTACGGCGGGGGATTCTATCCTCCCGCGTGTTTCGAGTCGGGTGATTGGGTGCTCAAGATGGATGACCTGGTCGCGGAGCAGGACCCCCACGACTTCTGGTTCGGCTACGCCAAGAACTACGACATCACCTCCCTTTCGAACACCCCACCTGCGTCCGATGTGGTGGAGGACTACACCGATCGGCGTCTGCTTTTCACCCTGGAGTGGGCGCGGCGCAACTTCCCCGTGGATACGACACGCGTCTATGCCGCGGGCGGATCGATGGGTGGCATCTGTTCGGTCTTCCTCGCCATGCGGCACCCCGAGCTCATCGCGGCTGCTTGGGCGAACATCCCGCTCGTGAACTTCTCCTTCCAGCAGGATCCCAACACCTTGGCCGGGTTCAATGAGGGGAACCCGCTCCGCCAGCGCTGCGATCGGCTGTGGGGGACTGTGAGCACGGGGCTGCGGATGGCCGACGGCACGCAGGTCTTCGACAGGCTGAATGCCGGCTCGCTCGCCGCCTCGCTCGAGTCCCGCTTCGTGCCACCCATTTTCATGTTCAATGGACGGAACGACGGCGTGGTGGGCTGGGCAGAGAAGATCCCATTCTACCGCGACATGCGGGATCACCGAGCGGGCGGCACATTCTATTGGGATCGCCGGGATCATTACGGCTACGTGGCATCGGCGTGGTCCCCGATGATGAACTACGGCATTCCCTACATCTATCGCTTCAGGTCCAATCTCAGTTTCCCGGCATTCTCGAACTGCAGCGCCGATGCCAATCCCGGTGATGGCACCGCCACGAACGGGGACAGCGTGGGGACGATCAATGGGTTCCTCGACTGGGATCCGGTGGTCGCGGACGAGCCGGGGCGCTGGGTCGTGAACCTGTCCCTGCGCAACCCGATATCCGCTTGGGGCCCGGTGGTCGCACCCGAGTCGCTGAGCGTGGACGTGACGCCTCGCCGATTGCAGCTATTCGGGGTGACACCCGGGATGATGTATGGCTACAGAGTCGTGCGTACCTCCGATGCGATCCAGGTCCAATCGGGAACACTGTACGCCGATGGCCTCGGGGTGCTCACGATTCCAGCGGTCCGCGTGTACCGGTCTGGAAGTGCGCTCAGCATCGGATCGGCGTCGGTGGATGCGGACTTCTCCGGACTGCCTGCCATCACGGCACGTCCGATGATTGCACCGGTGCCCAGCCCGATCAGTGGGCCATGCCCACTCGAGGTGACGTGGGCGCGCGGGGGCAATGTCTCGATCGATCTGCTTGACCTGGCGGGCCGGCGCGTCGAACTCGCTTGGCGGGGTCGCGTCGCGGCCGGCCGGCAACGCCTGCGCCTGGAGTTCGCAGGGGTGCCGAGCGGTTCCTACACGATCATGGCCCGGGAGGGCGAAGCCATCGCCTCCCGCCGGATCGTCCTGCTGCGCTAGCACCTCAGCCCCGACCGCGCCGCCCTTTCAGGATCCTTACGAAGCTGCGGCCGCGCAGTTCCTCGAGCGTCAGGCCCGTGGCGAGCGCCTCGGATTCCGTCAGCGCGCCGCACGAGATGCCGCGCAGGAAGAAGTTGAGCAGGCCCTGCCCGGTGGCTGCATCATCGAAGACGTTGCCCACCAGGGTCGCCTGTGCGGACTTCTCCACGAACTTGCGGAGTCGCTCGCCCGCTTCGTCGCGACCTTCCAGGAAGAACGCGGTCACGGCGGCGTGCCGTGTGAGCAGTTGTGCGGGGTGCAGGTCCCAGCCCTGGTAGTAGGCTTCGCGCAGGGCGCGGCGGACATCCTCGTAATGTGAACGCCAGGCGCCATGCACGGCCTTGCGATTCTCCTCCAGTTGCACCAGGTTCAGCGAGCCGCCCTCGGGTGCGCGGTGCGGTGCGACCGGCATGAGCGTGGTGGCGCCGTCGCTCCAGGTCACTCCGGTGCCGGCGAGGGCCACCTGCATGGCATGGCGCGCAAAGCCGCAGGCCGGATGCGCGGGGCCCTGATACAGCGCCGTCACCTGCACGCTCGCGGTGTAGTCATACACGCCAAGATGTGCGCTTCGGCAACGCCCCTTGGCGGCGGCGATGTAACGCCGCAGCGGCACGGTCCCATCGGGCGCGATCACGCTCTGCGGCGTTTCGACCATGATCTCCAGGCGCAGACTTCCGGGCGTCAGGCCGTGCCCGTGCTCGAGCATTTCGAACATCGCCACCAGGGCCTCGACCTGTTCCGGCAAGGTCACCTTGGGCAGTGTGACCACGAAGTTCTCCGGCAGCTTGCCGTTCGAGGCATGCAACAAGGTGCCCATGAACAGTTCGAGTGTCCGAATGCCGCGCGTGCGCAGTTCCTCGGTGAATGGTTTGATGCGGATTCCGATGAAGGGCGGCAGAGTGTTTTCTCGCATGCCCTCGGCCACGGCTTGGGCGTCGGCGATGGCATGACCGTCCTCCTCGGCATCGGGACGGTTTCCATAACCGTCCTCGAAGTCGATACGGAAATCCTCGACCGGTTCGCGCGCCAACTTCTCGATCAGGCGCGCGTAGAGCGTGTGCGCCAGGAACGCCTGGGGCTCGGCCTTGCGCACCGCGCCAATGTCAACGGCCATGCGGGCTTCGAAACGCTGGCGTTCGGCAGGCACGGCCGGCAGGCGATCGGCACCGCTCAAACCGATGGCGCGGGCGAAGGTCGCGAAGTCGGGCGCGTACTCATCGAGCGCGCGCCTGGCGGCGCCTCCCAGCTTGGTGGCGATATCGTGGCTGAACAACTGTGCCCCGCCATAGACCGTGTGCACGGGCTGGCGGTCGGTCGGATCGCCGGGGTAGGCTGCGGCGAACTCGAGGTTGGCGGCGGATAGGCGCGCGACGATGTCGCGCGTGTTCGCATCGGTGAGCACCGGCTTCATGGCGGTTCCCTCATGGGTGTGATGGGTCGGAAGTCGCCGCAATGTAGACGATGCCCGCGCGTCTTTCAGCATCCGAGGCGCGGCGCCACAGGAGGAGCCTTCATGTCTCGCAGTGGTCTGGTGGTGAGTCGGGCGCGGGTCGAGCGTGATTGGGCGTTGTTGCCGCCCGAGGGAATGGCCGAGAGCGTGCTGCCGGAGTGGACCTCAACAGTGGCCAAGGTCATGGCGGCGCCCGCGATGGGCGCGCGGTTCGTTCAGTACGACCTGCGCGTGGCCAAGGGAGGCGGCACGCAGCAGAAGTTGCCCGAGCATGTGCAGGCGTTCGTGTTCGTGCAGGGCGGCTCTGTGCGATGCGATGTGAATGGCGCGGGGCACACGCTGGGG
>JBDSKE010000029.1:0-6256 GCA_039917105.1 Candidatus Eiseniibacteriota bacterium | reverse complement strand
GCGGGGTGGGTAGTTGCAAGCCGGGGCGGCGTTCGCTGCGCGTTCGATTGCATGCGCGAATGGGCGCCTTGATTGGTAAACCTTGCACACCGGTCTCGATGTAAAGTGCGCGTCAACCGCAAGTTGATTTCCTTGTAGGCCCACTAATCAGGGAGCATTCCACTGGTTTCGCTACCGTCCGAATGGCTGTGGGGCTGGGACCCGACCCCAGGGATCGTCTCTGTATGGGCCCGAGCTTCCGGGCATGCCGTGGTGTGGAGACGGCTTCCGGAATCAGGTGAAGTGGTGCGCGAGGATGCCCGGTTCCGACCATGGCTGGTGCTCGACCGGCTCGAAGACCTCGAGCATCTGGGTGTCGGGCTCGCACCCGAGGGCGATTCCCACGCCGCGGTGACATACCGTGAACTCACTGGGCCCGGACGATTGCGATTCTTCGTGAGCGCTGCCGACGGGCGAACGCTCGTTCGTGCGGTGCTGCGCGGTGCGTCGCGGCGACTCGGCCGCACCGTGGGTCACGTTCGTGACCTTGGTCAGACGGAGGTCTTGTCGATCCCGCCCGAGGATCAGTACCTGACCATTACGGGGCGCACCTACTTCCGCGACCTCGCATTCGATCAACTGTTCCGGCTGCAGTTCGACCTGGAGACGACGGGCCTGATTCCCGAGAGAAGCCGGATCTTCATGATCGCTGTGCGGCATCCCGCGGGAGCGGAGGAAGTGCTCGAGGCCGCGGGTCCGGGTGACGCGGACGAAGCTGACCTGATCCGGCGTCTGGTGGCGACGGTCACAGCGGCGGATCCCGACGTGATCGAGAACCACAACCTGCATGGATTCGATCTGCCGTTCCTGGAGCGACGTGCGCGCATACTGCGAGTACCGCTCGGCCTTGGGCGAATTCCGTGGTTGGGGGTCCGATCGCGGGCATCGCGCCGGGACCAAGTGCGGTTCGTGGTCCCGGGCCGCGAGTGCATCGACACACTCGACGCGGTTCGTCGCTACGACTTCGCGGTGCGCGAACTACCGGGTCACGGGCTCAAGGCGGTAGCGAAGCATTTTGGAATTGCGCGGTCGGACCGCGAGATCATTCGTGGCGACCAGATCCACGAGACTTACCGGACAGACCCTGAGCGCGTGCGTCGCTATGCCACTGCCGATGTCACGGAAGTGGCGGCGCTCGCCCGGCTGCTGGGTGGTGCCGCCTATGCGCTCGCGCAGATGGCCCCGCGCCGATACGAGCGACTGGCCGATGCCGGGGCCGCGACCGGCGTGATCGACCCGATGCTGGTGCGTGCCTACCTGCGTGCGGGGCACGCGCTGCCGACGCACGAGGCCGGCGATGGCACCAGCCACAGTGGAGCCGCACTGCACCTGTTCGCGACGGGCGTGGCCCAGCGCGTGGTGAAGGCCGACGTGGCCAGTCTATACCCGTCGTTGATGCGCACCCATCGGATCGGGCCCCGTCGCGATCGGTTGGGTGTGCTACTGGGGTTGGTGGACGGACTCGTGGAGCGACGGCTCGCAGCCAAAGACGCGGCGAAGGCGGCCCCCCTGGGTTCGGCGGAACGGTTCACGCACGAAGCGATGTCCGCGGCGATGAAGCTGGTGGTGAATACCGCCTATGGATACCTGGCTGCCGGGGGACTCACGCGTTTTGCCGATGTGCACGCTGCCAACGAGGTGACTCGGCGCGGTCGCGAGACGCTGGACCTGATGTGTCGCGAGCTTCTCGCCCGGGGCGTGACCCGGCTGGAAGCTGACACCGACGGCGTCTATTTCGCCGTGCCACCCTGCTGGATTGAAACGGATGAACGCCGCGTGGTGGCGGAGGTAGGCGCGCTGCTCCCACCGCTGGTGCAACTGGAGTTCGAGGGGCGATACGCCGCCATGCTTTCGCACGAACCCAAAAACTACGCCCTGCTCGGGTACGACGGGAAGCTGGTGTTGCGCGGGGTGGCGTTCCGTTCGAGCCGTGCCGAGCCGTTCGGCGAAGCATTCCTCCGGCGCGCGGTGGGACGATTGCTCTCAGGGGACGTTCCCGGCGTGCGGCAGGCGTATGTGGACGCAGTGGTCGCATTGCGCCGACGCGAGTACTCGACGTTCGACGTGTCGTCGCGCGTGCGACTGACGAAAACGCCAGCGCAGTACCGGGACGCACGGGATGGCCGCCGCGAGCACTCGTATGAAGCAATGCTCGCGAGCGGGCGGCACGAGTGGCGGCGCGGGGAACGGGTGCGCGTATATCGGACCCGGGATGGTGCGGCCAAAGTGGCGAGTGACCCATCCGAGGGCACCGGCGGCGCGGGTGAACCACGTGACTACGACGTGGATCACTATCTGCGAGTCCTGAAATCCAACTTCGCCGTTCGGCTCGCGCGGGCGTTCGCGCCGGAGGACTTTGCGGCGTTATTCTCTGATCCGGATAAGCCCTCGCTGTTCCCTCCGACGTATGAAAAGATGAGCCCGCTATTGCGTGAGGTGTAACCCGTCCGTTGCCATTGCAGGAGCGACACGATGGATTCCCAAGAAAAACCAAACGCACTCCCCCCGCGAGTTGAAACCGATACCAGCCTTCAGGAGGAGCGCGACAAGACCGACGAGGAATTTGCAAACCGCGCCTCAGTGGCCGACAGGAACGCAGATCAAGTTGTCGAATTGGCGCGCGACCGGGCAGATGATCTGCTGGAGGAGACGCGCAATAAGGCGGATGCGACACGTGCCCGGATCGATCGTCCCGCGAGAGTCTCCGATACTCTGGCCAGCGCCCGGGAGTCCGAGGACGAGGGGGTGGCGGAGGAACGGTCTGCGGCCGACGACCAGTTAGCGAGAGAACGTGCGGAGCACAGGCGTGCGATCTCGCACCTCCTCAGGCTTGAGCGGGAGGAGACTGACAAGCACCTGTTCACGGAACGTGCACACGCTGATGGTGCCGTGGCCTCCCGAGACGAGTTCCTGGCCATCGTTAGCCACGACGTGCGGGACATCCTTGCCGGCATCGCCATGAGCACGGAACTATTGCTGCATGTCCCGACGGAGGCCCCTGCCGGAGAGCGCATGCACATCGAGGCCAAGCGCATCCGCCGGTTGACCGCGCGAATGAATCGGCTCATCGGGGATCTGCTCGATGTGGTGAGCATGGAATCGGGCAAGCTCAACATGGAAGCCTCGCCGGAGGACGCGACGCGATTGCTGGCCGAGACCATGGAGAACTGTCAGGCCGCCTCGGCTGCACGCGAGATCGCAATGACATGCGAAGCCCCGAAAGGCCGCGTCCCCGGAACATTCGACCACGATCGCATCCTCCAGGTGCTGGCGAACCTGGTCGGCAACGCGATCAAGTTCTCGGACGTGGGCGGATCCATCGCACTTCGACTGGCACCCATTGCGGAAGGATTGCAGTTCACGGTCCGCGACAGCGGGCGCGGAATCGCCCCCGAAGACATGGAGGCGATTTTCGAGAGGTTTTCGCGAGCGGGCCAGCCGGGCCGTCGCGGCCTGGGGCTCGGCCTCTACATCGCGCGGTACATCGTCGAGGCGCACGGCGGGAGGATCTGGGCGGAAAGCGAGCTCGGCAAGGGCAGCGCGTTCCATTTCACGATTTCGAGTTTGGGCCCTTCGTAGCGCATGCGACTCGGTACGATCCTCCAGGTCTGGCGATATCCCGTGAAGAGCATGGGAGGCGAACGACTGACCGCTGCCCGGCTATCGTGGCGCGGCATCCCCGGCGATCGCGGCTGGGCGCTGTACGACGAAATGCGTGCCGGTATCACCTCCGCCAAGCGGTTGCCGCCGCTCCGCGAGTGCAGCGCTCGCTACCTGAACGAACCGGTCGCCGGGCAGGTCTCGCCGCCCGCGGAGTTGTGCTTCCCCGATGGCACGAGCATTCGCACCGAGTCGGCAGAGGCCGCGCGCCGGCTGACCGAACTGACTGGACGAGCGGTCTCGCTCCGGGCGCTTGGCCCAGCGGGGACCGACACCGATCCGCGCCTAACCACCGCTGGAGAATCCACCGAAACGGTGCGAGCGCTGATGGGCATTCTCCCGGGCGAGCCCGAGCCTGACCTGAGCGCTTTCACGCCCGACCGGCTGCGCCAGCTTCGGCAGGGGAATTTCTTCGACGCGTTTTCACTTCACCTGATCACTCAGGACAGTCTTCGCACGCTTACGCGTATCGCTCCTGAGTCCGACTGGGATCCACGCCGGTTCCGCGCGAACTTTCTGATCGATGCGAATGCGGCTGACGGCTATCCCGAGCTCGAGTGGGTGGGGCAACGGCTGCGCATCGGCAATGCGACGATCCATGTGGTCATGGGCTGCCCGCGCTGTGTCATGGTCACTCTAAAGGAACACGACCTCCCGCAGGACCACCGCGTGATGCGCACGTTGGTCCGCGAGACACACCACACCGCCGGGGTGTATGCGAGTGTGGTGGAGGAAGGCGAAGTGCGGGAAGGTGACGCGATAGAGTTGCTAGATGCCCAACCATGAGCCGCCTCCAGTTCACGCTCGAAGCCACCGCGCCGGGCTCACGCGCACGTGCGGGGCGCTTTCGCACCCATCACAACGAAGTCTTGACGCCTACGTTCATGCCCGTTGGGACCCATGCATCCGTTCGTTCGCAACGCCGCGAGGACCTGCTGGATTGCGGGGCCCAGGTTCTGCTCGCCAACACTTATCACCTGCTGTTGCGGCCCGGGGTTGAGATCTTCGAGAAGTTCGGGGGCATCCACAGTTTCATGAACTGGCCGCGTTCGGTGCTGACCGACTCGGGCGGCTTCCAGATCTTCTCCTTGCCCGACAGCCGGAATATGCGTGAAGACGGCGCCGAGTTCCGCAGCTACGTGGACCAGAGCACGATCATCCTCAGCCCCGAGCGCAGCATCGCCACGCAGAAGGTGATTGGCTCCGACATCATGATGGTGTTGGATCAATGCGTGCCCTCCACGGTCGAGCGCAGCATCGCGCGCGAGGCCATGGAGCTGACGCATCGTTGGGCGCAACGCAGTCTGGATGCTCGCGGCGACTCGATGCAGGCATTGTTCGGCATCGTGCAGGGCGCTTGTTACGATGACCTGCGCGTGGAAAGCGCGCGCGCGATCACCCAGATGCCATTCGATGGGTTTGCCATCGGTGGGCTCGCAGTGGGCGAGAGCATCGCCCAACGCGACGACTGCACTGCAGTGGTGACCGAGTATCTGCCGCAAGACCGCCCACGCTACCTGATGGGTGTGGGCACCCCTCGCGACCTACTCGAGGCCGTACATCGCGGGGTCGACATGTTCGATTGCATCCTGCCCACGTCGCTGGCCAAGCAGGGGGTCGTATTCACCAGCATCGGTCGGCGGTCCCTCAAGCGCGCGGCCTATCGGGACAGGGAAGGTCCGCTGGACCCGGCGTGCACCTGCTACACGTGCAGGACCTACTCAATCGCTTACCTGTTCCACCTGCAGCGCACGTGGGAAACGCAGGGCTGGCAGCTACTCGGCTTGCACAACCTGCACTTCTATATGCAACTCATGCGGAGCATGCGCGAGCACATCCTTGCGGGCACGTGGCTGGAGTTCTACCAAGCGCAGCGCGAAGTGCTTGACGCGCGGGACAACTACGGCAACAAGGTTGTCCGCGTCACCAGGGCCGAGCGCCTTGCGCTCGCCATGCGGCGCGGTCGCTACGAGATCGTGGTGAAGGACGGTGTCGGTCGTATTCGAGACACTGTCTCGGGTGAAGTGATGCACTCGGTGAACGACCCAGGCGAGGAAGCCCGCTCGCTTTATGTGGAGCAGTCACGCCTGATCGAGCGTCTGAAAGAAGCCCACACTCATCCGCTGGTGGTATGGGATGTCGGACTCGGCGCGGGCACCAACGCGATGGCGACCATCCATGCCGTCGAAGCCATGGGTGAGGAAGTACGCAAGCGCCGGTTGGTGCTGGTGAGCTTTGAGAATGATCTGGATTCGCTACGCCTGGCGCTTCGCCACCCGCTGTGGTTCAAGCACCTCCGTCATGCGGCGCCGCACGCGTTGCTGGCGAAGAACCAATGGCTGAGCGCTTCGGGTGCAGTCGATTGGTTGTTGATGCCCGGGGACTTCGCCGCGCGCAAGTTCGACGCACCTGCTCCTGACGTCATCTTTTTCGATCCATTTTCGTTCAAGGCCGACAGCGACCTATGGACGCTGGCCGCGTTCCGTGAACTGGCAGACGTGTGCGCGCACAAACACACTGAACTTTACACTTACACATATTCCACCCAGGTGCGCGC
>JBDSKE010000028.1:0-4592 GCA_039917105.1 Candidatus Eiseniibacteriota bacterium | reverse complement strand
TGGCTTTGGCGCGCACTTCGCGCGGCATCTTCGCCTTGCGGATCGCGGCCGAGAGCTCTTCGAGCTCGCTCGAGAACTCGTTCTGGTGCCCGAGCTCCTTGCGGATCGCCTTCAACTGCTCGTTGAGATAGAACTCTTTCTGGTTCTTGTGCACCTGAGACCTCACCTGACCCTCGATCTTGCGCTCCAGGCGCACGATCTCGAGCTCAGCCGCGAGCGTCTCGGATAACAGCCGCATGCGGTCCGCGGTGCTGCGGGCCTCGAGCAGCTTCTGCTTGGCCGGCACCTTCACGAGCAGGTGCGCGCTGAGCGTGTGCGCGAGTTGTTCGGGATCGGCGATCGACTGCGCAGTGGCCAACACTTCATCGGGGATGCGCCGATGCAGGTGGACGTAATCCTGGAACAACTGCAGCGTGTGCCGCGTCAAGGCTTCGGTCTCGGCGCCCTTCTCGGGTGCGTCGCTGCGCGGCTCGACCTGAACGGTGTAGTAGTCGTTGGACCACTGGAAGCGCACCGCCTCCGCGCGCGTCAGACCCTCGACCAGCACGCGCATGGTGCCGTCCGGCAATCGGAACAGTTGCAGCACACGCACGACCGTGCCGATCTTGTGGAGCTCATCATGCTGCGGATCCGCGACCTCGCTGCGCTTCTGTGCCGTCACGAAGAGCATGCGATCCCGCGCCACGGCCTTCTCGATCGCGTTGATGCTGGGCAGGCGTCCAACCAGCAGCGGGATCGTCATGTACGGGAACACCACCACATCGCGCAGCGGCAGCAGCGGGAGGCGGTCGTGGAACTTGAAGGTCTCCTCGCCGCGCTTGAGTTCGATCTGGCTGCCCTTGCCAGTGTCGTCCTTCCTGGAGCGCGCGTTCGGCTTGCCGGAGGCCTTGGCGGCCTTGGTGGTCTTCGCGGGTTTCGCGCTCGATGCGGCCTTCACGGACTGCGCGGCGCCGCGCTTGCTTGGCTTGGTCGGTGACAAACGGACTCCTCACTCAGCTGGAAAAGACAAAGGGCCGGTCGCAGAAGCGACCGGCCCGTGGATTCATCGGGATGTGCGAGGAATCTCGCACCGATCAGGCTTCCTTACGTCGTTTCTCGCGCTCGCCGCGGAAGGTGAGGAGCGGCGCAGCACCATTGAGGATGCATTCCTTCGAGATGGTGCAGCCAATCACATCCGACCTCGAGGGGATGTCGTACATCACCTCCAGCATCGCCTCTTCGATGACCGCGCGCAAGCCGCGCGCCCCGGTGCCGCGGGCGATGGCCTGGGTCGCGATGGCCTTGAGCGCGTCCTCGGTGAAGTCGAGTTTGACCCCCTCCATGTCGAGGAAGCGCTGGTACTGCTTGGTGATGGCGTTCTTGGGCTCGGTCAGGATGCGCACGAGCGACTCCTCGTCCAGCGAATCCAGCGTGCCGACGACCGGCAGACGGCCGACCAGCTCGGGGATCAGGCCGAAACGGAGCAGATCCTCGGGTTCCACAATGGCCATCAGCTCGCCCGTGTTGCGCGACTTCTGGCTCTTCACCTCGGCACCAAAACCCAACACCTTCTTGCCGGTGCGCTTCTCGATGATCTTGTCCAGGCCTTCGAACGCGCCGCCGCAGATGAACAGGATGTCCTTGGTGTTCACCTCGATGTACTTCTGCTGCGGATGCTTGCGCCCCCCCTGGGGCGGTACATTCGCAACCGTACCTTCGAGGATCTTGAGCAGCGCCTGCTGCACGCCCTCGCCCGAAACATCGCGGGTGATACTGGGGTTCTCGCTCTTGCGCGAGATCTTATCGATCTCATCGATGTAGACGATGCCGTGTTCGGCGTTGACCAGGTTGAAGTCCGCCGACTGCAGCAGCCGCACGAGGATGTTCTCGACATCCTCGCCCACGTAGCCGGCTTCGGTGAGGCTGGTCGCATCCACGATCGCGAACGGCACCTTGAGCACCTTGGCGAGCGTTCGCGCGAGCAGTGTCTTGCCAGTACCCGTGGGCCCGATCAGCAGGATGTTCGACTTCTCGAGTTCGACCTCGCCCGCCTGGGCAGGCGAGTAGATGCGCTTGTAGTGGTTGTACACCGCGACCGATAAGGACTTCTTGGCCCGGTGCTGGCCCACCACGTAATCGTCGAGCACTTTCTTGATCTCGGCGGGCTTGGGCAACTGTCCGGAGGTGGACGGCTGCTCGCGTTCGATCTCGCCCTCGAGGATGTCGTTGCACAACTTCACGCACTCGCTGCAGATATAGACCGATGGCCCCGAGACCAGGCGTGCGACTTCATCCTGGCCACGACCACAGAAGGAGCAGCGAATGGGATGTGGCGTGGCGATGCGCTTCTTCATGTCGATCCCGTCCCCGGGGTATGCAGCGGAGTCAGGCGGCCGCAAGGCCACCTGTGCCCGTTCTACTTGCGCTTCTCGATGATCTCGTCGATGAGGCCATAGTCCTTGGCCTCCTGCGCGGACATGAAATAGTTGCGGTCCGTGTCCTTCAGGATCTGCTCGATCGGCTTGCCCGTGTGCTTGGCCAGGATGCCATTGAGCGAATCCCGCATGCGCTGCATCTCACGCGTGGCGATTTCAACATCGGTGTACTGCCCCGAGGCGCCGCCCAACACCTGGTGGATCATGATGCGGGCGTTCGGAAGCGCGTAGCGCTTGCCGGTGGCGCCAGCCGCCAGCAACACCGCTCCCATGCTCGCGGCCTGCCCAAGGCAGAGGGTCGAAATCGGGCACTTCAGGAACTGCATGGTGTCGTACATGGCCAAGCCGGCCGTGACCGCGCCGCCGGGACTCTGGATGTAAAGATTGATGTCGCGGTCCGGATCCTCGCCCTCGAGGAAGATCATCTGGGCGATCACCAGGTTGGCGATATAGTCGTCGATCGGGGTACCGATGAAGATGATGCGGTCCTTGAGCAGACGCGAGTAGATATCGTATGCCCGCTCGCCACGGCCCGTTTGTTCGACGACGAAAGGTATGGAGCCCATCCCTGTTCTTCCTTTCTTCCGGTATCCAAGCCACGCACGCTGGCGTGGACTGCTTCAGTGATGCGAAGTCCGGCTCAGCGAGCCCCCGCCGTCTCGGCTTCCGCCTGGAACGGCACATCGGTGAGATTCGCCGAACGGATCACGAGATCCATGGCTTTTCGCTCAAGCAAAACGCCGCGTAGGTTATTCCGACGCTCGGCCGTTTGGTACCGCGCACGCACACGCGAGGCCTGCTTGGGATCCGCAGCCGCCATCCGGTCGATATCCGCCGCCACTTCTTCATCCGACACTGTCAGCGATTCCGCCCGAGCCACCCCCGCCAGCAACACTTCGCGTTTCAACGAGCGCTCGACACCTGGCCGGTAGTGTTCCTCGAACGACTTCCTCATCTCAGCATTCACCTCGCGCCCGCCCGTCTGCTCGCGGATCACCTGGTCCAGCATGTACGACACAAGGCGCTCCGAGAGTTCGACGGCGTTGCGAGTCAGAAGCGCCTCCGTCAGGGTCCCTTCGAGCTCGCGCCGGACACGAGCGCCGTCCTCAGCCTCGAGGTTCTGGCGGACGCGATCGCGCAGCTCGTTGAGGGAGTCCAACTTGAAGAGCTCCCGAGCGAAGTTATCGTCCAGGTCCCGGCGTTTCTTGTGCTGGATCTTCCGGATTTTCACGACATAGCGAATTGCCTTGCCCGCCAGGTCCGCCTGACGGTAATCCGCGGGGTATGTCACCGCGATCGTGCGCTCCTGGCCTTCCATGGCCCCCAAAAGCCCCGCCTCCAGATCCGGAAGCAACTCCGGCGCTCCCAGTTGGATGCGAGTCCCTTTGGCTCGGGTGTTGGCCAGTCGGCGACCATTCGCGTCCAGGCGCTGTGAATCCAGCAGCACCACATCGCCGATTTCGGCGGCCTTGGCCACGTCCAGGAACAGGGCGGATTCCTCGAGCAGGTCATTCACCACGGTATCGATCGCGGCGTCATCGATTGCGCGCGCGCGGCGAACGGCGGGCAGGCCTTTGTAATCCCTGCATTCGGCCTGCGGGGCCACATCGACGATGGCATCGAAACGTAGTGGCTGGCCCGGGCTGAACTTGAGCTTCTCGATGTAAGGAGGGACCACGGCATCGAGCTTGGCCTCCTTGAGCGCCTGACCTGTCACCTGCGGGATGAACCGCTCGAGGAACTCCTGTTCGATATGGGAGGCGAAGTCGCTGCGCACGCGGTCCATGGGGACCTTGCCCTTGCGAAAGCCGGGCATGGCCACACGGCGCTGGAGCTGGCGGGCCACATCGTCGAGGCGCGCTTCGACCTCATCGGTGGGGACCTCGATGCTCACGGTGTGCTGCCACTTGCCAGTCTCTTGGACAGTATGGGTCATTGCGGGAAGTCGTCCTTCGATGTGATGAGTGGCTTGGGTCGTGGTGCAGATACGGCGGCGGGACATGCGAGAGGGGGGATTTGAACCCCCACGAGTCTCCTCACCGGAACCTAACTCCGGCGCGTCTGCCAGTTCCGCCACTCTCGCAGCTCGAGGACGGTCCGTCACCGATCGGGCATGACTGTGTCGCAGGAACGCGCGGCATTATAGCACCATGCGCCGGGGCGGCCAGTCCCGCCACC
>JBDSKE010000027.1:0-6737 GCA_039917105.1 Candidatus Eiseniibacteriota bacterium | reverse complement strand
CACACTGTCCGCGACCGGTCTGGTCGGAATCGTGCGCGTGGTCCTTCGCACGCGGCAACATGTCGCCGCACTGCTCGTCCACGACGGCCTGCTGATGCTCGAGACGATGCGCTATGCGGAAGAGTTGCGCCCGGCCCGGGATTTGGACGAGACCGAGGAGGACGCGGACGATGCGCGTGGGCGTAAGACGGGCAAGCGCAAGGGCAAGGGCAAGGCCACGAGCCGGCGGCACCCGGTCCGAATCGACAAACCGGCGGGCAAGGCGACCCCGGCCGAAATCAAAATGGCCACGCGACTCGTCGAGGACATGCGCGAAACTTGGAAACCCGAGGAGTACAAGGACGAACACCGCCACGACGTGATGGCGATGATCCAGAAGAAGGTGAAGTCCGGTAAGACGCATGAGATCATTTCCGAGACCGAGTCACGCGAGGCACGCGCCCCGCGCGAGGTCGTCGACCTGATGCCGCTCCTCAAGCAGAGTCTCACCCGGCGCGCCCGTAGCGCTGGCTCGGCTTCCGGCCCTCGCGCCAAGGTGGGCCGCGCCACGCGCGAGAGCGCTGAGCCTAAGCGACGGCGCCGAGCCTGATCATGGGACTCGCGGCATACCGCAAGCGAAGACGTTTCGATATCACCCCCGAGCCCGCCGGGACTCGGGCGCGCAAGTCCAAGGCGCTCGGCTACGTCATACAAAAACACGATGCCAGCAGGCTTCACTACGACTTCCGTTTAGAGCTCGACGGAACCCTGAAAAGCTGGGCGGTGCCCAAGGGGCCGAGCATGAACCCCAAGGATCGACGCCTGGCAGTCGAAGTCGAGGACCATCCGGTAGCTTACGCCTCATTCGAGGGCCGCATCCCCAAAGGGCAGTACGGCGCCGGCACCGTCGAGATCTGGGACAAGGGAACGTGGGAACCCGAGGGTGACCCGCGCGCGGGCCTGCGCAAGGGGTCGCTTCACTTCGCACTCAACGGCGAGCGGCTCACGGGCCGATGGAACCTGGTCCGCATGGACCACCGAGACGAAAAGGCGAAGACACCGCAGTGGCTGCTGATGAAGTCCCGGGAAAAGGCCGCGCCCGCGCCCACGCCTCGGCCCTCCGGTCGCAGACCACCGCCGCGATTCGTGCCGCCCCAGCTCGCCACGCTGGTTGAATCCGTTCCCGAAGGTGAGGACTGGCTGCACGAGATCAAGTTCGACGGCTATCGCGTCCAGGCGCACATCAATCACGGCAAGGTCGTCCTGCACACGCGAACCGGTAGGGACTGGACGGAACGATTCACGGAAGTCGCCGAAGCGCTTGCGAAGCTCGACGTCACCAATGCATTGATCGATGGTGAGGTCGCGGTCACCGCAGCGGACGGCGTCACGCATTTCCAGTTATTGCAGAACATGTTGGGCTCAGGCGAGAAGAATCCGCTGACGTACTACGTTTTCGACCTGCTTCACCTGGACGGTCGGGACCTGAGGGGGGAATCGCTCGAAAGTCGCAAGGAGGCGTTGCGCGGCCTGCTGCCGAAGCGGCCTCCCAAAACGGCGATCGTTCGGTTCAGCGATCACATCGAGGGCCAGGGCGAGGCGTTCCATTTGGCGGCCTGCCGCAAGGGACTGGAAGGTATCATCAGCAAGCGACGCGATGGACCCTACCGTGCGGGGCGCACCCGCGAATGGGTCAAGAGCAAGTGCCGCATGCGGCAGGAGTTCGTGATCGGCGGATACACGCCGCCCCGCGGCGGGCGCGAGGGATTCGGCGCGTTGCTGCTTGGAGCGCGCGACGACAGCGGGGCACTCGTCTACACCGGGCGCGTCGGGACGGGTTTCAACGCGTCGATGCTCCGCTCGCTACTGAGCAAGCTCCAACGACTCGAACGAACGCGAGCTCCTTTCGCGGATGCGCCCGAGGAACGCGGCCTCCACTGGGTGGAGCCCAAGTTGGTGGCGGAAGTCTCGTTCGCGAACTGGACGCAGGATCACCTGCTTCGCCAGGCGGCCTTCGTGGGCCTGCGCGGCGATAAGCGCGCGGGCGACATTGTGATCGAGAAGCCCGCCGAGGCCGGGAGGGACCATGCGCACTCCGAGCCCGACTCGGTCGCCGGTATCCGCATCACTCACCCCGCGCGCTTGGCCTATGCACCCGAGCGCATCACGAAGCTCGAGCTTGCCCGTTACATGGAATCTGTCTCGCGTTGGATGCTGCCGCACGTGATCGAGCGCCCGTTGATGATCCTGCGTTGTCCAAGCGGGGCCGGCGAACCGTGCTTCTACCAGAAGAATGTCGCAACGCATGCATCGCGCTTCGCCCGGGGCGGAGCCGCTAAGCCTTCCAACGCCGGCGCCCACGTGTTGGTCCACGACCTTGCCGACCTGATCGAGCTGGTGCAGAACAATGCGTTGGAGATTCACACCTGGAGCGCTCGCCAGGAGGATCTCGAGCACCCGGACCGGCTGGTGTTCGACCTGGACCCCCATGAGTCCGTGAAATGGCCCCGCATCATCGAGGTGGCGCGCGAGTTCAAGCGACGACTGGAGAAGTTCGACTTGCCGGTGTTCGTCAAGACGACCGGTGGCAGGGGATTGCACGTCGCCGTGCCGCTGCGTCCAGTTCACTCGTGGGACCAGTTGCGCGCCGCGGCGGAGCGCATCGCCGGCGAGATCGTGGCGGGAGCCCCCGATCGCCTGACGTTGCAGATTTCCAAGAGCAAGCGAACGGGTAAGATCTTCATCGATACACTCCGCAACATCCGCGGCGCCACCTGTGTCGCACCATACTCACCGCGCGCACGTGCGCGGGCGACGATCTCGCTGCCCTTGCCTTGGTCGCAGCTCACGGCGGCTCACCCGCCGACTCGCTACACCATCAAGGCATGGGATAAGTTATCCAAACGACGAACCGATCCATGGCGAGACTGGGAGAGCGCGCGAGCACGTCTGCCCGCGGCACTCACCCGGGCCAAGTGAAACGAGTGATGCCTTCGATGACCCTGCCGCCTCACACCGATCCGCCGCCCCGGGGTCCCGGGCGTTCCAAACGCAGGACGGTTGTCCTGATCCTCGGCCTCGTGGGGCTGGCTCTGCTCGTGGCGTGCATCCAGTTCGCGCGCACCGTCACGGCGTTGCGTGAGCAGCGGGCGACCGGCCCGAACTGGTCGTTCCCCTCGCGCGTGTTCTCCGACGCGGTCACGCTCACCGTCGGCCGCACGGCGCCCGACGAGTATCTCCTGTCGGAGCTCAAGGCCCGCGGGTATGTCGAGGTTCCTGCTTCACCTGAGTCGCCGGGCACTTTCGCGCGCGGCACGGGCGGATACTCGATCGTCCTACGAGGCTTTCCCGACGAAGTGGATCCCGAGGGCGGCGGCGGACCCGAGCGGGTCATCGTGCGGATTCAAGCCGGCAGCATCTCGGCCGTCGACCGGCTCGGCGGCATCCCCGGATCCTCATCGCCTGACCTCGGTCATCCGCCGCGGCTCGAGCCCGTGCTTGTTTCGATGCTGTTCGATGAGGAACGTATGTGGAGGACCTACGTGTCGCTCGAGCGCGTTCCACTGCCGGTCCGCCAGGCGATCGTGGCCTCCGAGGATCGCCGCTTCTTCTCTCACATCGGCGTCGACTTCCTCGGAACCGCGCGAGCGCTCACGGTCAACCTACGCAAGGGTGGCATCCGTCAGGGAGGCAGCACGATCACGCAGCAGCTCGCACGTGGCCTGTTTCTGGGGCGCGAGCGTTCGCTTTTCCGCAAGCTCGGCGAGGTTCCACTCGCGCTCGGGCTCGAAGTGATGCTGTCCAAGGATCAGATCCTCGAGATGTACCTGAACTCGGTCTACTGGGGACAAGCCGAGGGCTTCTCGGTCGGGGGCATCGCGGAGGCCGCGCGCTGGTACTTCGACGCGCCCGTGGAGTCCCTGACAGTGCTTGAGGGCGCAACCTTGGCAGCGATGATCCCGGCTCCCAACCTGTTCAATCCATTCAAGGATCCCGAAAAGGTGCGCGAGCGCCGCAATACGGTCCTCGAGGCACTCGTGCAGACGAAGAAGCTTGAACCGGGCGAGGCGGCGCGGCTCGCCGCGTCCCCCCTTACCATCCACCGCGGGAAGTCGCCGATTGAGCGCTTCCCATCGTATTCGAGCTACGTGAACGACGCGCTCGATGGTGTGTTGCGGCGTCACGCCACGACCCATTTCGGGCTGTCGATCTACACGACCATGGACCTCGCTTGGCAGGAGGCGGCCGAGAGCGAGATCGACGCCGGCCTGGCGCAGCTCGATCGGGCGGGTGGGCGGCGCCGGCACCTCGAGGGCGCGTTCGTGGTGATCGAGCCCACCCGCGCCTCGGTGCTTGCCATGGTGGGAGGTCGCCAGGCGGCGACCGGCACTTACAATCGGGCGTTCCAGGCCCAGCGCCAGACGGGCTCGGCGATCAAGCCAATCGTCTACGCAGCCGCCTACGCCAGCGGACTGACTCCCGCAAGCACCGTGTCCGATACGCAGGTCACCTATGGGCGCGGACGCTCGGCCTGGAGGCCGCGCAATTTCGATGGCCGGTACCATCGCCAGGTGACGCTCGCCAAGGCGCTCGAGAGCTCTCTGAACCTCGCCACGACCGCCGTGGTCGAGCAGGTCGGCCCGCGCCAGATCGCCGACCTCGCCGCGCACTTCGGCCTCAAGGGTCTCAAGCCAGTGATGAGTATTGGCCTGGGAAGCAACGAAGCCAGCCTGCTGCAGATCACCAGCGCGTTCACCGTATTCGCCTCGCAAGGCATGCTGCGCCGGCCCTCGCCTCTGCGCCTCGCCGTCGATCGCACCGGACGCAAGGTGGCCGGCCCTTCATTGGAGGGGTCCTTGGTGATTCCACCTGCCATCGCGGCGTTGATGACGGGGCTGCTGCAGAACGTCACGCGCTACGGCGTGGCCCGGGCGCTGCATTCGTCCTACGGATTCAATCGACCGGTGGCGGGGAAGACCGGCACCTCGAATGATTTTCGCGACGCGTGGTTCATTGGATTCACCCCTGAGCTCGTGGCCGGCGTGTGGGTGGGCTATGACCGCCCGCACAGCATCGGGCAGCAGGCGTCCCATACGGCACTGCCGTTGTGGGCGCGGGCAGTCGGACGAATGTTGCAGGGATTCCCGGCTGCGCGATTCTTGAGCGACTCACAGCTCGAGTGGGTGAACATGGACCCATGGACGGGTTGCCTGGCGGACTCGCTGTCGGGGGCAGAGGTCACACCGTTCGTGCTGGGCACCGCGCCAACCTCCTCCTGTGTACCGGATTCGGTGTACGAATACGAGATCTACTCGCCCGACTCTGCCTACGCCGGCGAGGATTCGACCTTGCCTGCCGAGCCGGACACCACGCTCGAGGACGCGACGCCGGACTTCTCGACGCCCGAAGTGGACTCCACGACGAGCGGGTTTTAACGCCCTACGACGAGGTTCTGTCACGCATTGAACAATCCGACCGAGTTTTGAACCCATGTCGGTCGCGGCCTCGAAGTGATGTCGTCGTTCGACGCTACCGGACGCGATGCCAGGCGGAGCTAACTCATGCCCCTCACTGAGGCTGCGAGCAACCACCGGTAACCTGTGGCAGGTGGCCCCGTTCATGCGTGCTCATGTACTCGGTTGCGCCGCTATAGGGGGAGTGCAATACGCACTCCTCAATCTGTGCGCAGGCAGGCGATGGTCTGCCCTCATAGGGCGCGCAACATCCCCCCTCTGCAACAGGAGGCTGTATCTATGCATGCTAAAACCCGTAATTTGGCCGCACTACCGCTGGCGCTATTGATGTTCGTATCTGCTGGATGTGGCTCGGACAAGAACCCCACCGGACCGGGGGTGGACACACTAGCGCCCACGGTGGTCTCCACAAATCCTGCCAACGGCACCACGGGCGTGGCCGTCATCACGGCATCGTTCAGCGAGCCGATGACCGCCTCGACCATCACTGCGACGTCCTTCACGGTCAATGGGCCGGGGGCTACCGCGGGAGCGGGCACGGTTTCCTACGATGCGGCCAGCGCGAGGGCGAGATTCGTTCCGACTAGCACACTCGCGCTCAACACGCTTTACACAGCAACGATCACGAGCGGCGCCAAGGACGCGGCCGGAAATGCTCTGGTCAGCAATTATGTATGGACCTTCAGTACGACGGCTGCGGCCAGCACTCAGTTGTCGGTACCGCTGGGTGCAGCGGCTCCGTTCGTGGTTCTCGCCGGCTCAACCGTCACCAATACTGGCGCCACCGCTTTGACAGGTGATTTGGGCGTGAGCCCGGGAACTGCCGTGACCGGCTTTCCCCCGGGAACGCTGACCGGGACGAAGCACCAGGGCGATGTCACCTCGGCTCAGGCGATGACCGACCTGACGACAGCGTACAACGACGCGGCCGGTCGGACTCTTGCGCCGGTCACGGTCGCGGGCAATCTCGGCGGCCTGACCCTGCCCCCGGGCCTGTACAAGTCCACTTCATCGCTGGCGATCTCCTCGGGTGACCTGACTCTCGATGCCCAGGGCGACGCGAATGCTGTCTTCATCTTCCAGATGGCTTCCACACTTACCACCACTGGTGGTCGGAGTGTGATCTTGATCGGCGGGGCCAAGTCCGCGAATATCTTCTGGCAGGTCGGCACATCGGCGACGCTTGGAACGACATCCGTCTTCAAGGGAACCGTCATGGCGAATCAGTCGATCACGTTGAACACCGGTGCCTCATTGAACGGCAGGGCGCTCGCGCGACTTGGC
>JBDSKE010000026.1:0-7129 GCA_039917105.1 Candidatus Eiseniibacteriota bacterium | reverse complement strand
GAGATCTCGCGCTCGGCGCCCGGGGCCAGCTTGAACGGATATGCCAGTGCGGCCGAGGCGCGCGCTTCCGTGTCGCTCACGCGCGTGGCGCTCGGAAGGTGCCCAGTGGCGAGGAAGTCCGCCACGATGTCACCCCCGTCCGAGTTCACCGCCCCGAACGCACCCGGAGGTACCAACACGCGAACGATGCGTTCACGGTTCACGATCACCTCGCCGCCCCGGAACTCGATCCGGCGTATCGGAGCTGCGCCGCCGGGCGTGTTGAGGAATTGCACTGGCGGATTCACTTGGAATGGCCGCAGCGCCAGGTAGAGCGTGCCTTGCAACGTGCTCATGCCCGGATTTCGAACCCGGTAACGCGCAACGAGCGACGAACGCCCAGCCGCTCCCTCAGGACACACCGAGACCGTGAGCGCAACCCGCGGGTGGATCCATCGCACACTCGGAAGCGGGAGGTCGCCGCGGGCCAGCGTCTGCTCGCGCGCGACATCCGCCCAGGTCAGCAGTGAATCGCCCAGGTGGATGAAGGGTTCCACCGTGAACGAGGCCTTACGCGTCTCCAGTGCCCCATCCTCGCCGAGCAATCCCTCCTCGCGGTCATCGTCCGCGCCCACAACGGTCCAGAACGCCATCTCGCCGAGCACGCCTCGTGGATACAGGCCACGCCGCGATTCCTGCGCGATGCGCCGCAGGAGGTCCGCGCGCGTCGGCGCCCACCCGATCGGCTCGACACGAAGTTCGGCCAATGCCACGCCCGAAGCCGGCCCACGACGTACATGCACTCGCAGCCAACGCGCTTCGTGATCGGGCAGGTGCAGGCGATCGAGCTCTCCGGTGCCACCACGGACCCGGCGCAGCATCAGCCATTCACGTCCATCGGCGGAGCCTTCGAGGTCATAGTCCCGCGCCCGTTGCTGCGCTCGCCATTGCAGGGTGAGACCATCGAACTCGCGATCCGTCCCCAGGTCGAGTGTGAGCCGCGCCCCGGTATCGGGCGCAGCACTCTGCCATGCCGTTGTTGCATCGCCATCCAAAGCGGCTTCTGCTGCCCCCGCACCCGTCACGGAAGAAGCCGTTGCCACGATCTCGGGCAGTGCCGCATCGGGCGGCGGCAGCGTCTCCAACTCCAACTCGTCGATCCAGACTGTGCCCTGGCCGCCCGAACCCGCAGTGATCGCGAACTCGAGCGATGCGGCGTGATGGAGTGCGCCGCCTCCCAAGGGTCCCCACGCGAATGTGATGTGGCGCTGCTGGAGCGTGACGGGCTGCCAGGTGCGCGGGAAGTGGAAATCGCGCTGGTTGGACCACCACACGTTCTCGCCGCTGGCATCCGCCAGCTTGAACTCCAGGTTGTTGACCGGCGCTTCGCCGCGGATGCGAAATCGGAAACGGTAATGCTCGGGCAGATCGACCTCGAGCGCTCGGCGCACCACGGCGTAACCGCCACCTTTAACGAAGCGGAAGTCGAGGCGCATGGAGCGGCCCTTCGCTCCCGTGTCCTGCGAGATGCGGACCTCGACACCGTCCGCAGGATGCGCGCTCCATGCCGTGACGTTCTCGAAATCATCCAGGCTTCGCGTTGTGGACGCCTCGGCAGCGACTCCGACTCGCGCCCATAACCACAACAATAACATACTGCTCTGCAACAACTTGCGCATCATCCCTTTAAGCTTCCCATGAGCACGCCACGGATGTAAAAGCGTTGCAACACGAGGAACACCAGCAGCACCGGCAGCACAGTGACAACCGCTCCCGCCATCATGAGTTCGGTGTCCTGGACATGCTCCCCTACCAGATTCGCGAGTGCGAGCGGCAGGGTATAGCGACGGTCATCGGACAGCACGATCAGCGGCCACAGGAAGTCATTCCACGAACCGAGGAACGTGAACAGGGCCTGCGTCACCAGGATGGGCTTGAGAATCGGCAGCACGATGGTCCAGAAGATCTCGAATTCACCCGCCCCATCGATGCGTGCAGCGTCCAACAGGTCATCGGGTACCCCGAGTGCGTATTGGCGGATGAGGAAGATCCCGTAAATGCTCGCGACACCGGGAATCACCACGCCCCACATGTTGTTCACCAGGCCGAGTCGTTGCAGGAGCAGGAACAGTGGCAGCATTCCCACCTGCGAGGGCACGACGAGCGCGGCGAGTAACAGCTTGAATGTACGGTCGCGGCCGCGGAAGCGGACCTTGGCGAACGCATAGCCCGCCATCGAAGTGATCAACAGTGAGCAGAATGTCGTCGTGAGCGCGACCACCGTGCTGTTCCACAGGTAACGCGTCACATCGAGCCGCGTGAACAACACGCGGTAATGTTCAAGCGTCGGATTCGCCGGAATCCACCGCGGCGGTATCGAGTTGGCCTCGCCGGTTGCCATGAGTGATGCCGAGAGCATCCACACCAGCGGCGCAAGCGTTCCGACCGCAAGCAGGACCAGCAACGCGTGCAGCACCAGGCTCGGAGTCAGGCGCTTCACGATTCATGCTCCTTCTGCATGCGCATCTGCAGCAGAGTGCCGGCGAGCATGATGGCGAACAGGACGAAGGCGATCGAGGTGGCGGTGCCAATACGCCACCAGCGGAACCCCTCCTCGTACATCTGTAACACCACGGTGGTCGTGCTGCGGAGCGGCCCCCCTTGGGTCATGACGTAGGGCTCGGAGAACAGCTGGAAGTTACCGATCATGGTCATGATGCCAACAAACAGGAATGTGGGGCCCAACCCCGGCAGCGTCACGTGCACGAAGCGCTGCCACGCACCCGCGCCGTCCAGATCGGCCGCTTCGTATAGTTCCTCGGGGATGCTCTGCAGGCCGGCGATGAAGATGAGCATGTTGTAGCCGAAGTTCTTCCACACCGCGAGGAGCACGATGGCCACCATCGCGTAGCGCGGATCGCCGAGCCAGTCCACCGTGGGCAGCCCCATGGCCGCGAGCGTGTGATCGATGAGGCCGTAGCGCGGGTGATACAGATATCGCCAGACGATTGCCACGGCAACGAGGGTCGTCACGACCGGCGCGAAGAACACGACCCGGAACAATGCCCGGGCCCTGACCAGCGGCTGGTTCAACAACATGGCCGCGCCGAGCGAGGCCGCAACCGACAATGGCCCGCCCACTACCACGAAGAAAAAGGTGTTTCGCAACGCGTGCCAGAACTCGGGATTCCGCAATACTTGGAGGTAGTTGCCCAACGCCACGAACCGCACGGTGGAGGGATCCCCGATCGCATACAGGTCGAAGTCGGTGAAACTGAGTACCAACCCGACCACGACCGGCAGAACGAAGAACACCGCGATGAGCGCCAGTCCAGGGGTGACGAAAGCCCAACCTGCCCTTTCCTGGCGCCGCGTACTCGGCATCATCGGGGAGCCCCCTTGGTGTGTGCACGCGTCACCAACCAACGGCGCTTCTCGAGAATGCGGTCGGCGTCCCGATCGAGCCCCGCGAGAGCCGAATCGGCGCTCACTCCCCCCATCACCACGGACTCGACCCGCTCGCGGATCTTCATGGTGATCTGCTCCCATTCCGGCACGCGTGGCGCGGGCGCGACGCGTTGGAGTTGTTCCCCGAACGCGAGGATGGCCGGGTCGGCGACAAGCGTGCTGTCGGTCCATGCTTCCCGCCGCGCAGGCAGGTCTCCGGTCAGGCGATAGAAACGAGCCTGTACTTCAGGGCGCGCCAAGTACTCCAATAGCATCCAGCCCTCGGCTTTGTGCTGGGAGCCGCGGAACACCACAAGACTCGAGCCACCTGCCATACTCAGGCCCGAGGCGGCCCCGTCGGGCCCCGGTAGCGGCGCGGTCGCCCAGGCGTCCTGCATCGCGGGCGAGAGACGGCGGCGGAACTCGCCGATGTTCCAAGGGCCCGTGATATACATGGCAAAGAAGCCGCGTTCGAACTCCTGATACAGGTTCGCGATGCCGTTGTCATTGATCGGTGGCGCCAGGTGGTCGCGAAACAAGGCCAGGTAGAACTCGAACCCACGCCGAAACGCCGGCTCCTGGAATGCGCCGCGCGTGCCCTCCGCATTAAGCAGCGAAGAACCGGCCGAGGCCGCGAGCACGAATGGGGGATTCCATTCATTGAGTGGCAGGAAGATGGCGAAGCGATCGGGGCCGACCTGAGCCTTGATGCGTTCCATCGAACGGCGCCATTCGGCCCACGTCGTGGGCATCGCATCGTAACCCGCCCGGCGCAACAGATCCTTGCGGTAGAACAGCACGCGCGTGTCCACATACCAAGGCAGACCATAGGTCACCTGATCCACGACATTGGTCTCCCAGATACCCGGGAAGAAGGCTTCCTGCGGTGTGGAAGCGGATCCGGCGAGGAACCTATCGAGCGGTTCGACTGCATTCAATGCCGCGAATTCCGGAATCCAACTGTTGCCCAGCTGCGCCACATCCGGCGTCGAATGACCAACGTGCGCCGTGAGCAACTTCTCATGCGCGGCCGACCATGGGATCTGTTGAACCACCACGTGCACGCCAGGATGCTCGCGTTCGAAGTCGGGGAGCAACTCACCCACCACCTCGCCCTCGCGGCCCATCGCCCACATCCGGATCGTCACGCCTTCGCGGGCTTGTTCACGTGCGCATCCCAACGCGGCCGCCAAGAACAACGTCGCCAGCAACACTGGCATGCGCGGGTGCACGAACGGCGGCATCAACGCTTCCCTGCGGAATCGAGCCAACCGCCCGTGAAGCCGGCGGCTCGCAGGCCCCGGACGACATGCGGATTCCGACGCAGCGTGCGCCACACCAAGCCGCTGCGCAGGTTCTCGACCATTCCAACAATGGGGCCCTGATCGATACCCAGTTGGTCGGTATCGAACCATCCCACCCCTGGCACCACCCGCCCGTGATGCACGGGCACATCCAGGTCGAGCGTTGGGTTGAACGCATCGACGAAGCCGTAACGGTTGTAAATATTCGCACCGAAGCGTGCGCGCATGGCCATCAGGGCAGGAACGGCCAGCCCAGGCTCGAATGCGACCGATCCCCCCGCGGCGGCAGGGCTCAAGGTGCCATCGTCGGTCACCTCGGTGAACGAAGCCCCGCGCGCAGCGTAGGTACGGAACTCCCGCTTGCGACCCTCGATCGTGAAACTCTGGTCGACCGGCCCGTCGCAAGCGGTCAACCCCCACAATTGCGGCCCGTAACCACGGAAGCCACTCGGATTGTGGATCGCGTACTGACGCTGCGAACGCGTGGCGCGCCGCGAGTTCTCGAAGTAGTCGCTGCCTTGGGCGCGCATGGTGGAGTCCTGGATGCCACGGAAGTCGATCCACAGGTGCGAATACTGATGACCGAAAAGTGGCGCGAAGCCCAGATGCGCTTCGCCCTGGAACGTGCCCCAACGGTAACCGCTCGACCAGTGACTCCAGACCCGCCCTTTCGCCGGGTGCGTCGGCGAGCCCAGAGCGAGGATGTGCAGGATGAGCGCTTCGTCGTAGCCGCGCCAGTCATACGGCAAGTGCCCGTGCTCCGGCCCCCATCCCAATGCGATCGAGGGCGGACGCACCTGCGCCCAACCCCAGTCCACGCGGCGGTACAGAGATTCCGCAAGCGCACGCACCTCGACCTCGAGCGGCTCCGAGTGGTCAAAATACGATTGGCAGAACAGCGCCCCACCCAGCAGGAGCGCCGTGTCGACCGTGGATAGCTCCACATCGCGGAAGCGCGTACCGGTCTCGGGCTCGAGAAAGTGGTAGTAGAAACCCTTGTACCCCGTCGCGCCGACCCGCGCAGTGTCCTGCGGCGCGTTCCATAGGAAGCGCAGCGTGTTGCGCACGCGCTCGGCGGCCTGTGCACGCGTCACCCAGCGGCGCTCGGCGCCGATCGGATACGCGGTCAGCGCAAAGCCCATCGCTCCCACACTGGCGAACGACGGACTCGGGGCGCGATCGGGAGTCAGCCCAGTGCGCGGATCGCTCTTGTCCCAGAACCATAAGAACGTGTCATGCTCGAGCGTGTCGAGGAACGCGACTTGTGCCGGCGCTAGTCCGGCAGGGGGCGCGGCGAAGGGTTGGGGGGCACGATGGCAACCCGCGCCAAGGAAGCCCGCGAGGGACGCGAGCACGACGCACGCGAACCGGACCAGCAATCCACTGCGTTCACTCATGCGGCCTCCATGCCTCGCCGACGAAACGGTCAATGCAGGCGGACAATGCGTTGAGTGCGAATCTGCCCGGCGGCTTCGAGTCGTACCAGGTAGAGTCCACCCGGAAGTCCTGCGCCGCGAAAGGTAGCCGCGTGCTCGCCCGCGGCCTGGTCCCCTTCGGCCAGCACTTCGACCAAGCGCCCGGCGACATCGAACACTTCGAGGCGCATCCGCACGGGGGCGACGAGTCGGTAACGCAACTGCGTCGCACCGTGAGTGGGATTGGCCGAACCCAAAACCAGGCGCAATGCACCGGACCCGTACCCGTCCACCGCGCTGGTGACGGGCCCGAAGCCTGCCAGCGTGAGACCGCGTTGCACGTCAGCATTCTGCATGAAGCGATTCCACACCGATTGGGTGCGATGGTTCTCGATCATGAGCAGAATCGGGCCCTGATCGATGCCGAGCACCGCGCTACCCCACCAATCCTGCGTGAGATTGAAAGCATCCGTGAACCCGTAGGGACCCCATCCTTGCGTGCGGTAGGTATTCCACATCTTGTGCGCGAACGGGACAGAGAGTTCGGGAGTGAATGCGATACTGGACAACGCGGCGGTCGGCGTGAGGGTGCCGTTCTCATTCTGGGCCGGAGGCGCCCCATGAGCGAGGTAGCCCGAGGGATCATCGCTCGCCGTGATTCCCCACAGGCTGTCCGCATAGCCAATCCAACCCAACGGATTCGCCACACAGTACGCGTGTTGGGCGAGCGTGGCCCGGCGGGAATTCTCGAAGTATGTGATGCCCCGATTGCGCATATAGGCATCCTGGATTCCGCGGAAGTCAATCCATGCATGCGAGTACTGGTGCCCGAACAACGGCGCGAACTCAAGATACGATTGCCCATACCAACTATTCCACTGGTAGCCGCTGGTCCATGTGGCCCATTGCGCGGAGGGGACTGGCTTGGTAGGTGAGCCTATTGCCAGCACATACAAAATCATTGCTTCGTTGTATCCGATCCAA
>JBDSKE010000025.1:0-20530 GCA_039917105.1 Candidatus Eiseniibacteriota bacterium | reverse complement strand
CCGCAGGGTCGCGTGAATCCATATTGCGCACGTAGCGGATACGCGATTCCGAAAATCACAACATCTTCGAGCATGCCGCGACTGAGTGCTGCGGTGGGTTCCGGCAATACTGGGATGCGAGGGCGGGCAGGCAGCGTCACGGACTGCCCCAGACCATCCCGAACCGCGCGGACGAGTCGCGGCTCGCGGCGCCATCCGGTGTTACTGAACACGGTGTACGCGCCTGCCAGCGCCAGCGGCGTCACTTCGTGCGTGCCGAGTCCGATGCTGGCCACAGCAGCAGGGCGGCCGAGCCCGAAGCGCTCGACGTAACGCGCCACTGTACTGGGACCGATCCGGTGCACGAGGTCGGCGGTGGCAAGATTGAGCGATTTAACCAACGCCTTAGCGAGCGTCACGGTCGGGTGATAATCGCCTTCGTCGTTGCGAGGCTTCCAAGGACCTTCGGGGGTATCGAATTCCTGCCGCATGTCCGACACCGTCGAGCCGGGCGTGAAGCGCGGATTCCCGCGGCTCGGGTCGAGCGCCGCAGCGTAAACCACCGCCTTGATCGCCGAGCCCGGCTGGCGGTGGGCCTGGGTGACGCGATTGAACTGACTGGGGTGATCACTGCGCCCCCCGACGATCGCCCGGACTTCGCCGCTGGGCGCATCGAGCAATACGAACGCTCCCTGAAGAATATCGCTCGCCCGGCCGCGCCAGTCTTCCTGCGACTGCACGCCGCGTGTGAGTTCGCGCTCGGCACGCGCCTGCCACACGGGATCAATCGAGGTGAACACATCCAGACCCCAGTGCTCGAGCGCGTCCTTGGACAACTCGGACGCCAACTCCTGCTTGGCTGCGCTCACGCTCGAGGCGAAGCGGTCCTCAGGGGCTGGCGTCGCATGCGCGCGAAGCGGTTCGGCGGCGGCCTTACGTGCAAGCGTGGAGTCGAGCACGCCGGTTTCGAGCATGTCGCGGAGCACGCTCCGGCGCCGGCGCAATGCCTGACCGGGCCGGCGTAACGGCGAGTACAGATTCGGCGCAGGGATGCTGCCGACGAGCGCCGCGCACTGCCCGAGCGTGAGCGATTCCACGGGCACGCCATAGATGCGCCACGATGCTTCGCCCACACCCGCGATCCCGCGTGCACCGGCACCGCCCATCGGACCCATGCGCCCCAGATAGACGCTGTTCAGGTACATCTCGAGGATCTGTTCCTTGCTCAACAGGATCTCGAGCCCCACGGCAATCGCCATCTCCTGGAGCTTGCGACCCATGGTGCGCTCCGGGCCAAGGAACAATCCGCGCGCGAGTTGTTGCGTGATGGTGCTGGCGCCTTGGCGCACGCTGCCCGCACGCATGTTGGTGGCAAGAGCGCGGAAGTTGCCCTTCAGGTCGAGCCCCATGTGCCGGCGGAAGCGGCGATCCTCGCTTGCGATCACCGCCAGCCTCAGCGCCCGCGGCATTCGCGTGAGCGGCACCCATTGGCGATAGACCCGATCACTGTCCGCCACAGTGGCGATGAGCATGGGTTCCAAGGAGGGCGCGTGCAACAAGTCGGGGGATGGGAAGCCTCGCACCCTGCCAAGCCGTTGCACGTCGCTGATGCGCCCACTGGCAATCCGCAATCTCACCCGCTCGGGGCCGCGCGGGACTGCGACTTGCCCCGGCGACGGTGAGTCGAACGGAACCGGGAAGCCCCGCAGGACCAGCACCACCCCTGCCGAGGCCGGTGCCCATTCACCTGGCATGCGCGGCGTTCGCACCTGATGGTACCCGCGCATTTCGAGATGTTCGCGCAGATAGCCCTCGGGGAGCGGCCTGCCGCGTTCGAGCACCAGCGCGTCCGACCACAGGCGCGAGGGAAATGACCATGCAGGCCCCGTGGCGCGACGCGCTGCGAACGCCCGGACCTGGACCGCGAACCGCGCGAATGGCACCGCGCACACTCCGAGCAGCAACAGCAGCACGACGAACACGCGACGGTACGGCCGCCGCCGCGGCCGGCTGCTCTGCGGCGCGGGGGGCTTCTCGCCCGCGGGCGATTCGTCAGGAGGTCGGGACGCAGGCATCGAGCGGGGACTGTAGCATCCCAGCTACTCCCAGCCCTCTGCCTTGCCTCGGATTGCGGCCCCGCGTACCTTCCCGGCTTGTTCCACCCCAATGGCGTCCCCAGCTCCCTGACCGGGGCCCTTGCACCTTCGTAAGGAGATCGCGATGCGCAGCATCCTTCGGATCGCCCCGCTCGCTCTGGCCGCGCTCCTGGCGGCGAACGCGACGGTGGCGGAGCCCACCGGTTCGCACTGGCAACTCACGCCTTTCGGCGGCTTCACGCTGTTCGACCCGAAGCTCCGCTTCCCCGGCAGCAATCTGCCGTTGACCGACGATCTATATGTCGGCGGGCGGCTGAGCTACGAGACGAAGTCGTGGCTCGGCCTGGAGGCTGCGGCCGGCTTCACGTCGACCGCCGAGGATGTCGGGGTGGGTGGCAAGGACTTCGACTGGATGCACGCCAGCGGCAGCTTGGTGTTCTCGCCTGCAAAGGGCCGTTGGGGCAACCCCTATGCATTCCTGGGAGGCGGCTATACCCAGCTCAAACCCTCGGCCGGGGACTCGCGCAATACCGGAACGATCGAGTTCGGCGGGGGCGTGAAACTTTGGATGACCGACGGGGTCGGCCTGCGATTCGAAGCGCGCGATGTGTCGTTCAAGTCGCTCGAGACCGGAGGCAAGCAGACCAACTTGCACAATATCGTGTTGGGGGCCGGCCTCGCGTTCGCGCTGGGCGGCACGCCCCGCGACACTGACGGCGACGGCGTGCCGGATCGCAAGGATAAATGCCCCGGAACGCCCAAGGGCGCGACCGTGGATGCCACGGGTTGCCCGAAGGACTCCGATGGCGATGGTGTCCTGGACGGCCTCGATGCTTGCCCGGGAACGCCCAAGGGCGCGACCGTGGATGCCAAGGGTTGCCCGAGCGACGCCGACGGTGATGCGGTGTTCGATGGGCTGGACCAGTGCGCGGATACGCCCAAGGGCGCGACCGTGGATGCCAAGGGCTGCCCGAACGATGCCGATGGCGACGGGGTGCTCGATGGACTGGACAAGTGTCCCAATACGCCTAAAGGCGCGGTGGTGGACGACAAGGGCTGCCCGAAGGACAGCGACGGCGACGGCGTGTTCGATGGGCTCGACAAGTGCCCCGACACGCCGGCGGGACTCAAGGTGGACGGCGATGGCTGTCCGATCCTGGTGAGCGAGCGCGAGACCGAGTTGCTCGACACCGGCCTGATCCGGATGAACGACGTGAACTTCGAAACCGCCAAATGGGACATCCTGCCCGAGTCATACGGCACGCTGAACGCCACCGGCGCGGTGTTGGCGAAGTGGCCGCAACTGCGCATCGAGGTGGGTGGTCACACCGATAGCCGTGGTTCGAATGCGATGAACCAGAAGCTGTCCGAGAATCGGGCGAGGTCGGTGAAGGACTACATCCTGTCCAAGTACCCGCAACTCAACCCCGGCCAGTTCTCGGTGAAGGGCTACGGCGAAGGCAAGCCGCTGGCACCGAACACGAACGCCCTGAACATGGCGAAGAATCGCCGTGTCGAGTTCGTGGTGCTCAACAAGGATGTCCTGAAGAAGGAAGTCGAGAAGCGCCGCCTGCTCCAGAAGAACGAGAGTGCCCCGGCAGACTCGACGAAGTAGATTTCAGACGACCCGCAGGCAGGCCCGGGGCTTGATGACGAGCCCCGGGCCTGCTTGTGTTCGCAAAAGTCTTGCGGACCGCCACGGCCTGAGGCAGCCTGCCGCCTTCGCCCGAAGTTCCCCCGAGGAGGCGCCCCCATGCGCATCGAGACCGAAGATGACCTGCAGGGCATGCGCGCAGCGGGCCGTGTGGTACGCCTCGCGCTCGAGGCGATGCGCATTGCAGTTGAGCCCGGCATCAACACGGCCCAACTCGATGCCCTCGGCGCGCGCGTATTCACCCAGCACGGCGCCAAGTCCGCTCCGCAGTTGGTATATGACTTTCCGGGCATCAACTGCATCAGCGTCAACGACGAGATCGTGCACGGGATTCCGTCCCAGAAGCGGGTGCTCGCCCAAGGCGACCTGGTGAAGCTCGATGTGACCGCCGAGCTGAACGGCTACATGGCCGACGCCGCGGTCACCGTGGCCGTTGGCCGCGTCAGCGCGCGAGCGCGGAAGTTGATCGATTGCGCCGAAGCTGCCTTCGAGCGGGCGCTGCGCGAGGTGCGGCCCGGCAAGCGAGTGCTCGATATCGGTCGCGCGGTGGAGCAGGAGGTGGTGCGTCAGGGCTTTTCGGTGGTGCGTGTGCTGACGGGCCACAGTATCGGGCGCACGATCCACGAGGATCCCATGGTGCCGAACTGGGCGGACCCCGCCGCACTCGAATGGCTCACCGACGGACTCGTGATCACGGTGGAGCCCATCATCACCATGGGGCACGGCGCTTGTTATGAGGCAGACGACGGCTGGACCATCTTGACCCAGGACGGATCCCTGGCGGCGCACTTCGAGCAGACGCTCGTCGTCACCAAGGACGGCCCGATGCTGCTGACCGCCGCCTGATCGGCTACGCCACCTCCCAGCGGCGCGCGAACCGCCGGGCGAGAAGCAGGAACAGCACGGTGAAGCCGGCGAGCGCGCCGACCTGGGGCAACAACCCCCCCAGCGATGACTCCCGCCAGAACACTTTCAGGTAGCCATCCAGCGCCCAGGCGTTGAAGCCCACGAGTGAGAGTTTCTGCAATGTCTCGCTCATGAGGAATCGCGGGAACATGCTGCCTCCGATGGCCGAAAGACTGAGCACGACCAGATTGGCCATCCCCTGTAGCTGCTCGCGCGTTCGGGCTGCTGTGGCGAGCACCAGTCCGAACGCGGCGGTGCACGCTGCCGTTGCCGCGGTCATGACGACGAAGCCCGACAGGTGCGACACGAGGTCCAGGTGAAACACCAACATGGCCCAGATGAACATCACGACGATCTGCAACACTCCCCGCGAGGTGAGGTAGAGCCACTTGGCCGCCAGAAGTTGGGTCATGCCCAAGCGCGTCGACAGGACACGTTCGAGCGTACCGCTCTCGGCCTCATCGAGCAGCACGCCGCCACCCGCGCTGGCGCTGAACATCAGGAACATCACAGCGATGCCGGCGGCATAGAACGCTACCATGCCATTACCTTTCTTTTTGCCGAGCACCGCCACTTCTTCGCTGCGAAC
Organism: Candidatus Eiseniibacteriota bacterium; assembly: GCA_039917105.1. GTDB lineage: Bacteria > Eisenbacteria > RBG-16-71-46 > RBG-16-71-46 > RBG-16-71-46 > CAIXRL01. The sequence continues at coordinate 15,306 of JBDSKE010000025.1, read as the reverse complement.
CGGCATCATGTCGTCCAGACTCACACTCCGTTGCCCCGGCGCGGCTTCGCCACGGAACTCGTTGGACTCCTCTCTCAGCGCCTGAAGCCCTGCGCGCTGCAACAGGCCCGCCGCCATCTTGGACGCCACGGGGTCCGACGGATCGTGCAGCACGGCCACTTTCACCCCCTTGCCGTCGAAGCGCGATAGCGAGGTGTCAATGCCGGCAGGCAGCACCAGAGCCACGGCAAAATCCCCCTCCCGCACCAACTCCTCGGCGCGCGCGCGCGTGATTGGCACGGCGGGCGCGTTCTTGGCGGCGCCTTTGGCGCCCCAGCCCGTGCTCACGCGCAGGCCGGAGTCCGCCTCCAGTGCTCTCACCAGCGCGCGGCTGCGATTGGTGTGCGATTCGTCCACGAGCGCAACGGGAACGCGTACGAACGAGGAACCGGTGTCGCGGCCACCGAAGATCAAAGCGAAGATCGAGAAGAAGACGATGGGCAGGACGAAGGCCATCACCTGCGCCACGCGGTCACGACCCAGATGGGTCCACGAGGAACGGATCAGGGTGAGGATCATTCGCGCAACTCCTTGCCGGTGAGGGTGAGGAAGACGGTCTGCAGGCTGGCGGTGCGCACGTCCACGTCGCGCACATGGAGTCCCGCGCCGCGCACACGCATGAGCAACTCGGGCAGTTCGCCCGCGACATCATGGATCCGGGCGGTCAGCGCGGTGCCGTCCTCCTCGAGCGCAAAGCCCGCGGGGGCCAAGGGGGCCACGTGTTCGAGCACAAGCCGCACTCGGCGACCGCTCAGCTTGGCGTGTGCCACCAACTCGGGCAGGGTTCCGACGGCGATGCTGACGCCGTGGTCCATGACCACGATGCGCTCGCAACGAGCCTCGGCTTCTTCCAGATAGTGCGTCGTGATGAGCAGCGCGGTGCCCTGCGCCTTCAGGCCTGCGAGCATGTCGTAGATGCGCTCGCGGCTCTGGGGATCGACGCCCACGGTGGGCTCGTCGAGCAGGACGACTTTGGGCTCGTGCAGGATGCCGCAGGCGATGTTGAGTCGGCGCTTCATGCCCCCCGAGAACCCCTTCGTGGGCTCGCGTCGTCGATCCGCCAGCCCCGTCCACTCGAGCGCATACGCCACGCGGTCGGCCAGATGCCGACCCGTGAGCCCGTTGAGGCGGCCGAACAACTCGAGGTTCTCGCGTGCCGTGAGCAGCGGATAGACCGCAAGCTCCTGCGGCACCACGCCCAACTGCGAGCGCATCGCGCCGGGCTCGAGTGTCTGGCCTTCGAGCGTGATCCGCCCGCGATCCAGGCGCACGCGGCCGGCCAGTGCGCGGATCAAAGTGGTCTTGCCCGCCCCGTTGGGGCCCAACAGTGCGAGCATCTCGCCAGCGCGTAGATCGAACGACAGTCCGCGCAACGCCGGCGTTGTCCCGAAACTCTTGTGCGCGTCATGGACTTCGAGGATGGACATGGCGGCCCTCCGTGCAGCTTCCGGCAGCGGCGATCGCCGAGCCAAGGGCTGCGAACCGCGAACACCATGCAGCCCCGAGGCCGCCGCGAGGAGGCCCAGGGCGCCGAACGGTCGAAGCCGTGCGATGAACGGTCGTCCTCGCGGCTGGGATGAAGCGTTCTGAGCCGGTTTCGGGATTGCGTGTTCTCCCCCACCAATGGGTGGCCGTCCCCCAGCACGCCACCTTCCGCCACCGCGCAGCATGCAATCTCACGACAGGCGCGTTGCAGTGCTGACCGCCAAGTCATTCACAGGGGGCCTCCGCGTCACGGGCGCGGCGATGCAGGTTGCGAGTCGGCGCCGCCCGCTGGCGCGGCATCGGGATTGCGATACGTATGGAGTGCGACAAACCCCCGGGCAGACACTCAAATCCGGAATCGCCGACGTTCACTCACCGAGGACCACATCATGAACTGCCTCTCTTTGATCCGCCGCGGTCTCGCGCTCTTGCTGTTGGCCGCATTCGTGACCAGCTGCTCTCAGCTTCCCACTGCGCCCACGACGGCGACGCCCGCTTCAGGCAGGACGGTTCTGGAGCCGGTCGGTGATGACACCAACCTCGGGGAGATCACCGTCGACAACGCGCCGGCTCAGGGCGCCCGGTCGATGAGACACATCACCCCCAAGCGCGGCGGTTCGGTGCGAGCCGGGCAATTCCTTGTGATCATTCCCCCGGGCGCCCTGCGTCGGCCCGCGTTCATCTCTGTCCGGCAGCTGGATCTCACCAAGCATGAAGTCGAACTCCAGGTGACGCCCGCTTCAGCCAACGATTTTCTATTGCCGGTGTTGCTCGTGGCGGATTGCTCGCGCATGAACACGAGACTGCTCTCGATCCAGACGATCTACCGGTGGAGCGCGGCACGATCGCAATGGGAAGCGGCGGAGGGCGCCGAAGTGGATATGTCGAACAAGACCGTCAGCGTGCCGCTCGAGCGCTTCTCCACCTGCAAGGTGGACGACGAAGCGGCTTGGTGAGCACTTCGGTAGGGAGACCCGGGGGCCGGCGCTTACCGCGCCGGCCCCTTTCGCGTGATCCCTCGTGCGCTTAAGATGGTGGGACTGATCTCTGGTCCAGCCGACTCCCGCCGCAAGGATCCCTCCCATGGCCATCAAAACGCCCAATTTCACCGATGCCGCCCTCGACGAGCTCATCGCAACCCGCCGCGACCTGCACATGCACCCCGAGTTGGGCTTTCAGGAGGTGCGCACCAGCGGCATCGTTGCCGAACGCCTGCGCGCCCTGGGAATCGAGGTGCGTGAGCATGTGGGTGGAACGGGCGTCGTCGCCACGGTGAAGGGGGCCAAGCCGGGCAAGCGCGTGTTACTGCGCGCCGACATGGATGCCCTGCCGATCCAAGAGGAGAATCAGACGCCGTACCGCTCGCAGCATGATGGCACCATGCACGCCTGTGGCCACGACTGCCATACCAGCATCCTTCTGGGTGTGGGCAAACGGCTACAGGGGATGCGCGCTGGGATTGCCGGCGAAGTCAGGCTGTGCTTCCAGCCGGCTGAAGAACTGGGAGGCCCCAAGGGCGGCGCCGAGAGCATGATCCAGGAGGGCGTTCTGGAGCCGCGGCCCGATGCTGCGTTCGGCCTGCATGTCTGGCAGGACCTGCCGCTCGGGGTCGTGGGGGTGAGCGAGGGGCCATGGATGGCAGCGGTGGATGAGTTCACGGTGACGGTGAAGGGCAAGGGGGTACACGCGGCCATGCCCGAGGGCGGGGTGGACCCGGTCGTGTGTCTGGCACACATGATCACCGCGCTGCAGACGATCGTCAGCCGCAATGTCGATCCGTTCCTGCAGGCCGTGATCAGCGTTACACAGCTGCGCGCCGGTACGGCGTTCAATATCATTCCCGAGACCGCGTGGATGAACGGCACCGTCCGTGTGTTCGACAATGGCCTGTGGGCCGAACTGCCGCGTCACTTCGAGCGCGTGTGTCGTGGCGTCGCGACCGCGTTCGGGTGCGAGCTGGAGATTCGGTACGAACGTGGCAACCAACCCACGGTGAACGACCCCGGCATGTGCCGCTTCGCTCGGGAGGCCGCTGCCGAAGTGGTGGGTGCCGCGAACCTGCGCGACGATATCCGCACCATGGGAGGAGAGGATTTCGCCGCCTTCCTCGCCCAAGTGCCGGGCGTGTTCATCGCCGTGGGCTCGCGCAACGAACAGCGCGGACTGATCCACGCGCACCACCATCCCAGGTTCGACGTGGACGAAGACTGCCTGAGGATCGGCGCCGAGATCCTATTGCGCACCACCCAGAAGTTCCTCGCCTCATGAAGGAGGCCTTCGTGTCCCATCGGTCCCTGATGCTTGGCGCGATGGTCCTGCTGCTGACATTCGCCCGCCCGGGTACAACCGCCCCGAGCGGCCAGGCCGACGGCACGTACCGCGAAGCGCAGATGTTGTTGCGCACCGCGCAGCGCGACACCGTGGGCCACGGCGACGATCCGCTCCGACTCGATTCGCTGGGCGTGGCTCAAATGCGCCTGGGTCAGAGCGACGCGGCCGAACGCACGTTCCGCCGGGTGCGCTCGTTGCGAAACGAGGACGGCCTTGCGCTGGCGTCACTGGGCAAGTTGGCGCTGTTCCGCGGCCGCCTCACCGAGGCCGAGAGCCTACTGGTCGCCGCCAAGGACACCGAAGGCGCGAGTGACGACCTCTACTCATTACGTCTGCGCCGGGGGGAATGGAAGGCCGCGGCCACCATGGCGGACGCGCAGAACGAGCCCGGAAGAATCGCGCAGTTGGATTGGCTCGGTGAGCGCGAGGCCTTCACGCTCACAGGCGAACGCGGTGAACTGTTGTTCGAGCGTCCCTGGCCCGTGCCACTGGTCAAGGTGCGCCTCAATGGGACGTACGTGCTCATGGCCGTGGACCTGGGCGCCCCGACCCTGCTGCTCGACCCGGTGGCGGTGCGCGTCTACCACGCGCAGCCACTCACCGGCGAGCGCAGCGTGTTCTGGAATGGCGCGCGTGTCGCGGTGAAGAGCGCTGGCGTTGCCAAGCTGGAGTTGGGCGGCGTCACGCTCAGCGATGTGCCCGCGGGCTTGCTCCCGCTCACCAAGTACAGCGTGTCCGTGAATCCCCAGGGGGTTCGCATCGTCGGGGTCATCGGCGTGGATGTGCTGCGCCGCCTCGACGTGACGCTCGACTTCAAGCGCCAACGCATGGACCTGCGCCGGCACGGCACGGCCTATACCCCCAAGGAACCCCAGCGCGTGCCGTTCGAGCTGTGGGGCGAGAACGAGATCACAGCCTATGGCTCGGTCAATGGCGGGCGGCGCATGGCCCTACTGGTCGCGACCGGGCTGCCCGAGGCCGGATTCGGCGGGCCGGTCGAGCTGTTCGAGGAGTTGGGGATCAAGCCCGGGCCGATCTCACGCATGGTCAAGGGGGCGGGCTCGTTCCTGCAGGGTCGACCCTGGGCGCAGGTCTCGGTCGGCACGGTGTCTCTGGGCACGCAGGTGAGTGACAAGTTGCCGGCGTGGTCGGGTGCCTATAGTTCGAGCGAACTGTGGCGCCATGGACTCCGACGCGATGCCATGCTCGGCCCCGAATGGTTCAAGGGCCGGCGGGTCACGATCGACTGGACGAAACAGGATCTGGTGTTCGAGAGCAACAACTAGCGGATCTCAGCTAGGGCTTCTCGGCCTTTTCGCGCGCTTGGAATGCGGGGTCGTCGCGGTTCTCGCCTGCACCCGGGTTCTTCACCAGAACGCCGCCGATCTTCACGTTGGCGCCATGATCGAACACCAACTCGCCGCCCTCTCGCCCCGTCAGGCCCACGGCAATGGCCGCCCCGACCTGGAGCGCCAAGCCAAGGGTGGCGAGCGCCGTCTTCGCCCCGCCCTTGAGGCGCGTCGAGATGCCATAGGCGAGCAGCGAAGCGATCGCAAGCCTGAGTGTCAGTAGCCCTTTGGCTGCGTGCTCGTCGATGTTTTTCTCCGGCACCCCTTGTTCGCGTTCGGGAACGCGGTGCGCGTAGAAGCCCGAACGTAGCGCCACGAATGCGCCGAGCGCGCCGATCACAAGCATGAGCATGGCGGTCTTGCGCAGCCAGTCGCGGTCGAACAACCCTCCGAACAACGCGAACAATGCACTGAAGATGAGCAGGGCGATCGGGGTGTGGACGATCTGCGGGTGGAACTGGCCAAGCACTTCCATTCGCCATGCTCCTTGGCTGGTGGTGGATCTTGAGGGTATCGCTCGCCAAGGCTAGTAGCGGGGCGCGAGGGCCGCAAGCTATGGTCCGTGCGTGACCACTGCCACCAACCCACGCCGCCATCCGATGGTTTCCGCCATCGCCGCGCTTGTCGTGCTCGCGCTCGAGACCACCCTGCTCACTTTCGCCATGGGCGGCTGGTCGGCGCTGCGCGCATGGCCGCCAGCGCTGGCGCTCCTGGGCGTCTGGGGGGTGTCTGGAATCGCGCTCGCAGTCCTGCGCCCCATTGGGCGCCAGCAGGTGGTGCGCATTGAACGCGACGCATTCGTGATGGTGGCGCTATTGGTATTGCCGTACTCGATCCCGTTCGTGAGCGCGGCCGGACGCACATTACCTTCCGCGCGCCTTGACTTGGCGCTCGCAGAACCGCTTGCATGGCTTGGCGTAGCAGCGGCAGCACTCGGGCTGGGGTTGCGTGTGGCTTCCATGCGCCAACTGGGCGCGCGGTTCTCGCCCCTGGTGGCGGTGCAGCGCGAGCACGCGCTCGAAACCACCGGCTGGTATTCGCGCGTGCGGCACCCCGGCTACCTCGGGGCATTGCTCGCCAGCCTCGGGGCTGCGCTGGCGTTCGGCACCTGGGTCGCGTTGCCGTTGTGGGCGCTGATGGTGCTGGCACAATGGGCTCGGGTCCGGCGTGAGGAATCGCTGCTCGCCGGCCATTTCGGCGACGTTTGGCGCAGCTATGTCGCCCGCACGGGCGCTATGTTGCCGCGACTGGGTGGCACTCGCGACTGATGCCCTGGGCGGGCTTGGCCCGCTCCGTGCGCTGCACTAGACTGTGCACATGCGCATTCTCTATCACGTCATGTCCGCCCCCGCGCCGCTTGGCTTGGTGTTCCTCGCCATCACCGAGCGCGGCCTTCGGTATGTGAAGTTCATGGACAAACGCAGCCTCAAGCGCATGGTCTCGGACCACGCGGCTGAGAATCCCGGTGCGGCCTGGGAACATTCCATCACCGACCTGCGACCCCTGGCCGACCAGTTCGACGAGTACTTCAGCGGCACCCGCACCGCCATTCGCACGCCGCTCGATCCCATTGGCTCGGATTTCCAGAGGCAGGTGTGGCGGGCGCTGCTCGACATTCCATTCGGCCAGACGCGCAGCTATGGCGAGATCGCCAAGGCCATCGGCCAGCCGACCGCCGCGCGCGCGGTGGGACTGGCGAGCAACCAGAACCCGCTCGCGATCGTGGTGCCGTGCCATCGGGTGATCGGCGCCGACGGCAAACTGGTGGGTTATTCCGGCGGCGTCGCGCGCAAGAAGTGCTTGATCATGCTGGAAGCGCACTTCGGCCGGCTCGAGCCGGTGGATACGAACCGAGTGATCGCGTCGGCCTCGGTGCGCGTCGCCCGAGAACCCGAGAACAGTCGCACGGTGAAGCGCCCGGCAAGGAGCACGTCGAAATCGACCTCCAAGCCAACTTCCAAAGCCCTGGCCCGCAGGCCGCGTGCCGCCGCCGGCACTCGAACCTCCAAGAGCATCTCCACCAAGGCCGGTGCAGCAGTGCGGTCCTCGCGCCGGGCGACATAACGCTCAGTCACACCGCCGCGCCTCTGGCACCGCGTTCCTGGGAGTCCTTCATGACTTTGCGCCAGATCCGCTCCATCGTCGCGTTGTCGAGCATCGCCGCATTGCTCACACTGCCAGCCCTGGCCGGACAGGTGCGGGTGAATGTCTCGAGCAACGCGTTCACCCCTCGGGCGGTGAACATCAACGTCGGCGACCACGTGGTCTGGATCTGGACCGGCGGAACGCACTCGGTGACGAGCGGGGATTCCGCAACGAACTCGCCCAGCGGATTCTTCAATACGACCGCCGTCGGGCCCACCAGCACCTTCAGCTTCCTCACCTCGACGGTCCAGATCATCCCGTACTACTGCATCCCCCATGCCCCGGCCATGGCCGGCCAGGTGATCGTGCAGGCGGGCGGGAATACCAATGCGAGCGACTTCCGCATCTCCGAGGTGATGTTCGCCGGGGGCGAGGACCGCGTCGAGATCGCCAATCTGGGCGCCTCGGGCGATCTTTCGAAGTATCGCCTCAAGATCTCGGGCCAATCGGTCGCTGTGCTGCAGATCGGGACCACGACCAACATCAGCTCCAGCGCGGGCAGCCGCATTGTGCTGCACTTGGGCACCACAGGCACCAACAGCACCACCGACCTGTTCTTCTCCGCACTCTCGCTCCCCGATGCCGCGGGCTCGGTGGCATTGTACGTTCCCAATACGGTGACGCCCTCCCTCGCCCTCGCCACGCAGATCATCGACTTCGTGCAGTGGGGCGCCAGCGCACAGGAGAACGAAGCGACCGCGAACACCGTGGGCTACTGGGCATCCGGCTCGAGCGTCAATAACGTTGCGCCGGGACATTCGATCGAGTTCTGCGGCACGCCGGGCCAGTACGGCGTGGGGTTCTGGTCCGAGGTGGCCATACCCAACTTCGGAAGCAATGGTGGCTGCTCCACGCCTACCGTGCGCAGCACCTGGGGCCGCATCAAGTCGCTTTACCGATAGCCGCTCGGCCGACTCAGGCGAAGTGGTCGTACCCACGCGGGGGCAGCGCGTGGAAAGCGCCGTCCGCCCCTCGTACCACGAGGCCGTCGGCCACGCAGCGCCCGATCACCGAGAGCGGAGCCCCGGCGGTGCGCGCCACCACCTCGAGCGCCGCGATCCGCGCCGGATCGATCGCGAGCAACAACTCGTAGTCGTCGCTCGGCTCAAGGGCACCGGGTGGTAGCGATGCAGCCTCGAGTTCGGCGCCGATGCCGCTCGCGCGCAGAAGTTGCGCCAGATCGCCGGGCAGTCCGTCGCTCAGGTCGATCGCTGCCTTGACCCCGCCCGCCGCGGCCAACGCGCGCGCCACGCGCACGCGAGACGGCGGCGAAAGGTAAGCGCTCGGCCATGCGGCGCCGCGCGCGGCCGCCGCCAGCGCAAGCCCCGCCAATCCTGGCGTACCGGTCACCGCCAGTACATCCCCCACGCGCGCGCCGCTACGCATCCACTGGCGTCCACGCTCGACCTCGCCCAGCAGGGTCACGCTCAACACGAGCGGCCCGTCGGTGCGGGCAAGGTTGCCACCCACCACCGAGACCGCTTCCCCTTCGAACGCCACGGCTGCGGCATGTTGCACGCCGCGCACGTCCGGCTCGCTCCACGAATCGGGCACCATGAGCGAGAACACCACCCATCGCGGCAGGGCTCCCATCGCCGCCAAGTCGCTCAGATTCGCCGCCGCCAGCCTGCGCCCTATCGCCTCGAGCGAAAGTTGTTCGCGGCGGAAGTGTTGCCCTTCGACGAACGCGTCCGTGGTCACGACCAGGTCGTGCCGTTCGCTGGGGCGCAACACCGCTGCATCATCGCCCGGCCCCAGCACCACGCCTTCCCCCGCGGCAAGGTGGCGCGTGAGCGCCGCGATGCGCGTGGCCTCGTCATCCTGTGACATGGCGCTCCTGCCGTTCTCGCGCCGAAGGCATGAGCGTGGCGAGTAGGACCGCCGCCGCCAGCGCGAGGCCCGCACCCAACATGAAGGGTGCAGCCGGGTTCACGCGCTCCCACAGCAGGCCCGCGACGATGCTGGCTGGCAAGAGCGCTGCGCCCACGACTGCGTAGTACACCCCGAAGGCGGTGGCGCGCACATCGCGCGGCACCAGGTCGGCGATCAGGCTCCTGGCCTGACCCTCGATGAGTGCGCTGTGCACGCCCAACACGAGGAACGCGGCGAACACTCCCCAGCGCGTCGGCTGCCACGCCATGAGTGCATAAGCCGCGGCGTACAGGGTGTATCCGACCAACAGCAACGGACGGCGTCCGATGCGGTCCGACAGCATGCCCAGTGGCGTGGAAAGCGCCGCGTAGAGCAGGTTGTATGCAAGGTAGACGAGCGAGACCTGTCCCGCGTCCCAACCCGCGGCCTGGGTCCGCAGTAGCATGAACGCCATACTGCTGTTGCCTAACTGGAAAACCGCGTCGACAACGAGGAAGCGCCGAAACGGGCCCGACAGCGCACGAGCCTGCGAAGCGAGCGAACGTGCCTGTTTCACCTTGCGCGGGGCGTGCACGAACAGCAGGAGACACGCAATCGACAACGCGGCGGGAATCGCCGAGACCAGGAAGATGCGGCGGTACCGCTCGACCCCCAGATCGCTCCAACGCGACAACAGCCACCAACCGAGCAAAGGTCCCATCGCCGCGCCGAGTGTGTCCATGGCACGATGCAAGCCAAATGCGCGCCCCATGTCGGCGTCCTGGGTGGAATCGGCAATCAAGGCATCGCGAGGTGGATTGCGCATGCCCTTGCCGACCCGGTCGCTGAATCGCAGGAACATCACCGTGGGCCACGAACCCGCGAGCGCCATGCTGGCTTTGGCCACGGCCGATAAACCGTAGCCGAACACCAAGAAGGGTTTGCGACGGCCGATCCGATCGGACAACCACCCGGCGCCGATGCGCAGCCCCGAGGCAGTGCACTCGGCCACGCCCTCGATCACACCCAAGCTCGCGACCGATGCCCCGAGCGTGCCGGTGATGAACAGGGGCAGGATGGGCACCAGCATCTCGCTTGAGATATCCGTCAGCAGCGAGGTGAACCCCAGCGCCACGACATTGCGATGGATGCCGGTGAACAGACCCTTGCGCGGGCGCGGCGATTCGGGGGGCGCGGTGGACATGGAGCCCGGACCGTAGCACGCACGCGCTCGGCCGCGCGACGGATATGGGGCGAATCAGTCGATTGGCTTCACCTCGATCGCGCCAACGCCAGCGAGCGACTTGCGCGCCAACTCGCCGTTGGTGACCACGAGGATCTTGAGGTCACGGACACAGAAGTACTGCTTCAGGACGCGCTTCACATCCGTCATGGTCACGGCTCGCACGCGGGCGTTGTAGGTCTGGATGAACTGGGGCTCCAGCCCGAAAAAGTCCATGTTCGCGATCTCGCCCGCCAGGTCGTCGGGTGCCTGCAGCCCGAGCGGGTACTGGCCAGTCAGGTAATTGCGCGATTTGTCCAACTCGGCAGTGGTCGGACCTTCGTCCACTAACTTTTGCACCTCAGCCAGCACGGCGTCCACGCAGGGGCGGAGTTTTTCGTTCCGCGTGAAAGTGTTGATGCGAAAACTTCCCGCGCCGCGCAGCATCCCGAAACGACTGCTGATGCTGTAGGTAAGACCCTTCTCGACCCGGATCGAGTTCACCAGACGCGAAGTGAATCCGGCCCCCAGAATGGTGTTCGCCACCTCGAGCGCATAGTAGTCCGGACTCGAGCGAGCCACGCCGGGACATGCCATGCGAATCTGCGCCTGCGTGGCCTCGGGTTTGTCGATGATGCGCACTTGGCGACCCTTCACCGTCGGGGCCGGGCCGTAGGGATCGGTCAGCGGTTCTCCGCTGGGTTTCCAAGACGCGAACGCTCGGGTCGCCGCGGCGATCGCCATTTTGGCGTCCACATCGCCCACGATCACCAGGATTGCTCGGTCCGGCGCCACAAAGCGCTTGTGGAACGCCGCCACGTCGTCGCGCTGGATGGCCGTGACGCTGGCCTCGGTGCCGCGCGCGGGGCGGGCCAGCGGACTCTCGCCCCACAGGAACGATGCCATCTTCTCCTCGGCGATCACCGAGGGCTCGCTCTTGTCCGAGGCGATGGCACCCAGTGTCTCCTCCCGCTTGCGGGCGAACTCCTCGGCCGAGAAATTTGGCGTGACGATGCAGTCACGGAACAACTCCAGGCCCAGCCCGAAGTCCTTGCGCAGCACCTCGGCCGAAACCGTGAACTGCTCTTGCCCCGCGTTCGCTTCGAGCGAGCCGCCCACGAACTCAATGGCCTCGGCCAATTGTTGAGCCGAACGCTTGCCGGCGCCCTGCGTGAGTAGCAAGGCGGTGAGCTGGGCGACGCCGCCCTTGCCGGCCGGGTCCTGCACTGCCCCGGCCCGCGCCACGAGCCGCAAGTCCACGAGCGGCAGGCGCTGCGATGGCATGACGATCACGGTCAGGCCGTTGTCGAGCCGGGTGCGCGTGAGGCCGGGCCCGTTCGAGGCCCCTTGGGCAAGCGGGGCGAACAGCATGGCGGCGCTGAGCATGGCGCTGAACACCAGGATCGATCGCTTCACTTGGCCTCCCCTTGTGCTGCCGCTTCAGGCACGAGCACCGCCACGGTTCGCTTGCGTGAGTTGAAGATCTCTTTCGCCACGCGCTTGCAGTCCGCGGCCGTCACGGCGCGGTATCGATCGATCGCGCTGAACATTTTGCGATAATCGCCGTACACATGTTCATAGAATCCGAGCGTCTGGCCCGCGCCGTTGTTGGTCTTCAACTGCCGCACGAAAGACGCCTCTGCCTGATTGCGCGCCTTCTGCAACTCGCGCTCGGTGGGGCCGTCCTTTGCCAGCCGCTCAAGCTCCGCATACAGCGCCGCCTCGCCCTGGGCAGCAGTCTTGCTCGGCGCCATCTCGACGGAGAGCTCGAACAGGCCCGGTTCCAGGCCAGGGGAGTAAGAGGCCCTCGCCGACAAGGCGATACGTTGGCTATAGACGAGCGCCTGGTGCAGGCGCGAGGACTCGCCCTCGGAGAGAATCGTGGACAGCACCTGGAGCGTGTAGCCGTCAGCGCTTTGCACGCTTGGGGCTTTGTAACCCACCTGGAACGACACGGTCTCGCTCGGGTAGTGCACCTCGGCGCGTCGCTCGCCCAACTGCTCGGGCTCGCTGTTCACGGGACGGGGCGGCGGAGTCTGCCTCGGAATTGACCCAAAGTGCCTGCGAATCTGGGCCCGGATGGTCTTTGCGTCGTAATCCCCCACCACGAGCATGATGCAGTTGTTCGGCGCGTAGTACGTGCGGAAGTAGTTCACCATCTCATCGCGCGTGATTCGCTCAAGGTCGCTCATCCAACCCACGACAGGCCAGCCGTAGGGAGAGGCGAAGAATGCCGTGGAGTAGAGCGCCTCCTCGAGCAGGCCCGGCACCGAGTTGTCGGTGCGGAACCGTCGCTCTTCGCGCACCACCTCGATCTCGGACTTGAGCATGGCGGGCAAAAGCGAAAGCGCGCGCATGCGGTCGGCGTCGAGCTCGAACATGGTCTCCAGCGATTGGGTGCCGCCCTCCTCATAGTAGGCCGTCATGTCATGACTGGTGAAGGCATTGGAGTATGCGCCCTGCGATTCGAGCCGGCGATCGTATTCCTTCGGCTGCACGTTCCCTGATCCGTTGAACATCATGTGTTCGAAGAAATGCGACAAACCGGTGATTCCCTGGCGCTCATTGCGCGAACCCACCTTGAACCATTGCCAGAAACACACCGCAGGAACGCTGTGGTCCTCATGGTAAAGGATGGTGAGGCCGTTCTCGAGCGTGTCTCGCTCGACCTTGAATGAGGCTGGGGACAGCGCCGGCGCGGAGGAAGAGGGAGTTCTGGAGGGCGCAGCCGCCAAGGCAGCCGTAGCCAGACCCAGCATGGTCGCGCATGCGAGCGCGGCGGTGGAGCGAGGGGACATGGGACCTCCAGATAGGGATGACGAATGAACGGCGAAGACTAATGAGGACGCCGTCCAGGGACAAGCCCAGCTGTTGGAATCAGGCACGCGCTAGCGTCGCCCAAGAGAATGACCTAACTTGCGAGCCATGGTGGAACGCACGCTCCCAGGAACGAGAGCACCGGTCGACGATCCAGTCGCTGCGCGCATCCGGTCCTTACGATTGGCCCTCGGTTGGTCGCTCAAGAAGCTATCCGAATCCTCGGGTGGCTTGGCCCCGTCGTTCCTGTTCAATATCGAGAATGGCCGCAAAGTGCCTTCGGAGGAAGTCGCGGTGCGCATCTGCACCGCGCTCGGCGATTCCGAGCACGAGGCGACGTATCGCGCCTGGGCCCGCGTCAAAAGTCGCGGCCGCAACGGTCGCGCCGATCACGAAGCGATGTTGGCCGCGTGGGAGCAGTTGCGGCGCGGATTCGACGCTTCGGGAGTTTCCCAGGAAATCGACGCGAGCAGTGGCGCGCGCGATGCGGGACGATTGCGTGTGCCTGTGCTGGCCGCGGCGATCGATCCGGGCGAGGGCATGCGCCCGCCAGCCGAATGCGTGGTCAACACGCTCAGTCTGGATCCCTCGATCTACGGACACGACGCCGAACGGGCCCGCGAGCGATTCGTTCGCCTGCGCCGTCCGTTCGCATTTCCGCTCGACTCCGTGCAGGCCGCGCGAGTGAAGGGGCTGCCGTCAGGGTATCTCGCGGTGGTCACGCGAGACCGGGACGACGAAGCCGCCAAGCATGAACACGGCCCACTCGCATTCGTGTTGCGTTGCTTGGGCCGCCTCGAGGTGGTGAGTGGCGACGCCCTGGGCGGCGGCCCCATTCCGCTGCCGCTGCGCGATGCCGGGCTTGACACCCACGAGGCATTGCGCGCCGCGCTGCTCGGGCGAATCGACCTGCTGCTGCCGGACGTCCGTTTGTGAGTGGCCGGCGGGCCGTGGGATTCGTCGCGTTGATACTCATGATGTTGTCGATCCTGGCGTGCAAGAAGGAAACGAAGGGCTCCGGCACGATCGAACTCGACGAAGTGGATGTCGCCTCGCTCGTGGGTGGCCGCTTGGTGATGCTCTCGGTCAATGAAGGCGACACGGTACATGCCGGCGACACCCTTGCCGTGCTTGACCGCGGGGAAGTGGCCGCTGAGCTGAATTCGCAAATCGCGCAGGCCGACCGCGCCCAGTCGCAGGCCAGAGACCTTGCCTCGGGAGCACGGCCTGCCGAAGTCACCATGGCGCGCGCTGAGCTGGCCGCCACTGAAGCCGAACGCCGCTTGGCCGAAGCCGATTTCCAGCGCGCCGAGCAGCTCGCCAAGGGCCAGGTCATCGCGCAGGCGGAGTTGGATCGCACGCGCGCGCGGCGCGACGCCACAGCGGCCCGAGCCAAGGCTGCGAGCGAACAGTTGCGCATCCAAGAGCAAGGGTTTCGTCGCATGCAGGTGAGCGCAGCCCGTGATGCCGCCAAGGCCGCCGTGGCCATGTTGGCGGGGGCGCGCAGTCGCGCGGGTGAACTCGTGCTGCGCGCACCGCGTAACGGCGTGGTGCTCCTCAAGAACTTCGAGGTCGGGGAAGTGGTCACGCCAGGCGTACCGGTGGTGACGCTCGGCGACCCCGAGACGCTGTGGATCCGGGTCTATCTGGCCGCTCCCGAACTGCCCGGGGTGCAGGTAGGATCCATCGTGCAGGTGCGCCCGGTCGGCTCCAGGCAGACTTTTCCGGGGCGAGTGGTGAGCATTGCCACCGATGCCGAGTTCACACCCCGGGCCGCCCTCACCGAAGAAGAACAGTCCAATCTTGTGTTCGCAGTGAAAGTGGTTCTGGCTCCATCGCGGGGCGTGCTCAAGCCCGGGCTTCCCGCCGACGCGGTCTTCGCTCACACCCCATGAGTGAGGCGGCACCCGTCATAGAGGTGCGCGGCCTGACCAAGCGCTTCGGCAAGTTCACGGCCGTCGACGACATCTCGTTCAGCATCATGCCTGGCGAGATCTTCGGAATCCTGGGGCCAAACGGGTCGGGCAAGACCACCACGATCCGCATGCTGTGCGGACTCATGACCCC
>JBDSKE010000024.1:0-8489 GCA_039917105.1 Candidatus Eiseniibacteriota bacterium | reverse complement strand
TCGCGCAACACATGTGCGGCCAGCGCGACCGGGTCGCTCAAGCGGACGCAGCCGTGACTGGCGTCGCGGCGGGCCTTTGCGAAGAGGCCTTTCGCCGGAGTGTCATGCAGGTAGATGTTGTTCGCGTTGGGCAGCAGGAACTTGACCAGCCCCAGGGCGTTGTCCGGCCCTGGACGCTGGCGCAGGCGCATGCCCTTGCCGATCTGCTTCAGGTTCTTTGGGGTCGGCGGCACCTCCGGTGCACGATCGGATTCGCCGCTCACCAGGACCAGCCCCTCCTGCTCGAGGTAGCTCGGGTCCTCCAGCGCTTTGGGGACCAACTCGGCCGTCATGATGCTGGCGGGCACTTCCCAGTAAGGTCGGAAAATCAGGTATCTCATGTCGGCGGCAAACACCGGCGTGTGGGTGTCGTCGGCGTCGCCCACCACCACATCCATGCTGAGCATGTCGTCCTCGCGATCGACCAGGCCGCGGAACGCGTCCAACCGGAAAGCCGGAATGTTGACGATGATGGGCGGTGCCTTGAAGGTCGCCGGAAGCCAACGGTAGCGTTCCAGCGCCAACTCGATCTGCCTCACTCGATTCTCGAATGGACGATTGAGGCGCGTTGCGGTGGAAGCATCGATCACGCCGTTCGGCTCGAAGCCCTGGCGGGTCTGGAATTGCTTCACCGCTGCGACCAGGTCCTCGGTGTATTGCGTGCTCGTAGCGGTGCCCGTGGGAGCCGCTCGCGTCAGGTCACCCGTGGCCTCAAGTAGGTGCCGAAGCCGTGGGGCAGCACCCAGTTTCATCCCGGGCTGGACGACGGGCGGCAAGGGGGGCAATGGCACCAGGGTGGTATCCCGGGCCAGGGCCCGGTAATGGGCGAGGCCGTTCTTGAGCAGTTGATAGTGAAGCAGATGCGGCTGAAGGTGCTCCAGGATGCGGCCCTGCTTGGCTGGATCACGAAGCGAGTCGACCGCCATCTCGGCCGCCCGTGACGGCCGTGGCCGGAAGAGTTCGGAGTGCACCGATCGTGGACTCACGCGGCCGCGTCGGAGTGCGGTGGTGAACCGCACCGCGGCCACCGATAGGCCGAGTTCGAATCGCGCCAACCGTTTCTTGGTGGGAACCGTGAGCGGCGAGGCAAGCTCGCGTGCCTCATGGCCAAGCCACTGAGCATCGTAGTCGGCGGGTTCGAGTCCCAAGCTATCAGCCGCCGCCAGGCGTGCAATCAACTGGGTCGCAGCCTCGGTGGGACGCGGGCCCCACAACCACAATGGCCGCCAGCCCGAGCGCTCGTAGAGCTGCTTGACCTGTCTGCGGAACTCAGGGAAGGCGGCCCAATGCAGGTTGGAATGCTTGGCAGAGCGGACCATGGCCTGCAGAGGGGCACGAATATTCACGGGCGAGGGATCGCGCCCTACCTGGCGATTCTGCGAACATCCCACAACGACAAGCAAGCACGCGCTGAACAACCTGAGCAGGACCCGACGCGGTGGCTTCAACTCTCCCCCTTTGCCTCCTTCAAGGCCCCATTTCCCTGCCTGGCTGCGCGTTTGGCATCAATGCTCATGCGGTCGGCACACATGTTGCACTTCGTGTGCCACCATGAAATCGAGCGTAGAATTGGATTCTGGCGAGAGCGTTCCGCGAGGCGACGACCCGGACCAACTCGGCCATGACAATGCCCCGGACCGCGCTTCCGAGCAAGCCCGCGTGGATGGGCGGATCTTCGTTTACCGACAATACGACGTCGGCCACGCCGTGGACCTTGCCCGGACTTGCGAGTTGTTGGCCACCAGTTCGCCCGACCGCAGCGGCCACTCGTCAGGTGGGGCCCAGGCGAGCCAGATCGCGGTTGTCCCCGTCACTGTTCCGCTCCCATCCGAGCCTCACAAGGTTGGCACCAGGCTACTGCCCTCGACCTGTTCGGCGCGGATTTTCGATTTCGCGGTCGTCTCGCTGCGAATCGAACTGCAATTACCTGCCGACATGCCCTGGTCGGAGTTCGCTGACTCGGGCAACCGAGTCGATCTGGTTCGGGACCTGGCACCCGTGCTGGACGGGCATCTCAAGACGCTGATCGAGCAAATCGGCCCCGCCATCAAGCGTGCGCAGCTCGCGCCGGTGACCGAGGATTATGTGGTCTTCCGGATCGACGCCCTGCGCGACGGGGTTGGCCATCCGCTCGATACCAATCGGCTCGTCGACCAGGACATGGTGCTGCTGCTGCTGGATGAACACCGGCCACTGGCGCCCGAGGCGCTGCATGAGCTGCTTCCCCACCGCTTCTCATACTTCGCCGACGATCTGGCCCTGCTGACCTGGAACAACGCGCTGGTCGTGGAACCCGACGCGAAGAACTCCAGCGTGCAGGATGTGCTCGAGTTCGCCAATGCGCAGCTGCTCGAGTTGCGCGTCTATGACGCCATCCTCGACCTCGAGCTCCCCAAGATGGTGGCGCGGATCAACGCCGCCCGCGGCCGCTCGGGCTACCGGGTGGGACGGCGCTTCGCGCCATTGCTGGGCCAGTTGCAGTCGTTGGTCGGGAACGCGAGCGAGACCGTGGAGCGCATCGAGAACTCACTCCGGGTGACAGACGATGTTTACCTGGCGCGCATCTATGCCGCCGCGCTCGAGGTGTTCCGAGGGCGCGCTTGGCGCACCGGCATCGATCGCAAGCTGGCGACATTGCGAGAGACATACAAGATGCTCAACCTCGAGGCGCAGGCCGCTCGCAGCGAAGTACTCGAGCTCACCGTGGTCGGGCTGATTCTGGTCGAGTTGGTGCTGGCGGTCCTGCAACGGTGAGGCCGGGCTCGACAAAAAAAGCCGCGGGCCCCATGGGCGACTGCCCAGGGGCCCGGAAACAGGGTCGGCGTCGAAGCGAACCGCTTACTACTCGCCGCCCAAAAAGTACACGTGGAAGCCGATGTTCGTGAAGTTGTTACCAAACGTCCCGAACGAGGTCTGCGAATCCGCGCCAAAGCCTGGATCCACGGACTGGAAGGCGATGCCGTGCGAGGCCGAAACGCTGAAGTTCTCGCGCAGGAAGATTTCTGCCTCGATCTCGGCTGAGACCGAGAAGGCGGTCTGGTTCTCGGTGTCGAACGTGAAGCCGGCACCAGGATCAGAGTCGAACCCGACCTGCTGGCTCTGGTACAGAAGGCCCGGCCGGAACAGCACGTGCGCATTCTCCCAACTGTGCATCACGAAGGGGATGCCGAATTCCACCGCGAATCCATTCTCCTTCTCATCCGCATCGATGGCCGAAGGCGAGGAGTCGAATCCCAAGCCCAAGTCGATTGCCATCTTCTCGCCTGCCATCCACCAGCGCAGCCCGATCGGAGCCTCGACGTTGTGGAAACCCAGCCCGCCCTTGGCATGCTTGGCATCCATGGAATCGGCGGACGCAACGGTGGCACTGCTGGCGAGCGCGAACAAGCAGGCTACGAGCAATAGACGCTTCATGTGGCTGACCCTCCGTGGTTCAATGGATGGAACATGGACTCCTGTGCCTCCGCAGGGCTGAAGGACACGGGCGGCAGCTTAGACAACTGACCTGCGGGGGACAAGTGGCTGGATGTCAAGACTGCGGCCGCCGCCAAGGGGTGGCCGTCGAAATTCAATATTCACAATAACTTACACTAGTTGAGCCAGCCGCTGATTGGACTGAACGCGGGGATTCGCGGCCGTGGTGGGCCAGTCCGGAAACAAAATCTCCCGCCCCGATTGCATTTCTTCGCTAGTGGCTGGTGCCCGAGATGTATTCGCGCAGGTACTGGATCTCGACCTGTTGTTCCGCAGAAGCGTGCTTGACCAGGTCCCCGATCGAGACCAGCCCGCACAGCCGCCCGCCGTCCATGACCGGCACGTGCCGGATGCGTCGCTGGGTCATGACCGCCATGCAATCGAGCACGCTGTCGCCCGGGATGACGACGACCAGTTCGGTGGTGGAAACCTGGCCCACCGGTGTGTCTGGCGGTAGTTCTGGCACCGCCACACGGCGCAGATAGTCACGTTCGGTGAAAATCCCGACGATACGCTCGTCCTCCAGCACGAGCACGGAACCGACCCCCTTTTGGACCATCCTCTGCAACGCTTCGTACACGGTGCTGCGGGCAGGGATGCAAACGACGGAATCGCCCTTGCGATCGAGGATTTCGGCAAGCCGCGCCATGGGGACCTCCCGTGTATGCGGACGCGACGCGCCCGCGTCAAAAAACACCGGGGACTTGGAACCACCGCCGATGGTGAACCGGGGCTCGGACAAGGGGAAGGGAAATGTGGTGGCCACATCTGCAGGGGAAGCGGTGAACTTCACGCCCCAGACTCCCCCAGCCGCCATTGCAGCCCGACCTCGAACCGCTCTTCCCCCAGGGAAAGCCACCGCTCGCCTTCCTGCACAAGCAGTTGCGCGCTCATGGTGCGCTCTGCGAGCCGGGCGAGTGCGGTGGTGGTCTCGGGCGCGACCATGACCACCGAGAGCCGGCGCCCCTTGGGCAACTCGCCCCTCACCTTCTCCCACCAAAGGTCTGCAGTCCGTCCGCCATAGGCGAGCACGATCACCTCGTCAGACTGCCCGCAGGCCTGGCGGATCCGGCGTTCATCAGGCAGGCCCACATCGATCCAGCGTTCGATCCGGCCGGTCAGATCGCGCTGCCACAGGTCTGGCTCCTCAGGTACGGCGATTCCGCGCCCGAACTCAAGGCGCTCATGCGCCCACAGTGCGAATGCGAGCAAGCGTACCATCATCCGCTCTTCGGTCTCGGATGGGTGCCGCGCGAGCGTGAGCGAATGGTCGGCGTAGTAATACCGGTCCATGTCGGCCACGTTCAACTCGACGCGGTGGATCGCGGCGTTCGATGCCATGCTCGAGCTTGCCCCGCTTCATCAGGAGAATTGCTTATGCTTCACGGCCCCGTGACGGGCAATGTACTCGGTCCATTGGACGCTGCTCAGGCGTCGCGTCGAGCGTCTTCGCGGCCTGCGCGGCGCGGCGCCTCGGGATACGGGGCGCGCACATGGAATATCGCGGTGAGCACGGGGATGAATGATTCACGGATGCGCGCCAGGTCTTGCAGCGTGAGCGTGCAATCATCCAACTGTCCGTCGCGCACGCGTTCTTCGATGATTCGCTGCACCAGTCCCCGGATGCGGCTGGGCGTGGGCTCGGCCAACGCGCGGCTCGCGCCTTCGACCCCATCGGCCAACATGAGGATGGCGGTTTCCTTGGATCTCGGCTTGGGCCCTGGATAACTGTAGTCCTCGCGCCGCGCGCCGGGATCGGACTCGAGGGCCTTGTGGTAGAAGAACGCCATCACCATGGTGCCGTGATGCTCGGGGATCGCGTCGCGCATGGCGCGCGGCAGGTGCTGCTTGCGCGCCATCTCGAGGCCCTCGGTGATGTGGGACTTGAGCACCAGCGCGCTCATCGACGGCGTCAGCTTCTCGTGACGCGAACGCGAGGAAGCGGGCTCGTTCTCGGCATAGTATTCGGGCTTCGCCAATTTGCCGATGTCGTGGTAGTAGGCGGACACTCGCGCAAGCAGGGAGTTGGCACCCACCGCTTCGGAAGCGGCCTCGGCAAGTGAGCCCACGACCATGCTGTGGTGATAGGTGCCAGGCGCCTCCAACTGCATGCGCCGCAGCAGGGTGCGATTGAGGTCACTCATCTCGAGCAGCGTGATGTCACTGGTCAGGCGGAACAGGATCTCCACCAGCGGTAGCATGATGAACGCGATCGCGGTGGCCAAAAATGCGTTGACGCCGCCCCACATGGCGTCGCGCAGCAGCGCCGGCGCGGACATGGAGCGGGCCAGGTCCCACGCCAGGATCGCCGCCAGATTCGCCAATCCGATGACGAAGAACGCGCGCACGAAGTGCCAGCGATGGCGTAGGCGCGACACCGAATACACCGCAGCGACGCCGCCCATCATGGCCACCGGCACGAATGGCGCCCGCAACTCGGCAATGGAAGTGACCAGCACGGCCAGCATGAGGGTGAACACCAGCGCGGGCCGCTTCTCGAGCAGGGAAGCCACCACGAGCGGCGCGAGCGCCAGAGGGATGGTGTATTCGGGCAGGTTGGCATAGCTCACCAGACCCACGACCGATGCCAACATCGCCAAGGTCAACAAGGTGAACATGCCCAGCATGCCGTTGTCGCGGTAGACGGCCGGCAACTCCATACGAAGGTAGGTGGCGAACGCGGCGATGAACAACAGCATGAGGAGCATGCGGGCCACGGGCGGATACAGGAAGTCGCTCTGGTCATGCTTGCTCGCCTCGAGGTTGCGCAGCGTGCGCAGCTTGAGCATGCATTCGTGCGAGACGCGTTCGTTCGCGTCCACGATGAGCTCGTCCTTCTTGACCGTGCCCACCAGATTGCTCACGGCGCCCTGCGCCTGCACGCGGCGCCACTCGGTTTCAGCCCGGTCGTAGATCACCGTGGGCTGGACGAATGGCGCCGCCAGCTCGAGCACGAGTTGCACGCCGCGCGGATCGCTGGCGAACAGACCCCGCGCGTTGCGCGCGACAAACTCGAGTGCCTCGCGCCTTTCCATGAATCGGCTGGCCGCCGCGGGCGCCTCGAGGTCCCCTTGGCGCAGGTTCACCGCGCGGTACCCCATGATGTAACCGCCCTTCTTCTCGCCGACCACGCCGGCGCGGACGATCTCCGACAGCCATCCGCCCATCTCGGCGAGCGCACGTCGGGCGCGTCCGGGCGCTGCCATCGCCTCGGCGGCCTCGGCGCTGATCGGCACGCCCAGAGCCTTCAAGTGTTCGGCGCGTTGTGCGGGACTCACCCGCGGGTCGCTCACGAGCGCGAGCGCACGCTCCTCGAACAACGTCCATCGACTGAGCACCTCGGCCTCGGCCTTGGCGTCCACCACGAACAATGGCGAGACCGCCAGCGCGGCCTCCTCCTGCTCTCGGCGCAAAGTGGTCTCGTCCTTCTGGACTCCGAAATCGTACGGCGCCACGACGCGTTCGCGAGCAATCTCGCCTTCGCGATATCGCAGGCGCTCGAACGGGCCCTGCCCGCTCGGCAGCGTCGCGGCAGCGGCCAACAGCACGGCCACCAATCCAAGGCGCGAAACATGGTGCGCCCAGCGGACCGGCTTGACCCGATCCGGTAGCGCCGGGACCGACGGAAGATCCTGGGTACTCAGCCGCGGCCTCCTCTCATCTTCACCTGCAGCTCGAACTCACACGCCGCGATCCGACCCGGGGTCAGCCGCCTCACCAGGCGCCTTGGGATCCTTCGAATCAAGATCACGCGTCAACATGGGTGTATCCAAGTGCGCGGCCTCTTCCTCGATCTCGTGCCGCAGGCGGGCCTCCAACGGATCGAGGCTCTGGCCCACGCCCTCGTAGGCACCATCCTTGACGCGCGCGGCGTACAGATCGAACGCATGGATGATCTCGCGCACGAGACGGTGACGCACCACATCCTCGGGATGGAAATACACGAAGCTGATATCAGGCACATGCCCGAGGATGGATTGGATGCGAACCAAACCGGACTCGTCCGCGCTGCGCAGGTCGATCTGCGTGAGATCTCCCGTGATCACCGCGCGCGAGTTCTCGCCCATGCGTGTCAGGAACATCTTCATCTGGCGCACTGTGGTGTTCTGCGCCTCGTCGAGGATGATGAACGCGTTGTGCAGCGTGCGACCGCGCATGAATGCCAACGGTGCGATCTCGATCACGCCCATCTCCAGAAAGCGGCGCATTTTGTCATAGCTCATCAGGTCGGCCAGCGCGTCATACATGGGGCGCAGGTACGGATCGACCTTCTCCTGCATGTCGCCCGGCAGGAATCCGAGATTCTCACCGGCTTCGACGGCAGGGCGTACGAGGATGATGCGATCGACCTGCTTGGCGCGCAGCGCGTTCACCGCGGCGGCCACGGCCAGATAGGTTTTGCCGGTGCCGGCGGGCCCGATGCCGAACACCACATCGTATTGTTCGAGCGCCTTGAGGTAGATGGCCTGAGTCGGGGTGCGGGCGCGCACGGACTTGCGATCGAATGTGTATCCCGGCGCACCGTCGTAGGCGTCGGCCAGTCGCGTCCGGCCGCGCGGATCGCCATTGCTGTCGGCAAAGCGCTTCACCTGCCCCAGCGCTGTCGCGACGTCGGCCTCTTCGAGCACCTTGCCCCGCTCCACGAGCTCGACGAGTTCCTCGAGCGCCTGCGAGGCAGGCTTCACATCCTTTTCCTCACCCGAAACCGTGAGGGTGCCATCGCGGAGCGTGATCCGGACTGGGATCGCGCGCTCGATCTGCCGAAGATTGGAATCGTTGTGCCCCAGAAGTGTGATGGGATCCAGATGTTCGATGGGGAACTTTTTGACGATCACCTTAGTGCCTCGTGGTCCCTGGAATGCACAGAACTCCTGACCGGGACGCTGCGAAGCAGCGGTCGGGCCACGAGCCCGCGAGAGGTGCCGAGCGACCTTGCCCGACGAGGGGACAGTACGCAACCTCGCTCTGGCCCGTCA